>JBFJPL010000018.1:0-49633 GCA_041617155.1 Kiloniellales bacterium
AAGCCGGTCTCGACCAACTCCGCCGACACCTTGGCCGATGGCATGGCCTGCCGCGTGCCGGTCGCCGACGCGGTCGATCTGATCAACGCCGGTGCGGAGCGGGTGGTCACTGTGACGGAAGAGGAGATCAAATCGGCGGTGCGCGCCTATTACACCGACACCCACAACCTCGCGGAGGGCGCCGGTGCCGCACCGTTGGCGGCTCTGATCAAGGAAAGGGAACAATTGGCCAGCAAGAAGGTCGGCCTCATTCTGTCCGGTGGAAACGTCGACCGAGAACTCTATCAGCAGATCCTGGCGGAGGAGGGCTAATCAAGTCCTACCAACCGCCGGTCTCGAGCCAGCGGTCGATGTCGTACAGGCGGTCATTGCCCCAGAAAGGTTCGCCATCGACCAGAAAGAAGGGCGAACCGAATACGCCCTTTGCGATTGCCCCATCGACCTCGGCCCTCAACCGATCCTTGATCGCTTGATCTTGCAGCGCGGCGCCGAGCGCGGCCGGGTCAATGCCGATTCCGCCGGCAATCTCGACCACGGCACCGGCACCGCTCATGTCCCGGCCCTCACCGAAAGAGCCGTGGAACACCGCCTTGGCAAAGTCCTTGGCCCTGGCGACGTCCTGGTCGGCCAGCCAATAGAAGGCGCGCGCCGCCGCGACCGACATGAAAGGAAACGGTGTCGGCAGGACAAAGGGCACACCGATCCGGCGCGCGACACGCGGCAGGTCGATCCGGGCGTAGTCGCCCTTCAGGGGGATGTTGAGCAGTGGCTGGCTGCCCGTGGTTGGAAAAATCGCGCCCAGGAGGATAGGCTTCCAAACTACCGAGCGGCCGTGCCTTTCGCCAATCTGGTCGATTTCCTGGACGGCCAAATAGCCATAGGGGCTGGAAAAATCGAAGTAGAATTCGATTGGGTCGGCCATACGTCTCTCCTGTTCCTGCGGTTGGCGGAGCATAGCCGCCGACCCGCGGTCGTGCCATCACTGCGTTGCTCGCTCCGGCGCGCTCAAGGTCAAGATTACGATCTCCGGCGGCATGTTGAAGCGCAGCGGCAAAATACTGGTGCCAAGGCCCGCGGTCACGTAGAGGTGCTTGCCGCCCTCACGGATATGACCATGGGCAAAGCGTCGTGGCGCCCTGCCCGGCGTGATGAGAGCACCAACCCAAGGAAGGTAAACTTGGCCGCCATGCATGTGCGCCGCCAGTGTCACCACGGCACGCGGCGGTACATCGAAGAACACCACCGGGTCATGGGCCAGGACAATGACCGGCTCGTCCTCCGGCACCGCCCTAAGAGTCCCTCGCGCATCGGGTTGTCGGGTGGTGTCGTCCGACAGACCGGCGAGCCACAGCCGCCCGTCGGACAGATCAAGCGCCCGGACCTCGTCGTCGAGCACGACGATACCCTGAGCCTCAAAGGCACGGCGGATGCCTGGGCCGTCATACCACCAGTCGTGATTGCCCAGTACCGCAAAGGTGCCATGGCGCGAGCGGAGCGCCGCGAGGCTGCGGGCGGTCGCGGCGGGTTCGACGAAACGGCCGAAGGGCACACCGTGGATCACGTAGTCGCCCAGCAGAACCACGAGGTCCGGCCGCTGGGCGTTCACCTGTGCCACCACCTCGTCGAGCTTGGCCAAATCGATGTGCGGCGCGCCGACGTGCAGATCGCCCAGAACCGCGATTCGAAGCGGCGTTTCGCCGGCTGGCCAGCGTTCGGTCGCGATGGTGACCGGGCGCAGTCGAACCCAGCCCGGCTCGATCACGAAGCTCCAAACCGCTGCCGCCAGGGCGAGGCAGGCGAGTGCCATCGAGGCGACAAAGAGGCGCTTCAAAGGCAGCTGCGCCACATCACTCCGCGGCGATCTGGCGACTGATGACCAGGCGCTGGATGTCGCTGGTGCCCTCGTAGATCTGGCAGACCCGGACGTCGCGGTAGATGCGCTCGACCGGAAAGTCGCCCAGGTAGCCGTAACCGCCGTGGATCTGGATCGCGTCGGAGCAGACCCGCTCGGCCATCTCCGAGGCGAAGAGCTTGGCCATGGCAGCCTGCTTCAGACAGGGCTCGCTGGCGTCGCGCAGCCGGGCGGCCTCGACCACCATGAGCTCCGCCGCGTGCAGCCCGGTCGCCATGTCGGCCAGCCGGAAGGCGACCGCTTGGTGACCGATGATCGCTTGGCCGAAGGACTGCCGCTCCTTGGCGTAGGCCAGCGCCGCTTCGTAGGCGGCCCGTGCCATGCCGACCGACTGCGCGGCGATGCCGATGCGGCCGCCTTCGAGATTGGAGAGGGCGATCTTGTAGCCCTCGCCCTCCTGCCCCAGCAGCAGGTCGGGCGTGAGCTTCATGTCGTCGAACACGATCTGGCAGGTGTCCGAGGCCTTCTGGCCCAGTTTCTTCTCGACGCTGGCGACCTGGTAGCCGGGTGTATCGGTCGGCACGATGAAGGCCGAGATGCCCTTCTTGCCCGCCGCCGGGTCGGTGACCGCGAAGACAATTGCCAAGTCGGCATTGCGCCCCGACGTAATGAACTGCTTCACGCCGTTCAAAACATAGTGGTTGCCGACCCGCTCGGCACGGGTCTTGAGCGCCGCCGCGTCCGAGCCGGCCTGGGGTTCCGTCAGGCAGAATGCGCCCAACTGCTCGCCACGGGCCAGGGGCTTCAGGAACCGTTCCTTCTGCCCGGTCGTGCCGAACTTCAGGATCGGCATGCAGGCGACCGAGTTGTGCACACTCATGATCGTCGAGCAGGAGCCGTCGCCCGCCGCGACCTCGATCAAGGCCAAAGCGTAGGAAACGTGGTCGGCGCCGGCGCCGTCCCACTCTTCCGGCACCAGCATGCCGAGGAACCCAAGGCTCCCCATCGCCGCCACCGCCTGCTTCGGAAACGCGGCCTCGCGGTCCCACTCGGCGGCATGAGGCGCCAGCCGTTCACGCGCAAAGGCGCGCGCGGTGTCGCGGATGAGGGTCTGCTCCTCGCTCAGGCGCATCGCGCTTGCCGGGCCTCCTCTCCGGTCAGCCCGACGCCGCTGCCGTCGGGTGCGGCAAAGCTCTCCTTGAACCCGAAAGCATGGGCGGTCGGCCCGCGCCGCTTGAGATGGTCGAGGCGGGACAATGCCTCTTCGACGGTCGGTGTGGTCCCGGCCGGCACCCACCACAGCGCGACAGTGGGCGCCGGCGAGGCCTCGAACCATTCGCGGCGGCGGGACATAACCTTGGTGTGCTCGCTCCGATAGACATAGTCGAACAGGCTCTTGAGCGAATCCCAAACCGTGAGGTTGATCAGCAGGCGCGGGTCGTCGGTGACCCGGATGTCGGTCGCGTTGCCGCTGTCCGACTGCAAGCGCCAGATGAAGCCGGGGCTACGTTCGGCCAGCGCATTGATTTCATCGAGCTTGGCCACGAACCCGGCCATCAGCGGATCGTCGATCGGCGCCCGGCCGAGCGCCATGTTGACTTGAGCCAAATGATAGCGATGCATTCGAGTGGCTCCCTACCAGGGCAGTTCACTGCCATCGTAGTTGAAGAACTTGCCGTTTTCAGCCGTCGTCAGGCGCTCGATCACGGCGCGCATACCGGCGACACTTTCCTGCGGCGTGATCGCGGCCTCCTCGCCGCCCATGTCGGTTTTGACCCAGCCCGGATGGAACACCACAACGGTGATTCCGCGCCCCACCAGATCGATCGAAAGCGACTTGGCCACCATGTTGAGCGCCGCCTTGGAGGAGCGGTAGATGTACTCGCCGCCGCCGCTGTTCTCCGCGATCGACCCCATGCGGCTGCTGATATTGACGATCAGTTTCCGGTCGCTGGCAGCAACCTGCTCGACGAAACGTTGGGCTACGCGCAACGGCGCTATTGTGTTGACCTCAAAAACCCCGGCCCACTGGTCGAACGGGATCTTGTCGGCGGTATTCCTGGGCCCGTAGATACCCGCGTTGCTGAGCAGGACGTCAATCGGTTCATCGGCCAGTTCACGCGAGAGGTTGGCGACCTGAAGACCGTCGGTGACGTCCAGGCGATGCACCGCGACATCGCCGCTGATTTTCTTCAACGCCTTTGCCTTTTCCGGATGCCGGCAACAGGCGCGGACCCGCCAGCCATCGCTGGCGAAGCTGCGGGCGAACTCCAGGCCAATGCCGCGATTGGCACCGGTGATAAGAACGTTCGGCATGGCAACCTTTCTATCGCTTGCGGACCGATTCGCAGCCGCGGAATTTCTAATCGCCGGCAAGAAAGCCTTCGATCCACCACGCGCCGTCACGCTGCCTCAAATGCACCCGGTAGTCCACCACCATGCGAAAATCCGCGCTCCTGACGAAGCCGTTGCCGCCCGCGGGCAGCTCGACGAAGACCCAATGGGTATAAAGCTCTAGGATGCGCAGGACATCGTAGCCAAGCTCCGCGACCAGCGGTGACTTGGTGTCGGGTTCCAAGAACGCGCGGGCATCCTCTGTAACGATTACGACGATATCGTAAGGCGTGCAGTTGCAGTTGGGCACGGGAGGCTGGCAGGAGAAATAGGGCGTGCAGAATTCATCCCACCGCTGGAACACACCGCCAAGGTCGAGTGCCGTTTCCAAGTCCTGCCAAGCCTTCGGGCCCGCGGCCTCGTCGCTGAGCATCTGGCGGAACGCCGCGAGCCCGCCGGTGCCGTCGGCAGAGAGCCTGATGTTCGGTTCCGACCAGCCGACGACGTGGTCGATATCGCGACGCCGGACCGCATCGAGCAGTGCGTCCCGGAAGGCTCGCAGCGACGGAACGTTCGGCGCCTCATCGACCGGTGGCGCCTGCTGCGCACGCGTCGGCACCGGCCAGCTCGCGAGACCGGCAAGCAGCGCGACGACGAGCAGCGCGCACCACAACCGCCGCCACCGCATCGGTTCAGGCAACCTGCGGCGCCGACGGATCGGCCCGACGGCGCGGCCGGGTCACCAGCTCGCCGCCGCAATTGGGACAGCGCCGCCCGAGCTCCGCCGTGCAATCACGGCAAAAGGTGCATTCATAGCTGCAGATGTAGGCCTCGCAGTCGGCGGCCAGCGCGGATTCACACTTCTCGCAGACCGGTTTCATTGCCAGCGCCATGGGTTCCGATCTCCCGGACAGGTTCCTAGATCTCCGGCTCGCCGGCCTCGAGCCAGGTTTGGTAGGCAGCCAAGGTCGCCTCGCTCGGTGGGTAGAGCCCTTGGACCGAGGCACCCGCCTTGACCTGCATCTGGGCGAAGCGTTCGAAGCGCTCCTGTTCGACCGCGTCACGGGCGACCTCCTCGGTAAGCGCCAGCGGAACCACGACGACACCGTCCTCGTCGCCGACCAACACGTCGCCGGGAACAACCGTCACGCCGCCACAGCCGATCGGCTCCTGCCAGCCAGCAAAGCACAGGCGGGCGATCGAGGGCGGCGCTACCGCGCCGGTGCTGAACAGCGTGAAGTCAAGCCTGCGAATCTCGGCCACGTCGCGCATCGGGCCGTCGCTGGCCACCGCCACCGCGCCGCGGGCCTTGAGCCGGGCGATCAGGATATCGCCCAGTGTGGCCGCGCCCTGTTCGCCGCGCGTATCGATCACGACGAAGCGCCCCGCCGGCATCTCCTCGATTGCCTGACGAATCGAGCCGGGTTTGGCATAGCTCTCCAGGGTCGACAGGTCTTCGCGCAGGGGCAGAAACCGAAGGGTGTAGGCCGGACCGGCGACTCGCGGCCTCGAGCGGTCAAGCGGCTTCGGTCCGATCATACTGGCGTTGCGAATGCCCCGTTTGAGGAGCTGCATGGAGAGGGTCGCGGTCGAGACGGAAGCCAGCTGCTTAAGTAGGTCGGGCGATAGATCTTCCGGCGTTCCGCTCATCTAAAAGCCTCCAGACAGATAGCCGCGAACCACGCGGCGCCGCCGGTCGAAGTATGGCCGTAGCGGGAACAGCGTCAAGCCGGATCGGCAATACTCAAACCCGCTCCAAGCAGTCGTTGTACATTTCCTGGGCCTTCTCGAAGATCGTTTCCATATCCTCCGGGCCGGCATCGCCGTCCCGCCGCAGCGAGCGGACGTCCAGGCGCTTGGCGGTATCCAGGACCGCCTCGCACAGGGGTATGGCCTGTTCGAACAAAGAGATCGCTTCGCCGTAGCGTTTGCTGGCGTAGCACCCTTTCGCCAGGCCGTACATCGCCCGCGCGTTGCTGGGGTCGATCATGATGGCGAGGTTGTAGGCCGTTTCGGCCTCGCGCGGACGCAGCCGGCCAGCGAAGGCCGCCAGTTCCTCCGAGAGGGTCCGGAGCGCCGTACCGGCGTCGTTTTGGGCGATCTTGGGGATCTGATGGCGCTCCAGCTTGTGCTTCTCGGCCAGCAGGATGAACTCGATAACATTGTCCTTGTCCATCAGGCGGGAGGTCAGCTCCATCAGGAAGTATTGCGGCAACTCGCTCCAGGGCTCGCGGGTGGCCAGCAAGGCGTAGGGTCGCTGCCACTGCTTGATCTCGGCACGCTCGATCTTCTTATAGGCGGCGTTGAGGGCCCTTCTTCCACCGCCGCCACTGCCGCCGCCACCTTGGCTGCCTTTACGGGAGATTAACCAAAAGACGAGGACGACAAAGCCGAGGGCGCCGAGCATCAGCGACATCCGATCGATGCCGCTCACCCACGGCACCAGGCTCTCCAACCGATACCAAAGGTCATCCATGGCCTGACACTCCCTTCCCGTTGGGATCCGCCGCGCCCCCCTGAGAGGCGCGACAGCTGGCGGCAGGAGTCTAGGCGGTTTCGGTAAACAATTCGCGACCGATCAGCCAATGCCGTTCCATGCCGACACGCCAATTCTTGCGATTTCCAGATCCCGAGGCCCCCTGGGAGGTCCGGGTTCGTCTCAGGTCAGCTTGGGGCCGACCCGTTTGGCGCAGTCCTCGTACATCTCGCCGGCGACCTTGAGGATGGAGCGCATCATCTCCATGGTGAGACGCGGCGACCGCGCCGCGACAGCGCGGCCGGGCGAGTTGTTGCGCGGCAGTTCGACCAGCGCCTGCTGGCCCAGCGGAATGGCCTGCTCGAGCAGCGGCAACGCCTCGGCGAAGCGCTTGGCGGCGTAATGCGCCGTGGCCAGGTCGATCAGGGCCCAGTGATTTTCCGGGTCGACCTGCGCGGCGAAGCCGAGCATCGCGATCATCTTTGGCGCGGGCAGGCCATCTGCGAAATCCGTCAGGAAAGTGGACAGGCGCCGCATCGCCTTATCGGGGTCGCTCTTGGCCAGCTGCGCAAACTGCGGCAACAGCTCCTGTTCGAACTCCTCGGACAGAACGATGAAATCGATGACCCTGTCCCTGTCGATCAGGCGCGAGGTCAGCTCCATCAGGAACTCGTCGGGCAGAAAGTCCCAGCCCTCGCGGCCGCTGAACAGCCGGAACGGCCGCTCCCACTCCGCCACGCCGGCCTTGGCCAGCTTCTTGTACTGGCGGCGCAAGGCCCTGTGCTCCGCCGTAGCCGCGAGGTGCCGGCGGACCATCCGCCCCAGCAGCAGCAGGCAGAGCGCACCGCCGCCCATGATTTGCCAATCGCGGTCCAGGCCCGCCACGAAATCCCAAACTTGCGCCAACATGCCGGCGTAGTCGAGAGAGCCTACTTGGGCCAAAATGCCTTCCATCGGCCATCCTTTCTCCGGGCGTCCGCGGCGGGTCTGCGCGGCTTGATGCGCTGCCCCATGGTCCTGATGTTAAGCTGTCCGGGTAAAGAAATCGCAAGCGATCTCTTAGGTAAATCAATTATTTAAGAGGATTTGTTGGCAAATTGAGCCGGCTTCGCGCAAGCCCGCCCAACTGGGCCAAGCGACGAACCGGCGCCCGCCCCCTCACGCTGTCTCGGCCTGACCGCTCCGGATTAGACGCACCTCGACGTCAGTATCGAGCCCGCGCCAAGCGCGGTCCGCGGTCAGCGCCGGCGCGCCCAGACGCTGGGCCAAGGCGAGGCATGCCCGGTCACCAAGGGAGAGGCCCGCCGCACGGCTTTTGGCACGAAGCCGTGCCGCCGGGACCACATCGTCACGGTCGAACGCAACCACCCGCGCGCCGAGCCTGTCCAATGTCCGGCCGGCGGCGATCGCGTCCGCCCCCCCGTCGACCAGCTTTGCCGCGACCTCGGTGGCGTTGACCGCGGAAATGTGGGCGCCCGGAAGATGGGGCCGGACCGAGTCAGCACCTGGCTCGCCGTTGAGCACGGCCAACACGGCCGAGGCGTCGAGCACGACGTCAGTCATCCTTCCCGCCCCGCAACTCCTTGGCGGCTTCGCGGCGCCGCTCGATCAGCAATTCATCGACCAGGCTCACGCCTTCCGGCACGTAGCGCCGCACCTCGTCCTGCAGTTCGCGCAGCACGGTCGCCCGGCTCAGCACGCGGACCTCATCCTTCTCCAAGGCGAGCTGTACCTGGTCGCCCTCGGATACCCCCATAGCCCGAAGGAAGGCCTCGGGGAGCGCGACCGCACCGCCTTTGCGCACCGTGGTCCATACCCAGTGGGACGTCAGTTCGGATGACGCCGGACTCTCCCCCGCCCCCTTGGAATAAGCGGCAGCCGCACTGCCACCACCGGATTCGTCGCCGGGCTCTCTCTCGGCCTGCAACTGTTGTGCCTTGAGCACGTTGTAGACGAACTGGTAGCGAACGCCGATATAACGGGCGATATCGCCGCGGGCGTAGCCCGCCGCTGCAAGCCGCCGGATCTTGGCCGACTTCGACGGAAGCCCCATCGTCAATTCGTCCATCCTCCGACGATCCAACTCCGCTGCGTATGTCATGGTAGGTACCCCCTGTAACATACTATACCATACCATATGTTATCAAAAATACAAGATAAGGCAACATTTTTTGTAAGTATTTATATTCCTGCTAGGTAGTACTGCCGTCGAGCAGTCGCCGGCCCGCTGTCCCCCTCACGCCGTCTCGGCGAACAGTTCCCGGCCGATCAGCCAGCGGCGGATTTCGGAGGTGCCGGCGCCGATCTCGTAGAGCTTGGCGTCGCGCAGCAGGCGTCCGGTCGGGCTGTCGTTGATGTAACCCATGCCGCCCAGGGCCTGGATCGCCTCCAGCGCCATCCAGGTCGCCTTTTCCGCCGCGTAGAGGATCGCTCCGGCAGCGTCCTTGCGCGTCGTCTCGCCCCGGTCGACCGCCTTGGCCACCGTGTAGACGTAGGACTTGGCCGCGTTCATCGTGGTGTACATATCGGCCAGCTTGCCTTGCATCAGCTGGAACTCGCCGATTGCCTGGCCGAACTGCTTGCGCTCGTGCAGATAGGGCACCACCACGTCCATGCAGGCCTGCATGATGCCGAGCGGACCGGCGGCCAGCACCAGCCGCTCATAGTCGAGGCCGCTCATCAGAATCTTGACGCCCTTGCCGACCGCGCCCAGCACGTTTTCCGCCGGCACCTCGCAATCTTCGAAGATCAGCTCGCAGGTGTTGGAGCCGCGCATGCCCAGCTTGTCGAGCTTCTGGGCCGTCGAGAAGCCCTTCATCTGCTTCTCGATCAGGAAGGCGGTGATGCCGCGCGGGCCGGCGTTCGGATCGGTCTTGGCGTAGACCACCAGGACCTCGGCGTCGGGCCCGTTGGTGATCCACATCTTGTTGCCGTTGAGCACGTAGCGGTCGCCCTTTTTCTCGGCCCGCGTCCGCATGCCGACCACGTCGGACCCGGCGCCCGGTTCGCTCATGGCCAAGGCGCCGACGTGCTCGCCCGAAATCAGCTTGGGCAGGTAGCGCGCCTTCTGCTCGTCGCTGCCGTTGCGCCGGATCTGGTTGACGCAGAGGTTGGAGTGCGCGCCGTAGCTCAAGCCGACCGAGGCCGAAGCCCGGCTGATCTCCTCCGTGGCGACACAGTGCTCCAGGTAGCCCATGCCGGCGCCGCCGAGCTCTTCCTCCACGGTGATACCGAGCAGTCCAAGCGCGCCCATCTGCGGCCAGAGATCGCGCGGAAATTCGTTCGAGCTGTCGATCCGCTCGGCGCGCGGCGCGATCTTCTCCTGGGCGAAGTCGGCCACGGTATCGCGCAACATATCGGCGGTCTCGCCGAGGCCGAAGTTGAAGGGCGGAATCGTGTTGGGGATCATCTCCACTCACCTCATGCTGTAGCGCGCTGGCAGTTTTCGAGGAGTCTTACCACAGAGACACAGAGGACGGAGAGCAAACAAACCGACCGCCCCGATCCTCCATGGGTCACTCTTGCTTCTGGTCCGGCCGGCCGTGCATGGTCATGAGCGTCTGCAGCAGCTTGGCGCAGAGCTTTTCCCTGCCGTCCTTCAGCGCGAACACGTCGACCTCGCAAATGGTCAGCGTGCGACCGGGCTTGACCACCCGGCCAAGGGCACGCAGGCGCTCGCCGTCGGCCGGCGCCAGCAGGTTGATCTTGAACTCGGCAGTCAGCACCGAGGCATCGGCGGGAAACAGGCTGAAGGCGGCATAGCCGCCCGCCGAATCCGCGATCGTGCTGGTCACGCCGGCATGGAAGAAGCCGTGCTGCTGGCAGAGGTCGGCCCTATGGGGCAAGTGAATTTCAACCAAGCCTGGCTCGACCTTGGTTATGGCAGCGCCGATCAGTTCCATGATGCTCTGGCGCGCGAAAGAGTCGCGCACGCGGGCCTCGAAGTCGGGGTCGGCAGGGGTAAATGAGTTCATGGATGCGCTTTCTCAGACATCTGCCCCTTGGTCTTGCCATAAGAATGAGGGCAAAGAAAGCAACTGGTCGCCGCCACTTTGGTGCGGTAAACGGTTCGGTATTTTTCCGAAGCGGCCAGGGAAACGCCTAGCTCCCGGCAATTTAATCGGCCTGGAACTGGGCACGGAACAGACATTTTACCAAGACGCCAGGACGGCACTTTGTTCGGGGCCAGTTCGGCTCCGCGCGCGTGACGCGGCAATCAGCCGTCTCACGTCATAGCTCATTGGAAATGCGGAGGTAGCCATGAAATTGCACAAATGTCTGCAAATATTCCTTCTGCCACTATTCGCTCTGGTGTTCGCACCAGCAGCCAATGCCGATAATCGAACGGTCGTGCAAGTCTCCAACATGCTCGATGCGGACGACGAGACAATTGTGCTGGCGGGCGCCGGCATTCTGACCCGGAGCAAGGGTCAGGTGAATGTCTCGCTCCATATGACCGGTCTCGGATCTATCGCCGCCTACACGGCGTGGTGGATCGTCTTCAACGAGCCGGATGACTGCAGCGACCCCTGCGGATTGGACGATTTGATTGCCGGCGTCGGGCAAGGTTTCTATGCGACCGGCTACATCTCGGGTGCCGACGGCACGGCCAATGTCTACGCAAGCTTGAGAGAAGGGTCCATTCCGGCTGGTGCCGACCGCCTCAGCGAATTTTTCGGCTTTGACCCGGCGACCGAGACCGGCCTCGAGGACGCATTCGACGCCGAGATCCACTTGATTTCCGCGCGCTCCCACGGCGCGGTGCTAGCGGGTTCGGCCGCGCTCCAGATCGGGACATTCGATGGTCTCTGTGGCCCTGCGCCGGATTTCGCGAACTGCGTAGATCTACAGGCCGTGGTATTTCCGGCTGTTGACGATGACGACGATGACGACGATGACGATGACGACGACTGAGGGCTGCTCAGGCTGTCGGCTGGGCTAAAACAACAGCCAGGCCGCCAGGCCGAGGAAGGCGAAGAAGCCGACCACGTCGGTCACCGTGGTGAGGAACACGGAGGACGCGATCGCCGGGTCCACACCTATGCGCTCGAGACCGAGCGGGATCAGCGTGCCTGAAAGCGCGGCGATCAGCAGGTTCACGACCATAGCCGCCGCCATCAAACCGCCAAGAGCCAGGGAGTCGAACCAGAGCCAGGCAACCAGGCCGGTCATGACCGCGAACATGATGCCGTTGAAAGACCCGACCAGGATTTCCTTGCCGATGAAGCGCATTGCGTTGGCGGCCGTCAGGTCCTTCATGGCGATCGACCGGACCGCGACCGTGAGCGTCTGGGTACCGGCGTTGCCGCCCATGGAGGCAACGATCGGCATGAGGACGGCCAGCGCCACGAACTTCTCGATCGTGCGTTCGAACAGGCCGATTACCAGGGAGGCCAGAATCGCGGTCAGCAGATTGACCGTAAGCCAGGGAAAACGTGCCTTGGCGGTGTCGAGCGCGGCGTTGTAGAGGTCGGTCTCGGTCACGCCGGCCAGCTTCAAAAGGTCCTCCTCGGCCTCCTCGTCGATCACGTGCACCACGTCGTCGACCGTGATCGCGCCGACCAGGCGACCCGCCTCGTCGACCACCGGGGCCGAGACCAGGCCGTATTGGCGGAACAGGTAGGCCACGTCCTCCTGGTCGGTCTCGATCGGCACCAGGTGCAGGTCGGTCTCCATGATCTCGGTCAGGCGCACGGGGCGCCGCGTGCGCAACACCCGCGACAGCGGGATCGCGCCGATCGGCTTGTGCTTCGGATTGACGATGAAAAGGTCGTAGAAGTCGTCCGGCAACTCCTCGGCATCGCGCATGTAATCGATCGTCTCGCCGACCGTCCAGGCCGAGGGGATCGCCACGATCTCGCGCTGCATGAGACGCCCGGCGGAATCTTCCGGATAGCTGAGGCTTTCTTCCAGGAGAGTCCGGTAAGCTTTTGGCAAAGAAGCAAAAATTCGGTTCTGAAACTCTTCGTCGAGGTCCTCGAAGACGTCCACGGCGTCATCGCTGTCGAGCGCGGAAAGCGCCCGCGCCAGACCTCGAGGGCCGAGCTGCTCGATGACCTCTTCGCGCACCGCGGGATCAAGGTAGGGAAGCACGTCGGGCTCCATGGCGGGGCCGAGGATCTCGATCGCGCGGTGGCGCGAATCGCGGGTCAGATACTCCAGCAGGTCGGCCATGTCGGCCACGTGCAGCGGCTCGAGCAGTTCCTTGACCTTGACCGCGTCTTCCGCCGCGAGCGCGTTTTCGACCGCATAGATCAGCTCGTCGGCCAGGCCGTAGCTGTCCTCGCCGCCGGGCGGTTCTTCCACGACCTGTTCGGGCGGAACCTGCGTCATTGTCGATGACCTATGGTTGTAACCTCAGGGGGCTTTGGCCCGGTCCAGCGCGTCGACCACGGCGACCGCGCTCATGTTGACCACGCCGCGCGCGGTCACGGTGGAGTTGAGCACGTGGGCCGGCGCGGCCGTGCCGATCAAGATCGGCCCGACCAGCAGGCCGTCGGCCAGGACCTTGATCAGGTTGTAGGCAATGTTGGCGGCATCGAGCGACGGCATGATCATGAGGTTGGCCGACTGCTTGAGGCGCGAGTTGGGAAACAAACGGGCCCGGATCTGCTCGTCCAGCGCCGCGTCGCCGCGCATCTCACCCTCGACCTCCAACTCGGGGTGGCGCTCGTGCAGGATGGCCAGCGCATCGCGCACCTTGCTGGCGCAGGACGCGGGGGAAGAGCCGAAGTTCGAATGGGACAGCAGAGCGACGCGCGGTTCGACACCGAAGCGCCGCACGTGTTGAGCCGCCAGCACCGTCATCTCAGCCAGTTCCTCGGCATTGGGATCGATCGACACGTGGGTGTCGGCCAGGAAGTAGGTGCCTTTGGACAGGATCATGAGGCTAAGCGCCGAGATGTCGCGTACGCCCTCGGCCTTGCCGATCAGCCGCAGCACCTGCTTCAACTGGTCGCGGTAGCCGCCCTCGACACCGCAGATCATGGCGTCGGCGTAGCCGAGCTTGACCGCCAGCGCGGCGATCGCCGTGGTGTTGGTGCGCACCACCGTGCGCGCCAAGTCGGGACCGACGCCCTTGCGCTCCATGATCTTGTGATAGGCGCCCCAGAACTCGTCGTAGCGCGGGTCGCTGTGCGGGTCGATCAGCTCGAAGTCGCGGCCCGCCTCGATGCGCAAACCGAGGCGTTCGATCCGCTTGTTCACCACCCCGGGTCGGCCCACGACGATGGGCTTGGCAAGGCCTTCGTCGACCACGACCTGGACCGCGCGCAGCACGCGCTCGTCTTCGCCCTCCGCGTAGATCACGCGCTTGGGGTCGCTGCGGGCGCGTTCGAAGATCGGCTTCATGACCATGCCGGAGCGGAAAACGAAGCGGGACAAATTTTCGCCATAGGCTGCGAAATCCGCGATCGGCCGCGTCGCCACCCCGCTGTCCATGGCCGCCTTGGCCACCGCCGGCGCGATCTCCAAGATCAGGCGCGGGTCGAACGGGCTGGGAATCAGGAAGTCCGGGCCGAATCGCCGAGCGTTGCCGCCCATGGCCTTGGCGACGATCTCCGATGGTTCGGCCATGGCCAGATCGGCGATCGCCTTGACGCAGGCAAGCTTCATCTCCTCGTTGATGTCGGTGGCGCCAACGTCGAGAGCGCCGCGAAAGATGTAGGGAAAGCACAACACGTTGTTGACCTGGTTCGGATAGTCCGAGCGGCCGGTGCAGATGATGGCATCGGGACTGGCCTCTCTGGCCTCCTCCGGCATGATTTCCGGGACCGGGTTGGCGAGCGCCAGTATCAACGGACCCTTGGCCATGCGCTTGACCATGTCGGGCTTGAGCACGCCGGGCGCCGAAAGGCCGAGAAATATGTCCGCCCCGTCGATCACGTCGCCGAGGCTGCGGGCATCGGTCTTTTGCGCGAAAGTGGCCTTCCAGCGGTCCATCAGCGCCTTACGCCCCTCGTAAACCACGCCTTCGATGTCCGTCACCCAGATGTTCTCGCGCTTGAGGCCGAGCGAAACCAGCTGGTTCAAACAGGCGAGCGCCGCCGCCCCGGCACCGGAGGCGACCAGCTTGACCTTGTCGATGTCCTTCTTGAGCAACCGCAGGCCGTTGTAGACGGCGGCCGCGACGATGATGGCCGTGCCGTGCTGGTCGTCGTGGAACACCGGTATGTTCATGCGTTCGCGCAACTGCGCTTCGACCTCGAAGCATTCCGGGGCCTTGATGTCCTCCAGGTTGATACCGCCGAAGGTCGGCTCCAGCGCGGCCACCACGTCGACCAGACGCGCGACCTCGGTTTCCGCCACTTCGATATCGAAGACGTCGACGCCGGCGAATTTCTTGAACAGGACCGCCTTACCCTCCATGACCGGCTTGGCGGCGAGCGGACCGATGGCGCCCAGGCCGAGCACCGCGGTGCCGTTGGAGACCACGCCCACCAGGTTGCCGCGTGCCGTCAGGCTCCAGGCCTCGCGGGCATCCGCCTCGATCGCGTCGCAGGCCGCCGCCACGCCCGGCGAATAAGCCAGTGCCAGGTCGCGCTGGTTGGCGAGCGGCTTAGTTGCCGTGATCTCCAGTTTGCCGGGCTTGGGCAAACGGTGGTAGGCCAG
Organism: Kiloniellales bacterium; assembly: GCA_041617155.1. Taxonomy (GTDB): domain Bacteria; phylum Pseudomonadota; class Alphaproteobacteria; order Kiloniellales; family JAKSDN01; genus CAMYKD01. Next base: position 15,273 of record JBFJPL010000018.1, read on the forward strand.
TGCGGCTTCGAGCAGATTCTCGGCCATGCTCCCCCCTTCCAGGTCAAATGCGGCTTCGGCAAGATAGCTCTGCAAGAACTGAGCGCAAAGCCGAAAGGGCCGCTGCCGGTGACCGATGTGGTATGCTTACAGCACATGACCGACCTTGACACCATCCTGCGCGTTGTAGCCCTTCCCGCCACGTTGGAGTGGCGTGTCGAGGAGGCCCTTGTCCCCTACCTGGAGGCCGTGGCGGCGATGGAACAGCGGGTGGCGGCGATCCGCGCCGGCACGGCGCCGGAGTTGGTCTGGCTGCTCGAACACCCGCCGCTCTATACCGCCGGCACCTCGGCGCGCGACGAGGACCTGCTGGCTCCGGGCCGCTTTCCTGTCTACCGCACGGGCCGCGGCGGGCAGTTCACCTACCACGGGCCGGGCCAACGGGTCGCCTATGTGATGCTCGACCTGAAGCGGCGCGGCCCCGACGTGCGGAAGTTCGTGACCGACCTGGAGGAATGGCTGATCCGCACGCTGGCGCGCTTCAACGTGGTGGGCGAGCGGCGCCAGGGCCGGGTCGGCATCTGGGTCGACCGCGAGCGCCACCGCGGCACGGAAAGCCGGGAAGACAAGATCGCGGCGATCGGCGTGCGGGTGCGCCATTGGGTCACCTACCACGGCATCGCGCTCAACGTGGAACCGGACCTAAGTCACTTCGAGGGCATCGTGCCCTGCGGCATCGCCGGCCACGGCGTGACCTCGCTGGTCGACCTCGGCCTTCCGGTCACCCTGCCCGATGTCGATGTGGCCCTTAAGGCGAGCTTTGAGGAGGTCTTTTGATTGGCCTGAACATATAAAAAATCTATAATAATCAATATTATACATAGTTTTATAAAGATTGAAGTTCAGCTTTTTTCTTGCCGCCACCGACTGGAGGGTCTACCCTTTTTTTGGTCAAGATTGGGGATCAATGGGGAGGCTGGCATCCTTGGATGCCCGGGCAGGCTTATGACGTTCAGCTATTGGATTCAGAGGCACGACTACTCGTCTGAGGATGTCAGCAACGTCACGGTGCAGGAGGCCATCGCCGCCTACGCTAGATTCGACTGGCAGCGTGAATTGGCGGCCTACGATGAAAACTCCGAGGACCGCAGTTGTCCGCCGGGCATCGGTTTTCACAATGGCTTCGACGGTCAGAGCACCGAGGCCATGCTGCTCCATATCTGCCCGAAGGATGCCACAACGGTCTTTCTCAATTTTCACCGCAGGTCGCAGAAGCGCTTTCTAGGGTTCTGGCACACCACCAACGATGACGTGAGGTATGCCGAAAGCGTCGCCGGCGCCCTGGTTCCGGATCTGATCCAAGATTTCTTTAGTCTCGATCAGGAGCCCATCCTGCGCCACTGCGATTAGATCGATAAAATCCTGCCGCATGGCAGCCTTGCCGAGCTTGCTCTGGTCGCTAGGCCTCTTGGACCTTAGACTTCTTCACCCAATCGGTCCTGCCTAGGGGGCTCATGACCAGCGCTACGTCCGCCAGTGGCCGATCGGCCGATTCCGTCGCCGCCCTGAAAGGGATCGGCTGGATGGCTTTGACCGGCGTTCTGTTCGTCGGCGTGACGGCCATCGTCCGCTACCTCGGCACCGACATGAACCCGGTGCAGGCGGCGTTCGTACGCTACGCCTTCGGGCTGGTGCTGCTCGGCCCGATCCTGCTGCGCCTCTTTAGACGCGTTCCTTTCACAGGCCTCGGTTTCTCCCGCGGGATCAGGCTGCATGCCTTGCGCGGAGTCGTGCATGGCGCCGCCGTGATGCTGTGGTTCTATGCCATGGCGCGCATCCCGATCGCCCAGGTAACCGCGCTCGGCTTCACCGCGCCGATCTTCACGACCATAGGCGCCGCGCTGTTCCTCGGCGAGAAACTCCATATCCGCCGGATCGGCGCGGTCATCGCCGGCTTCGGCGGGGCCCTGATCATCCTGCGCCCCGGCTTCGTCGCGGTCGATCCGGGGGCGCTCGCCCAGTTGACGGCGGCGCCGCTCTTCGCCGTCTCCTTCCTGCTCGCCAAGAAGCTGACCGCGACCGAATCCCCGACCGCCATCGTCGCCTGGCTGTCGATCTTCGTGACGCTCGCCCTGCTGGGACCGGCGCTCGCCGTCTGGCGCACGCCGACCTGGGAGGAGCTCTTCTGGCTGTTCATGACGGCCGTGCTCGCCACGCTCGGGCACTACACCCTGACGCGGGCCTTCAATGCCACGGAGATCACCGTGACCCAGCCGATCTCGTTCCTGCAGCTGGTCTGGGCGACCCTCTTGGGGTTCTATGCCTTCGGCGAGCAGCCCAACCTCTGGACCTGGCTCGGCGGTTTCGTCATCGTCGCCAGCGCCACCTACATCGCCTACCGGGAGACCCGCACCAAGGGCCGGGCCGAACCGAAGGCGGCGCCGACGTGACAAGAATCGATATCAGGACCGCCGCCCGAGAGGATTTGCCGGCCATTGTCCGCCTGTTGGCCGACGACGACCTCGGCGCCGCGCGCGAGCGTTATGCCGAGCCCCTGCCCGACGGCTACACCGCCGCCTTCGAGGCGATCGCGCGGGACCCGCGCAACGAGCTGATCGTCGCCGAACGGAAAGGCGCGGTGGTCGGCTGCCTGCAACTCACCTTCATTCCCGGCCTGGCCCGCCAGGGCGGCGAGCGGGCGCAGATCGAAAGCGTCCGGGTCGCCCGGGCGTTGCGCGGCCAGGGCCTCGGCCGCGCGATGTTCGAATGGGCGATCGGCCGGTCCAGGGAACGCGGCTGCCACCTGATCCAACTGACCAGCGACAAGAGCCGCGCCGAGACGCACCGCTTCTACGAATCGCTTGGCTTCGTCGCCAGCCATGAAGGCATGAAACTGATCTTGTAGGCCCCTAGATCGCCAGAAAGGCCTGGTAGCCGAAGCCAACCGCCAGCGAACCGACCAGCGAGAGGCCGAGATACCAGGCGAACACCGGGCGCCGGACCAGGGCGTAGACCGCCATGGAGGCCGGCAGGCTGGTGACGCCGCCGGCGACCAGGAAGGCAAGCGCGGCGCCCGGGGCCATACCCATTGCGAGCAGTTCCCCCACTAAGGGAATGGCGGCGTAGCCGTTGAGGTAGGCCGGCACGCCGACCGCAACCGCCAGCGGAATCGCCGTCCAGCCGTCCCCGCCCAGCGTATCAGCAACCATGTCCGCCGGGATCCAGGCGACCATCAGGCTCTCCAAGGCGAAGGCCAGCAGCAGCCACTTCGTGAGGAACAAGGCCACGCCGCGCGCCTCGCCGGCAAAGACCGCGCGCCTCCCGGCGTCGTGCCAGAAGGCCCAACGCAGCTCGACCGGCGCATTCTCCGCCGACGCGCAACCGCCGCATCCGATGCCGGTCTTGAGCGGCGCCCGCAGGAAGCCGCCCCGCTCGACCGCCAGGGTCGCGAAGCCGGCAAACAGGCCCAAAGCGATCGCCGCCACGGTCTTGGCCAGGGTGAAAGGCAAACCGACCACGACAGCCATCAGCACGAACATCTCCGGGTCCATGATCGGCGAGGCCAGCCAGAAGGCCATGACGGCCGGCAGCGGCATGCCGGCGGCCAGCAGGGCCGCGATCAAAGGCACCACGCCGCAAGAACAGAAGGGCGAGAGCGCGCCGAAAAGGGCCGCCAGGACGATGGTCACCGCCGGAGACCGCGACGCCACGCCGCCGATCAGGCGGTCGGCGCCGGCCGCCTTAAGCCAGGCCGCCAAAGCCACCGACAGCAGCAGAAACGGCAGGATCCAGAGGAAGGCGCCGGTCGTGAATGAGGCCGTCTCCAAGGCCCGTTCGGGCAGCGCCAGGGCGAGCGCCGCGAACAGGACGAGCAGCGCCAGCCAGACCCGATCCATGCGCCGTGCCGCCTCCACCAGACCGTGGGCGGCCATCGTGATCGCCGTCATCGCATCGTCCTCCCGCTTCGCGCGCCTTACATCCGGCGCGACTGCTCGAACAGAGCCGTGAACTCGGCGTCCGCGAAGTCGTCCTCGCCGTAGCGGTCGTTGAGTTCCAGGGTGTGGAAGGCCTCCCAGAAGACACCCTGCGGATCCGAGGTCCAGGCCTTGTTCTGACGTGCGTAGCCGCAGGTCGAGCCGGCCTGCTCCAGAAGGTCGTGGCCGGCCGCTTTGAGACGGGTCGTGACCTCGGCCAGCTCCGCCTTGCTTTCCACCTGAATGCCAAGATGGCCGACGCCGGGCCGGTCCCCCCGGGTGCTGACGACGAAGTTGACCCTGGGATCGTCCAACATCCAGCGGGCATAGCCCTCGCCGGTGAAGCTCGGCCCGGCGCCGAACAGCGTGCTGTAGAACCGCAAGGAAGCCGCCACGTCGTCGACCACGACACCGATGTGAATGCGTTTCATCTCGTCACCTCCAGCTCCAGCAGTTATTCCTATATTTCCGGCATGATCGAATTTATGGTCAAAAAAACTGATCGCTAACCAGCCTCCTGCTTGGGATCCGACGCGGTCACACCGGCACAGCACTCTTCGCTCAGGAAATCAACGAGCTGCCCCATCAGCTCGAAGTTCGGCGTGCAGCGCAGCACCCGGCTCTCGCGCGCCTGACTGACCAGCCCGACGTTCACCAGATGGGCCAGGTGGTGCGACAGGGTCGAAGCCGGAATACCCAGGTGTTCCTGGATCTGGCCGACCGCCAAGCCGGCCTGCCCGGCCCGCACCAGAAGACGAAAGATCTCCAGGCGTGTCGGGTTCCCGAGCTTCTCCAGGCAGCGGGCGGCGTGTTGCAGTTCCATGGGTCTCATATGGCCCAGGCCAGGTTTCATGTCAACGATATTTCTAGAATCATAGAATTAACGCGGGATCCAATGTTCGGGCGTTAGCCCCACCGAACCGCGGGACGGCAACGTCCTAGAAGCTGGGCAGCGGCTTGAAGCCCGGCTCCACCGGTTGGTCGTGGTCGAAGCACTCGATGCCGGTCACGCGGGCCATCGGCGGGCCGTGGCGGCAGGCCTCTATCATTTCCGCCACGTCGGCCTCCGCGCCGGCGAAGACCGCCTCCACGGTGCCGTCGCGGCGATTGCGCACCCAACCATCGAGGCCGTGGTGGCGCGCGGCCTCCATGGTCCAACCGCGGAACCACACCCCTTGGACCCGGCCGGAGATGATCACGCGCACCCGCTTCATAGCGTTGTTGGAACACTCCTAGACCTAGATCCAAATCACACCGTACGTAGCAACAGCCGTGACCCCAAGAAGCGCCCGATCCCCGAAACCAATGGGGATACCTATAACAGATCGCTTACCTTGACCAATTGTCCCTTCAAGTCGCACAAAGTGCGTTGGTCCACGAGGTCATCGATGAATTTTATAGACAGTTGGCGGGCTTGGTTCTCGTCAACACCAAATATTTTTGTTCTCTTCTTCAGTATTGGCGGCGCGTACACCAAGCAGCAAAAGTCGCCCTCTGCATTTTCTTGAGGATCGCTTATGTCGATCTCGATCCGGGCCCATCCGTCGGCAAGCGAGATCGTCCCTTTAAACTTCAACACGTCGATCTCCGCCGATCCAAGTATCCAAAGGTAGCGAGAGCCGTTTAGCGATGCTGATCGCTTTCACGGCGCCCTATCCCGAGCGGTTGTCCCGGAGCGCGCCGGCCGCCGGATAGAGCGCGGCCAGGGCCGCTTCGACCGCCCGGCGGGCGTGCTTTTCCCAGCGCTCGCGGCCGGCCCACTGGTCCTTCATGGTGATGCCGACGCGGGTCGGATGCTTGTGCACCAGGGCGTTGCGCCGCAGCCTGAGCCAATCGCGCTCCTTCTTGTCGAGTCCCGCGAGGCCGCGCCCGCCCTCGCCCGCCTGCAGATCGACGATGGCCGCCGCCAGAACAACCACCGCGCTCCAGATCCCGGCGCAGAAAGCGGCCTGGAGATCGACCATCAGGGCACAGGCCTGCTCGGACAGAGATTCCGCCCCGCCCCGGGCAAACTCGGCCTCGCGCGCCTCGAACCAAAGGCGGCGCTCATCCCAGGTCGCCTCGTCCGGTCTGTCCAGCTGTTCCATCGCAAGGGCCCCGCAGCCGGGTGCTACTCGAACTCCAGGATCGCCTGGTCGACCGCCAGGCTGGCGCCCGGCTGCGCATGGAGCTTGGCCACCGTGCCGTCGCGCTCGGCGCGCAGGACGTTCTCCATCTTCATGGCCTCGACCACGGCCAGCTCCTCGCCCGCCTTGACCTCCTGGCCTTGTTGCACGGCCAGGGAAACCAACAGGCCGGGCATCGGCGACAGCAGGAAGCGGGAAAGGTCGGGCGGCTCCTTCTTGGGCATACGGGCCGCCAGTTCCGCCACCCGTGCGGTCAGTACCAGGGCGTCGAATTCGACGCCGCCGTGGCTGAGGCGCCACCAGGGACCCCGCCGGTCGACCTGAACCGTGAAGGGCGCGCCGTCGATGCGGCCGAGAAACAGCGGCTCACCCACCCGCCAATTGCTTTCGACCAGCCGGTCGCCACCGGCGCCGGCGACCCGGAAACCACCGACCTCCCCGGTCACGGTGACCCGGTGGCGGGTCTCGGTAGTCACCACCTCCCAATCGTCGCCCGCCAAGTAAACGTGGCCGTCCAGTTGCCCGGCGATGGCCGCCTCGCGGGCGGCACGCAAGCGCTGCAGGATGGCGGCGACTGCCACCAGCTTGGTCTCGTCTTCGGCCGAAAGCGCGCCGCCATCGAAGCCCTCGGGGAACTCCTCGGCGATGAAGTTCGTGGTCAGCCGTCCGTCGCGGAACCGCTCGTGCGCCATGATCGCGGTCAGGAATCCCATGTTGTGGTTGATGCCGCGGATATAGTAGCCATCGAGCGCCGCCTGCATGGCCTCGATCGCCGCGGCGCGGTCCGGCCCATGGGTCACCAGTTTGGCGATCATGGGATCGTAGAACATCGAGATCTCCGAGCCTTCGACCACACCGCTGTCGACCCGCACTCTGCAGTTCGTGGCCTGTTCCGGCAGAACCGGCTCGCGGTAGTGCACCAGTCGGCCGATCGACGGCATGAAGTTGCGGCGCGCGTCCTCGGCATAGACCCGGGCTTCCACGGACCAGCCGTCTAGCTTCACGTCGTCCTGGTCGAAGTCCAAGGGCTCACCGGCCGCGATACGGATCATCCATTCCACCAGATCGAGTCCGGTGATCATCTCGGTCACCGGATGTTCGACCTGAATACGTGTATTCATCTCAAGGAAATAGAAGTTTTTGTCCTTGTCGACGATGAACTCGACCGTACCGGCCGAGCGGTAGTCCACCGCCGCCGCCAGGGCAACCGCCTGGGCGCCCATGGCGGCGCGCGTCTTCGTGTCCAGGAACGGCGACGGCGCCTCTTCGATGACCTTCTGGTGGCGACGCTGGATCGAGCACTCGCGCTCGCCCAGGTGCACCACCTTGCCGTGGCTGTCTGCCAGCACCTGAATCTCGATGTGGCGCGGTTCCTCGATGAACTTCTCGATGAAGACCCGGTCGTCGGCGAAGCTGGACTTGGCCTCGCTGCGCGCCGAGCGGAAGCCCTCGCGCGCCTCGGCGTCGTTGCCGGCCACCCGCATGCCCTTGCCGCCGCCGCCGGCCGAGGCCTTGATCATGACCGGATAGCCGATCTTCTTGGCGATCTTGACCGCCTCGTCCGGCGTTTCGATCAGGCCCATGTGGCCGGGCACCGTGCTGACGCCGGCCTGGGCCGCCAGCTTCTTGGACTCGATCTTGTCGCCCATGGCGGCGATCGCCTTGGTCGGCGGGCCGATGAAAACGACGCCGGCGGCCTCCAGCGCCTCGACGAAGCCGGCGTTCTCGGCCAGGAAGCCGAAGCCCGGGTGGACCGCCTCGGCGCCGCTCTCCTTGCAGGCCTGCACGATCTTGTCGATCGCCAGATAGCTTTCGGCCGCGGCCGGCGGTCCGATCCGCACCACTTCGTCGGCCATCTCTGCGTGCAGCGCCCCGAGATCGGCGTCCGAAGCCACCGCCACGGTCGCGATCCCCATGCGCCGCGACGTCTTGATGATCCGGCAGGCGATCTCGCCCCGGTTGGCGATCAGGATCTTCTTGAACACCCTAGCCTCCCCTGCCGTCGCACCCCGGGCCGCCAATGCCGCTTCACTTATCGTATTTTGCCGGAATCCCTAGCCCCGGTTACATCTTGTGCGACCGGTATTGTCAATATCGCAGGCCCGCGCCGCTTTGCGCCAGGTTAAAGCGGCAAGCTACTGTACTTCTGCAATGGGTTTCAAAATCACGGGTGATCGCCAATCACCAGCCACCGGTCGTCCTGGAAGTAGTAGGGTGGAACGATAAAATTCTTTTCCCCCCAACGGTTTCGCAGCCTTCCTGACAAGTCGTACTCATCATCGAAAGGGCAACGCCAGCCGCCCCATCTCCCTGGTATTTGCCTGTAGGGGTCAAATCCGAGCCGGCACTGGGCGATCACCACGAGCCACTCGTCCCGCTGCACCCGGTCGCGGTCCAATTCCGGAAAGGGCATCTCCGCGTCATCGTCGGCGCGCACCCGCGCGATCTGTTTGGCTGTACGATGTACGACGAAGACCGGAATGCTATCTCGCCAATAGACCGTTTTGCGCTGCCCGGGCGGGATTGCGTCAAGGTCGACCGAAACGACGGGGTTCAACGCGTCGCCGGAAGGGTTCATGCTGTCGATCAGCGGCCAGGTGGAAATGGCCAATCCGGTGATCGCCAGGAGCGCCGTCAGCCAGAAGAGGAAGCCGCCGCCAGTGTCTTGCTGCTTGCCACTTGCCACGGCGGGGTGGAATCCGGGCATGGTGAAAACCGTTGCTCCCTGGGGCGTGCCGGCAGAAATCAGCCTCGATAATCTTACTATAGCACAGGCGCTTGCCGTCATTCGTTAAAGCGGCAAGTTATCGTGCTTCTTCCAGGGGTTCTCGAGCTGCTTGTCGCGCAGCATGTTGAGCGACTTGCAGAGGCGGCTGCGGGTGTTGTGCGGGAAGATCACGTCGTCGATGAAGCCGCGCGAGGCGGCGACGAAGGGGTTGGCGAACTTTTGCCGGTACTCCTCGGTGCGCGCCTCGATCTTCTTCTGATTGCCGATGTCGGCGCGGAAGATGATCTCGACCGCGCCCTTCGGGCCCATGACCGCGATCTCGGCCGAGGGCCAGGCGAAATTGACGTCGCCGCGCAAGTGCTTGGACGACATGACGTCGTAGGCCCCGCCGTAGGCCTTGCGCGTGATCAGCGTGACCTTGGGCACGGTCGCCTCGGCAAAGGCGAACAGCAGCTTGGCACCGTGCTTGATGATGCCGCCGAATTCCTGGTCCGTGCCGGGCAGGAAGCCGGGCACGTCGACGAAGGTCACGATCGGGATGTTGAAGCAGTCGCAGAAGCGCACGAAGCGCGCCGCCTTGATCGAGGAGGCGATGTCGAGGCAACCGGCCAGCATAAGCGGCTGATTGGCCACCACGCCGACAGTCGAACCTTCCATGCGGCCGAAGCCGATGACGATATTGCCGGCGTAGGCCGGCTGCAGCTCGAAGAAGTCGCCGTCGTCGACGACCTTGCGGATCAGCTCCTTCATGTCGTAGGGCTTGGTGGGGTCGGCCGGCACCAGGCTGTCGAGCGAGGGTTCCTGGCGGTCGGCCGGGTCGTCGGTCGGCCGATCGGCCGGGCCGCCTCGGTTCGAGGCCGGCAGGAAATCGATGAAGCGGCGCAGTTCCAGGAGCGCCTCGACGTCGTTCTCGAAGGCGAGGTCGGCGACGCCCGACTTCGTCGTGTGGGTCACCGCGCCGCCCAACTCCTCCTGGGTGACGGTCTCGTGGGTCACGGTCTTCACCACGTCGGGCCCGGTGACGAACATGTAGGAGGAGTCCTTGACCATGAAGATGAAGTCGGTCATGGCCGGCGAATAGACAGCGCCGCCGGCGCAAGGCCCCATGATCATGGAGATCTGCGGCACCACGCCCGAGGCGGTCACGTTGCGCAGGAAGACCTCGGCATAGCCGGCCAGCGAAGCTACGCCTTCCTGGATGCGCGCGCCGCCGGAATCGTTGATTCCGACCACCGGGGCGCCGACCTGCACGGCCTTGTCCATGATCTTGCAGATCTTCTCGGCGTGGGATTCGGACAGCGAGCCACCGAACACGGTGAAGTCCTGGCTGAAGGCAAAGACCAGGCGACCGTTGATCGTGCCATAGCCGGTCACCACGCCGTCGCCGGGAACCCGGTTCTCGGTCATGCCGAAATCGGCGCAGCGATGCTCGACGAACATGTCCCACTCCTCAAAGGAGCCCTCGTCGAACAGGATCTCCAGGCGCTCGCGCGCGGTCAGCTTGCCCTTTTTGTGCTGCGTCTCGACCCGCCGCTCGCCGCCTCCGGCACGCGCGGCGGCGCGCTTTTCATCGAGTTGGCGAATGATTTCCTGCATGACCGCGCCCTTCTCCAGCAGCATTCCGCTCTGCTGATAGCATGGGCGGACGAACCAGGCCAGAAGGTGTGAGCCGGCACCCCTTGACAGGCAACCGTCCACAAACCATACTTAACCATATGGTTAAATGTAACGACAGCCGACTCGACGCCACCTTCCATGCGCTGGCAGATCCGACCCGGCGAGGGATCCTGGCGCAACTGGCCCAGGACGAAGCCTCCGTGGGCGAGCTGGCCGCGCCCTACGACATGTCCCTGCCCGCGATTTCCAAGCATCTCAAGGTTCTCGAGAGCGCCGGTTTCCTGGTTCGTGAAAAGGATGGCCGCGTGCACCGCTGCCGGCTCGAGCCGGCGCCCATGAAGGAGGTAGCCGACTGGATCGATCAGTACCGTCGCTTCTGGGAAGGACAGCTCGACCGTCTGGCTGACTACCTGGACCGTGGCGTCACCGCGTCACCGCGGAAAGGAGAGCAACCCGATGAGCCGAGCGAATCCAACGAAACCTGAAGCTCAGGTGCTGCGCATCAAGCGGCGTTTCGCGGCATCGCGTGACGCGATCTTCAACGCCCTCACCGACCCTGAGGCCTTGGCACAGTGGTTCGGTCCGGAGGGCGTCACCGTGAAGGTCGTCTCGCTCGATCTGCGCCCGGGCGGCGCCTACAGCTTCGAGTTTCACGGCAGCGAAGGCAGTTTCCATGCGCTCACCGGCACCTACCTGGAGATCGAACGGCCCAAACGACTGGTTGCGACTTGGATCTGGGGCCAAGGGAACTATGCCGGAGTCGAGACCAGAGTCACCTATGAGCTAAGCGAAGTCGACGGCGGCACGGAACTGTCGCTGACCCATGAAAACCTGATGGACGCCGATGCGCGCGACAAACACCATCAGGGCTGGACCAGCACCTTCGACTGCCTGGAGCGTTTTCTGCAAACCAATGAGGCCAGCTAGCGATGCCAGACGGCTATGCGGCAGAACAAGGAGGAAAGCATTCATGACCAAGCCGATCTCGGGCGGTTGCCGCTGCGGCGCGGTGCGTTACAGCTGCTCCGCGGAACCGATAACGACGGTGACCTGTTCCTGCAAAGATTGCCAGATCTTCTACGGCGGCGTGATGTCGGCCGCGGTTGTCTTGCCGAGGGAAGCGCTTCAGGTCACCGGCAAAGTGACCTACTTCGAGGTCGAAGGGTCCAGTGGACAACCGGTCAGCCGCGGCTTCTGCCCGACCTGCGGCACGCCGTTGTTCGGCAAACCCGGCATCGCACCGCAGCTCGTGTCCGTGACCGCCGGCACCCTGGACGACCCGAGCGCCTTCCGGCCCCAAATGAGCGTCTTTACCTCAAGCGCCCACCCCTGGGTCAAGATCGCCGAAGACATACCCGGTTTCCCGCGAATGCCGGACCAAGTTCCGAAAATCTGACAGCCTCCTAGGTTTCGACCGGGGTGGTCCAGGCCGGGTCCTCGTGCTTGGCCCAGTAGAGCTCGATCAGACGCTGCGTGATCGGGCCCGGTTTGCCATCGGCGACAGGGGCGTTGTCGATCCGGGTCAGCGGTATAACTCCCCCCGCGGTCGAGGTCACGAAGGCTTCGTCGGCAGCGCGCAGGTCGGCGACCGGCAAGCTGCCGAGGTGAACCGGGACGTCGAGTTCCGCGCAAAGCTCGATCGCGGTCATCCGCGTGATGCCTTCGAGCACACCTCTGTCCGGTGTCGCCGCCCGGCCATTCGTGACGGCAAAGACGTTGAAGCCGGGCCCTTCAGCGACGTTGCCATACAGATCGGTCAGAACGACATTCTCGGCGCCGCGGTCGTAGGCCTCGAACAGGCCCGCCACAAGGTCGAGCCAATGATAGTTCTTGATCGTCGGGTCGACGGATTCCGGAGGGATCCGATGGATCCGGCTGATCGCGACGCTCAGCCCCCGCATCCGGTCCTCGGGCTTCAATATCCAGCTGAACGGGATGGCAAAGGCGATGAAACGGTTGACCGCATCGCGCGGGTCCCGGCTGAACGTCGGCGACAGGCCTCGGGTACAGATCATCTCGACATAGGCGTCGCGCAGTCCCGCGCGGCGAACGCATTCGCGCAGCACCGCGGTCAGCGCGGCACGATCGAAGGGCAAGATCAGGCGGAGGCGCGCCACGGACCGTTCGAAGCGCTCCAGATGCCGGTCCAGGCGGAAGAACCGCCCGTGCCAGACATGCACCACATCATAGGTGGCATCGGAACGCAAAAAGCCCCAATCGAGAACCGAGATCTTGGCCTCTGACATGGGCACATACTCGCCTTCCTGGTAGGCGACTCCCTCGGGGTAGTTCTGATCGGCCATGGCGGTGTTTCCTTGCCTGAAACTAAGGACCGGACTTCGGTACGACAGCGTCAAGCGCGCAGCAGTTCGAGGAACCGCGCCGCCGCACTCAGATCGCAGAGCACGGTGGCGCGGCGGCGCGCGGCTTCGGGATCCTCGCCCCAGGCCTCGATCTGGTGGCTTTCGTGCAGCTCGGCTGCCGTGAAAGCCGCCTCCACATCGATCCGACCGGCGCCCAGCGCCAAGCCGATCACGAGAGATCCCGCCGCCTTGACCGCCGAGGCGAGCGCGGCCAGCGCCATGTCGTCGTGATCCGCCACGGCACGATGAAGGGCTGCCAAAGCCTCGGGCGGCTGCGCGGCCGCGAGCAGGCCCGACGTGGTCACCAGTGGCGCCTGCAACGTCGTGGCGGCCCAATCCAACAGCGGCTGCCAGTGTTCGATCTGGCGCTCGACCAAAGTCGGCGGCCGGTCCGCCCGGTAGCAAATGAGGTCGGTCCCGCCATAGCCGGCCAATTCGGCCACCACCTCCTCGCGGCGCGACGCAACAATGTCGATCGCCGTGCAAGCCAGGCACATGAGCGCCATGGTCTCCGGCTTCACCGTGTCGAACTGAACCGACCACTCTTCAGCTATGGCTTCGGCCAAGGCCCGCGTCGGCAGCAAGAGCATGGCGCGACCCGGCGTTCTTATGGGCCGGCCGTCCAGGGCCACGGTGAAGCCGCGGTCCGACGCGTCTGCGCCGGCCTTCTGGTAGAAGCGCTTGATCTTGCCCGATGCGAACATGGTGTCAGCCGCCACCTATGTATTGCCGGCCGTCACGAGGCATGCACCTCCAGGGTCGAAAGTGTCGGTGCCAGATCATCGAAACTGTCGATGATACGATGGGCGCCGGCCGCCGTGAGGTCGCCCGGCTCGTGGTAGCCCCAGGACACACCAACCGCGTGGGTCCTTGCGTTCAGAGCCATTTGGATATCGTAGGTCGTGTCGCCGATCATCACGGTTTCCCCGGGGCCGACACCGACCTCGTCCATGGCACGCCGCAGGATTTCCGGGTGCGGCTTGCCGGGCCCGTCGTCGGCCGTCTTCAAGGTCGCGAAGCGCTCGACCAGTCCATGGCGCTCCAGGCAGATCAGCAAGCCTCGGCGGCTTTTGCCCGTGGCGATACCAAGCAGGATCTCCGGCCGGTCGAGCGCGTCCAGCGCCGCGCGGGCGCCGGGGAACAACGGTTCTTCGAAATCAAGCCGGCTGCGTTGGGCCAGGAAAGCTTGGCGGTAGCCCGCCACCGCCTCGGCAACGGCGCCGTCCTCCGCCTGAGGCATCAGGGCGGCAACCGCCGTCTCCAGCCTCAGCCCCACCACGCCGCGCACGGCGGCCGGCTCCGGCGCCGCCAAACCGATCCCGCGAAAAGCCTCCGACATGGCTGCAACGATCGCATGCTGGCTATCCACCAGAGTGCCGTCGAAGTCGAACATGATCAGTTTGAGAGGCTTGGCCATCGATTTCCGGAGTGTCGCGTCCCCTTCCTAACGGCCGGGTACGGGTAAAAGCAACACTGCTCTTTGTCGACGAGGGGATAGAGCTTGTAAAGGGTCTAGGCGTCCCCACGATTGCCACCGGATGTGCGTCGGTGACTTAACGCGGTGGCGCCGGTGGCACGGCTTCCTAAACCAGGCGGCGCTCAGAACGGCCGCGTCAGGCGTGGCCCCATCCGGCAAGGCAGTATTCCGCCTGAACCAGGCGGTCTAACCGAACGGCGGCCACAACACCGTTGTCGAGTTGCGCCAGAACCAATTCCATATCGCCGCAAGTTACCGGTTCGGCGTCAATGATCTCGACCGGTCCGTCGTAGTCGGAAGCGCACAAGTACCAGATTTCCCCTGACTTCATTATTCTTCTCTCGACTGACAGGTACAATGGCTCATCCAAAAGTGTGGGCGTCCGACCTTTAAGAGGTCTTAAAAAACGTGCCAAATTTTTCTTAACCTCTTGCCGCATGGCAGACCCCGGAATCAACCAGCGCGAGCGATCAGTTGGCGGGAGATGGAGAAGAAAAATTGGGCAAGACTGCGGCCGAGCGGACTGGTTACACCCACAGGGTGAAGGATTTTTTTGGCCGCTAGCAGGAGAGTGCAAACCGGTCGAGCGCCGCGCCAGCCTTGGCGCCAGCCTCGGAATCGAATCCCAGCAAGGTCCAGCTTTCCACCATATGGGGCGGCAGGGGCGCGACAATCCGCAGAGTCGTGCCGTCGGCCGGATGCGGCAGGGCGATCTCCCGGGCGTGCAACTGAAGGCGACGCAGCGCCGGGCCGGCCTTGTCCTCTGCCAGAAAGGCCTGCCGGCCGCCGTACTTGCCGTCGCCGAGAATCGGATGGCCGAGCGCCGCGCAGTGCGCGCGAAGCTGATGCGTCCGCCCGGTCAGTGGCCGTAGGACCAGCCAGGCGGCATCACCGCGGCAGCGCGCCGCCATGCGGTAGAGTGTCACCGCCGCCTTGCCGGTCTTCGTGTCGGGGGCCATTTTTTCGCCGGTCCTGCCCGGCCGTTTGACGAGTGGAAGCTCGATACGGCCCTGGATCTTCCCGGGCACGCCGGCGACCGCCGCCCAGTAAGTCTTGCGCACCTCCTGGCCCTTGAACGCGCCGGTCAGGTATCGCGCCGCGGCCGTATCGCGGGCCAGCAGCAGGACGCCGCTGGTGTCCTTGTCAAGCCGATGCACCAGGCGCGGCGGCTCGGGCGCATCGAAGCGCAGCGCCTCCAGCATGGCATCCAGATGGCGACGCTGCCCGGTGCCGCCCTGAACGGCCAGGCCCGCCGGTTTGTTGATCGCGATCACCGATTCGTCGCGATAGAGCACCGCGCTGCGCAATGTTTCGATATCGTGTTGGCTCAGGGCCGGCGGGCGCCGCGCCGCCGGCGCATCCGTCTCGTCCGGCAAAGGCGGGATCCGCACCGCCTGCCCCGCTTCCAGACGGGTTCCCGACTTGGCGCGTCGGCCATCAACCCGGACCTGGCCGGTGCGTAACAGCTTTTCCAGGTGGCCATGGCGGAGACCGGGGAAGTGCTGCTTGAACCACCGGTCCACGCGAAGTCCTTCTTCCGCCTCACCGACCGTGAGCGTACGGACCGCGCTCACACCAAGGCCGCACGGACCAGATGCATGCCGGCGAAGAATCCGCCGATCGATAGGACGACCGAGGCAACGATGTAGACCATGGCCCAATTTGCCTCGCCTCGCTCGACCTGCAGCGCGACGTCCATCGAGAAGGTCGAGAATGTCGTGAAGGCGCCGAGCACGCCGACCACGATCAGGGCGCGCAGCTCCTGCGGCGGCGACCAGACCAGAGCCAGCAGCTCGATGAGAAGTCCGAGGATGAAGGACCCGATCACGTTCACCGCCAGCGTGGCAAAGGGAAAACCGGAGCCGAACCAGCGCGCCACCTGGATCATCACCAGATAGCGCCCGACGGCGCCCAACGCGCCCCCCGCCGCTACGGCCAGCAGAACTTTCATGACGCCCCTAGGATCTCGGCTAAGATTGCCCGCTTAAATGGCTTTAGCAAAGCATCGCCCGTAAGGCAAATATGCCGCCCTATCGAGGGCGCCATTCAGGCCACGTCGATCCTGGGTTGGCCGGTCAGCCAGGCCCGGCAGGTTTCGGCATTCATGAGATAGACCCCGATCCGCCCCAGTTCCTGCAGGCTGCCCTCCTGGGCCCCGGAAAGCGCATCGGTGACCGCGATGACCCGGAAATCCCTGGCGCCGGCCTCGAAGACCGTGGCCCGGCCGCTGGTCGCGAAGTTGCAGCCGCAGATGACCAGGGTCGTGATATTCAGATCGCGCAGCTGCTGTTCGAGCTTTGTGCCGTGGAAGGCGCCCCAGCGGGGTTTGTAGAGCACCCATTCGTTGGCGCCGATCTGCTGAAACTGGCCGCTCAGAAGGTCTTCAGGATCGAGCCGCACGCCCGAGCCCGGTTTGAGCTCCTCGATCAGCTCGGCACCGAAGGTCCCGGGCATGAGGACGCGCATTCCCTCCTCGACCGCCTTGCGACGGAAGTTATCGACGTTCGACCCGTCAGCCCGGTAGAACCGCACGGCGTGGAACACCGGGGCGCCCCGAGCCCTGAAACCGGCCACCACCGACCGCATGGCCGGCAGCGCCTTACTGACGCCACAGGTCTTGAGCGGCGAGCCCGGCTGGGCGAAATCGCGCTGGGCGTTGATGGTTAAGAGTGCCACGCGCCCACGTTCGGGCGCCGTATAGTCGGCCAATCCACTATCTCCCCAAAGGAGCGTCTTTGTTCAAGACGCCGCAATAGCCGCCCAAACAGATACCCCCGCGGCGCAATCAAACAACGGCGAAGGCGGCATGGCTGGGCCGCACGGATCGCAGGGCTCTAGCCACCGGACTTATTGCTTTGCCGCTCGGCACGCAACTTGGCCCAGTATTCGAGGCGCTTTCTCACATCGCGCTCGAAGCCGCGTTCGACCGGCCGGTAGAAGGTGCGGCGCGCCATGTCCTCGGGAAAGTAGTTCTGCCCGGAAAAGCCTTCGGCAGTGTCATGGTCATAGGCGTAGTCCCTGCCGTAGCCCAGGTCCTTCATGAGCCGCGTTGGGGCGTTCAGAATGTGCATCGGAGGCGCCAGGGAACCGGTTTCGCCGGCCGCGCGTCTGGCCTCGTTGTAAGCCTTGTAGGCGGCATTCGACTTGGGCGCGGTGGCCAGATAGATGACCGCCTGGGCCAGGGCGAGCTCGCCTTCGGGGCTGCCCAGTCGTTCGTAGGCCTGCCAGGCGGCGGTGACCTGGAGCAGCGCCTGCGGATCGGCCAGGCCGACGTCTTCGACCGCAAAGCGCAGGATCCGGCGGGCGATGTAGTTGGGGTCCTCGCCGGCAACCAGCATGCGCGCCAGCCAGTAGAGCGCGGCGTCCGTGTCCGACCCGCGCAGCGACTTGTGCAGAGCGCTGATCAGATTGTAGTGGCCGTCCTGGCTCTTGTCGTAAAGCGGCACCCGCTTCTGCACGACCTCGACCAGGGCGGCGCTGTCCAGGACGCCCTGCTCCGTCAGGGCCAGAAGCTCCTCGGCCAGATTGAGCAGATAGCGGCCGTCGCCGTCGGCCATGGCGATCAGCGCGGTATGGGCCTCGGCATCGAGCGGCAGGCTATGTCCCGCATCCTGCTCGGCGCGCGCGACGAGCTCCTGCAGCGCCGCTTCGGACAGACGTTTCAATACGAAAACCTGGCAGCGGGACAAAAGGGCGGCGTTCAGCTCGAAGGAAGGGTTTTCCGTGGTCGCGCCGACCAGCACCACGGTGCCGTCTTCGACGTAGGGCAGAAAGCCGTCCTGCTGGGCTCGGTTGAAGCGGTGGATCTCGTCGATGAACAGCAAGGTGCCACGTCCGAGGGTGCGGCGTTCCTTGGCCCGCTGAAACACCTTGCGCAAGGCGGCAACGCCGGAGAAGACCGCCGACAAGGGCTCGAACGCCAGCTCGGTGGCCTCGGCCAACAGGCGCGCGATCGTGGTCTTGCCGGAGCCCGGCGGGCCCCAAAGGATCATCGACGCCAAGCGGTCGTTCCGAACCATGCGGCCGATCGGCGCCTCGGGCGCGAGCAGGTGGTCCTGACCGACCACCTGTTCCAGCGTGGCCGGGCGCAGACGGTCCGCCAAGGGCCGGGGGGATTGCGCCTCGAAGAGACTGGTCATGAACGCTGCCCCTCCGTCGCCCAGGGCCTAGCTGTTGAACTCGCGGGTGCGCACCTGGCCGTCCCGGTTGACCATGATCGACCACCGCTCGGCGGGCCGGCTCAAAAGCGCGACCAGATCGCGAACCAGCGCCACCTGCTTGCCGTTGACCGCCAGGATCATGTCTCCGACCTGGAAGCGCAGCCGGTGAGCCGGGCTTCCGCGACGTATCTTGACGATGATCACGCCCTCCCAGTCACCGCGCAGATCGAGTTCCTCGGCCACGGCGGGTGACAGGTTGAGTACCACGGCCCCGGCCAGGGGATGGCGATCTTTCAACAAGGTTTGATTGCGCGGCGGTTGCTCCGGCGCGGCCATCAGCGGCAGGGCGACCGTCTTGGTCGTCCGGTCGCGCCACAGCTTGACCTCGGTCTCTTCGCCCAGCCGCCCGGTCGCGACGCGGAACCGGAAAGACTCGAAGTCGTAGACCTCCTGGCGCGCGACCGCCAGGATCACGTCGCCCTGCTTGATGCCGGCCCGGTCGGCCGGGCCCCGGTCGTAGACCCGGCTGACGATGACGCCACCGGGACGATCGAGGCCAAGCGCCTCGGCCAGGTCGGCGTCGACCGTCTGGCCGAGCAGGCCGATCCAGGGCCGCACGATCCTGCCGCCGCCACGCGCGCTGGCAACGACGGTCCGTACCATGTTGGCCGGTACCGCGAAGCCGATGCCGACGGAGCCACCACTCTGCGAGAAGATCGCGGTGTTGATGCCCAAGAGCTTGCCGTCCAGCGTCACCAGCGCGCCCCCGGAGTTGCCCGGATTGATCGCCGCGTCGGTCTGGATGAAGAAGCTGAAATCGTTGATCCCGACCTGGGTGCGGGCCAATGCCGAGACGATGCCGCTGGTCACGGTCTGGCCGACGCCGAACGGATTGCCGATCGCCAGCACCAGGTCGCCGACCTCGACCTCGTCGGAATCCTTGAGCTCGACAGCCGGCAAGAGTTCGCCCCTGGGTTCGATGCGCAACACGGTGAGGTCGGTGCGCTCGTCATCGACCACGATCTGGGCCGCGAACTCCCGCCGGTCGGCCAGGACGACGGTGATCTCGGTCGCCCGCGCGATGACGTGGTGGTTGGTCACCACCAGGCCCGTGCCGTCGACGATCACGCCGGAACCGAGGGAATTCTGAACCCGCTCCCGCGGCTGGCCGAAAAGGCCGAAGTCTTCGCCGAAGAATCGCTTGAAGAAGGGATCGTCGAACAGCGGCGAGACGGGCCGCTGGGCGACCACGCGCTTGGTGTAGATATTGACGACCGCCGGGGCGACCTGCTTGACGACCGGCGCAAACGACAGTTCGGTCACCGCCCGGGAGGCAGGCACCTGCTTGTCCTCGGCCGCCAGAGCGGCCGGAACCAGTAGGCAAAACAGTAGGCAAAATGTCGTCGAACGGCGCATCACGGACGGGCCCATCGCAGTCCAGGCCCCGGTGAATCTAGGCCGGCCAGGGGCGCTTTGCCAGGGAACCTAGGACTCCTCCTCGTCGTCCGCGCCGGTCAGGGTCGGACCGGAATCCAGGCCCTTGGCGTCGGGATTGCGATCGACCAGCTCGACCACGCCCATGGCAGCCATATCGCCGTGGCGGAACCCCGCCTTCAGCACCCGCGTATAGCCGCCGGCCCGTTCCTTGTAGCGCTCGGCCAGCTCGTCGAACAGCTTGGCCGTGATCTTGCGATCGCGCAGCACGGCAAGCGCTTGGCGCCGGGCGTGCAGGTCGCCGCGCTTGCCCAGCGTGACGAGACGGTCGACCACCCGGCGCAGGTCCTTGGCCTTGGGCAGCGTGGTCGTGATCTGCTCGTGCTTGATCAGCGCGACGGCCATGTTGGCGAACATCGCCTTGCGGTGGGTGCTGGTGCGGTTGAACTTACGACCGCTCGTGCCGTGACGCATAGCAAGCTCCTCTTCTCGACGCCGGGCCTCGCGCACGAGACCGATTTCGCGACCCCGCGCGCCGCGCCGGCCCCTTGGGGCCCTGGCATGTACGGCGGGTTGGGGCCACCATGGCCCCGATACAACGTTCGATCGCTGCCGCTGCCGCCTAGAACGGCTCCTCGAGCTTCTTGGCCAGCTCCTCGATGTTCTCCGGCGGCCAGTTGGGAATCTCCATACCGAGATGAAGCCCCATCTGGGACAGCACTTCCTTGATCTCGTTCAGGGACTTGCGCCCGAAGTTCGGGGTCCGCAACATCTCGCCTTCGGACTTTTGAACCAGATCGCCGATGTAGACGATGTTGTCGTTCTTGAGGCAATTGGCCGAGCGAACCGAAAGCTCCAGCTCGTCGACCTTGCGCAGCAGGTTCTTGTTGAACGGCGATTCGGCGGACGCGGCCTCGGCGGCCCGGGCCTGCGGCTCCTCGAAGTTGATGAAGAGCTGCAACTGGTCCTGCAGGATCCGGGCCGCGAGCGCCACCGAATCCTCGGGCGTGACCGCACCGTTGGTTTCGATGTCCATGGTCAGCTTGTCGTAGTCGGTGACCTGGCCGACGCGGGTGTTGTCGACCTTGTAGGACACCTTGCGCACCGGCGAGAAGACCGCATCGACCGGGATCAGGCCGATCGGCGCGTCGTCCGGGCGGTTCTGGTTGCCCGGCACATAGCCCTTGCCGGTCTCGACCGTCAGTTCCATGTCCAGATGCGCGCCGTCGTCGAGCGTGCAGATCATGAGACCGGGGTTCATCACCTCGATATCGTGACCGGCTTCGATCTGCCCGGCGGTCACCTCGCCCGGCCCGTCGGCGCGCAGCCGCATACGCTTGGGGCCCTCGCCGTGCATGCGCAGCGCGATCGACTTCACGTTGAGAACGATATCCGTCACGTCCTCGCGCACGCCGGGGATCGAGGAGAACTCATGCAGTACACCGTCGACCTGGATGCTGGTCACCGCCGCGCCCTGCAGCGAGGACAGCAGGACCCGGCGCAGCGCATTGCCGAGGGTCAGTCCGAACCCCCGCTCGAGCGGTTCGGCCACCACCTTGGCGATACGCTGAGCATCGTCACCCGGCTGGATATCCAGCTTGTTGGGCTTGATCAACTCGGTCCAGTTCTTCTGCAGCACCACGGCGCCTTCACGAATAGCTTGCACGCGCATTTCCTCTTCAAGCGGTAGATGTCAATAAACGCCACACGGCCGGTCATCATCGTGCCGGCCAATCGAACCCCGTTTTGAACGCCGCCCTCCGGCCATGCCGGCGGCGGCTGACGATTCCTCGCTAGACTCGGCGCCGCTTCGGCGGCCGGCATCCATTGTGCGGAATCGGTGTCACGTCCCGGATCGCCGTGATCATGAAGCCAACCGACTGCAGCGCGCGCAGCGCCGACTCGCGGCCGGAACCCGGGCCCTTGACGTTGACTTCCAGGGTCTTTACGCCATGCTCCATGGCCTTGCGCCCGGCATCCTCGGCGGCCATCTGCGCGGCGTAGGGGGTCGACTTACGCGACCCCTTGAACCCCTGACTGCCGGACGAGGACCACGAGATCGTGTTGCCCTGAACGTCGGTGATCGTGATCTTCGTGTTGTTGAAGGTCGCGCTGACATGGGCAATGCCGGAGGTGATGTTTTTCCGTTCCCGGCGGCGCAGACGCGGTTGAGACTTCGCCATGTTTTGGGCCTTGCTCCTGACTGATTAGGCTTTTTTCTTGCCGGCGATCGGCCGGGCCGGCCCCTTGCGGGTGCGCGCGTTGGTGTGGGTGCGCTGACCGTTGACCGGCAGGCCTTTGCGGTGCCGCAGGCCCCGATAGCAGCCGAGATCCATCAATCGCTTGATGTTCATCGCCACCTCGCGGCGCAGATCCCCTTCGACCGAGTATTCCCGGTCGATGGTCTCGCGGATGCGCACCACCTCGTCGTCGGTCAGCTCGTTGACTCGGCGCTCGGCGGGAATACCCACCTTGGTGCAAATATCGGTCGCCTTGGTCCGGCCGATACCGTGAATATAGGTCAGGGCGATCTCAACCCGCTTCTGCGTCGGTATATTGACGCCAGCAATACGTGCCACGTCGTGGTCTCCTCGAAGGTCTTACAGTTATTCTTACCGTTATCTTGTTCGGACAGGCATAACGGCCCGATAGCGCCAGCTTCGGGGACGCCGGATTATAGGTTCCGAAAGTCCCGAGTCAAGCGCCATACCTGGCTAAAACACCCTCAATCTGTCTAGTTACTTCGGCTATATCGGCCATACCGTCGACCGATACCAAGATACCCTTGTTGTCGTAGTACGGCAGAATCGGCGCCGTCTGGGCGTGATAGGCGTCCAAACGGTTGCGCACCGTCGCCTCGTTGTCGTCGTCGCGCCGTGTGAACTGGTCGTGGCCACAGACATCGCAGATCCCCGGCCGCTTGGGCTGCTTGAACCGCTCGTGATAGCCGGCGCCGCACTTGGCGCAGGTGAAGCGGCCCGTGATCCGCTCGACCAGCGCTTCCTCGTCGACCTTCATTTCGATCACGCAGTCGAGCCTGAGGCCCTTCTCGGCGAGCATCTGGTCCAAGGCCTCGGCCTGCGGCGTGGTGCGCGGAAAGCCATCCAGGATGAAGCCGTTGCCGCAATCGGGCTGGTCGATCCGGTCGCCGATCATGAGGATCATGAGATCGTCGGGCATGAGCTGCCCGGCTTCCATGATCTTCTTGGCCTTTTGCCCGAGTTGGCTGCCCGACGCCACGGCGGAACGCAACATATCGCCGGTCGAGAGCTGGACCAGCCGGTGCTGATCCTCCAGCCGCTTGGCCTGCGTTCCCTTTCCGGCACCCGGCGGGCCCAGGAGAATCACATTCATCCGCGCCGTCCCTTGAGCTTGGATTTCTTGATCAGGCCCTCGTACTGGTGCGCCAGCAGGTGGGAATGGACCTGGCCGACCGTATCCATGGTCACCGAGACGACGATCAGCAGGCTGGTGCCGCCGAAGTAGAAGGGCACGGCGAACTTGGAGATCAAGATCTCCGGCAGCAGGCAGACCAGGGCCAGATAGCCGGCGCCGATCACAGTCAGGCGGGTCAGCACGTAGTTCAGGTGGTCGGCCGTGTTCTTGCCCGGACGGATGCCGGGGATGAAGCCGCCGTGCTTCTTGAGGTTGTCCGCGGTGTCGGCCGGGTTGAACACGATCGCGGTGTAGAAGAAGGCGAAGAACACGATCAGGCCGATGTAGATCGCCAGGTAGCCCGGCTGGCCGCGCCCCAGGCTGGAGGTGATCCAGGTCAGCCACTCCGGCCCGGTGCCGCCGGAGAAGCCGGCCACCGTGAGCGGCATCAGCAGCAGGGAGGAGGCGAAGATCGGCGGGATCACGCCCGAGGTGTTCAGCTTCAAGGGCAGGTGCGAGGCTTCGCCGCCGAACATCTTGTTGCCGACCTGGCGCTTGGGATACTGCACGATGATCCGCCGCTGGGCCCGCTCCATGAACACGATGAAGGCGATCACGGAGACCGACATGAGGATCAGGATCGGGATCAGCCCGCCGGGCAACGCCCCGGTCCGCCCGAGCTCCAGGGTGGCGGCGATCGCCGCCGGCAGGTTGGCCACGATGCCCGAGAAGATGATCAGCGAGATGCCGTTGCCGACCCCGCGCTGGGTGATCTGCTCGCCCAGCCACATCAGGAAGATCGTGCCGCCGGTCAGGGTCACCACCGTGGTGAAGCGGAAGAACAGGCCCGGGTCGATCACCGCCCCGCCGCCCGCGCCCTCCAGGCCGACCGCAATGCCGTAGGACTGGAAGACACACAGCACCACCGTGCCGTAGCGGGTGTACTGGTTGATCTTCTTGCGTCCTGCCTCGCCCTCCTTCTTGAGCGCCTCGAGATGCGGCGACACCGCGGTCAGCAACTGCATGATGATTGCCGCCGAGATATAGGGCATGATGTTGAGCGCGAAGATCGTCATGCGCCCCAGCGCGCCGCCGGCGAACATGTCGAAGATGCCCAGGATGCCGCCGGCGTGCTGCTGGAACACCTCGGCCAGGATCTGCGGGTCGATGCCCGGGATCGGGATGTAGGTGCCAAGCCGGTAGACCACCAGCGCACCCAGCGTGAACCAGATCCGCTTCTTCAGCTCGGTCGCCTTGGACAAGGCACCAAAGTTGATAGTGGCAGCGAGTTGTTCGGCGGCAGAGGCCATCTGGTCTTTCCTTGCGCGTCAGCGGGCGTTCACGGCCTCACGCCGAGGGCGCTTCCGTGGGCGCGTCCGGCGCCGGCGGCGGCGGCACGGCCTTCGGCGCCCGCTTCGACCCGGACTTGCGAGCCGCCACGGCAATCGTGATGCTGCCGCCGGCCTTTTCCACGGCCTCGACCGCGGCCTTCGAAGCCCCGGCGACCGATACCTGAACTTTGGCCTTCAGGTCACCCTTTGCAAGGAGCCGGACCCCATCTTTCGGGTTCTTCAGAATGCCCGCGGCTTTCAGCGCGGCGGCATCGATCGGCTGCTTGATATCCAGCTTACCGGCATCGATCGCCTTTTGAACGCGGCCGATGTTCACCGCCACGAACTTCTTGGCGAAGATGTTCTTGAAGCCGCGCTTGGGCAAACGGCGATGGAGCGGCATCTGACCGCCCTCGAAACCCTTGAGCGCCACGCCACTGCGCGATTTCTGGCCCTTGTTGCCCCTGCCGGCCGTCGTACCCGTGCCCGACCCGGCGCCACGGCCGACACGCTTACGCGCCTTGCGCGCGCCCTGGTTATCGGACAATTGGTTCAGCTTCATCGACTTGATCCTCGTTTCACGGGCATCGGAGCACTGTTGCCGCCGGGGCGCCGGCAGCGCGGTCAGGCGCCCTCTTCGATCCGCACCAGGTGGCTGACCTTGGTGATCATGCCGCGGACCGCCGGCGTGTCCTCGAGTTCCCTGGTCCGGTTCATCTTGTTCAGGCCGAGGCCGATCAAGGTCGCCCTCTGGTCTTTACGGCGGCCGATCGGGCTGCCGATCTGAGTGACGGTAATGGTCTTCTTCTCGGCCATAGCGGCTTACTCCTGCACCTCGGCGCCAACTTCTCGACGGCCGAGAATTTCCGCCACCTTCTTGCCGCGCCGCTGCGCCACCATGCGCGGGCTGGCACAGTGCGCGAGCCCGTCGAAGGTGGCTTTGATCATGTTGTGCGGATTGGCGGTGCCGACCGATTTGGCGACCACGTCATGCACGCCCAGCGCCTCGAAGATCGCACGCATCGGCCCGCCCGCGATGATCCCGGTGCCCGGGTCGGCGGCGCGCAACACGACGCGACCGGCCCCGTAGTGTCCCTGAACGTCGTGGTGCAGGGTGCGTCCCTCGCGCAGCGGCACGCGAACCAGACTGCGCTTGGCCTGCTCGGTCGCCTTGCGGATAGCTTCCGGCACCTCACGGGCCTTGCCATGGCCGTGGCCGACCCGTCCGCGGCCGTCGCCGACCACGACAAGCGCGGCGAAGCCGAAGCGCCGGCCACCCTTGACCACCTTGGCCACCCGGTTGATGCCGACCAGCTTCTCGATCAGTTCGGGTTCGTCCTGACCGCCCCGCTGGTCGCGTCCCCCGCGTTGGTCCCGGCGACCGCCGCCGCGTGATTCCCTTTGAGATCGTGCCATGATACCGCTTTCCTTAGAACGACAAGCCGGCTTCGCGCGCGGCCTCTGCCAGCGCCTTGACGCGGCCGTGATACATATAGCCACCGCGGTCGAAGACGACCTTGTCGAAGCCGGCCGCCTTGGCCCGCTCGGCGACCAACTTGCCGACCTCCTGGGCCGCCGCCCGATCGGAACCGGTCTTCAACTTCGCCTTCAGATCCTTGTCCATGGACGACGCCGCCGCCAGGGTGACCCCCTTGGTGTCGTCAATCAACTGGGCATAGATGTGCTTGCTGGACCGGAACACCGACAGCCGCACGCGCCCGGCACTCTTTTTCCGGATCTGCGAGCGGGTCCGCCCTTTGCGGCGCTCGCGCAGTTCTTTCGAAGTCAGCATGATCCTACTTCTTCTTGCCTTCTTTGCGCACAATGCTTTCGCCCTCGTACTTGATGCCCTTGCCCTTGTAGGGCTCCGGCTTGCGAAAGCTGCGAATCTCGGCCGCGACCTGGCCGACGCGCTGTATGTCGGCTCCCGAGATGGTGATACTGGTCGGCTTCTCGCATTTGATCGAGATGCCCTCAGGAATCGGATAGTTGATGTCGTGGCTGTAGCCAAGCTGCATGTTCAGCGTCTTGCCTTGCACCGCCGCGCGGTATCCGACACCGACGATTTCCAACTGCTTGCTGAAGCCCTCGGCCACGCCCGATACCATGTTCTGAATCCGGGCGCGCGCGGTGCCCCACATGGCACGCGCTGCCTTGGAGTCGTCGACCGGCTTGACCACCACCCGGCCGTCCTCGAGCACCGCCGAGACCGCGTCGGTCATCTCGTAGCTCAGCTGCCCGAGCTTGCCCTTGGCGGTCACCAGGCGGCCGCTGATGGCCAGCTCGACGCCGCTTGGAACTGCAACCGGATTCTTGCCTACGCGGGACATTGCTCTTCCCCTAGAAAACGCGACACAAGACCTCGCCGCCGACGTTGGCGGCGCGCGCCTCGTGATCGGACATCACGCCGCGCGGTGTGGACAGGATAGAAATACCCAAGCCATTGTAATACCTGGGTAATTCTTTGATCTTCGAGTACACCCGTCGGCCCGGCTTCGAGATCCGGGAGATCTCCCGGATCACCGGCTCGCCCTCGCTGTACTTCAACTCGATCTCGAGCTCACCAAAACCCGACCTGTCTTCCGTGCTGCGGTAGTCGCGGATGTAGCCTTCGCGCTTGAGCACATCCAGCACGCTCGAGCGCAGCTTGGAAGCCGGTGCGCGAACCTTGGAAAAATTCGCGCGCTGGCCATTGCGGATCCGGGTCAGCATATCCCCAAGGGGATCGCTCATCGCCATCTTACGGCTCCTTTCCTACCAGCTCGACTTGACCATGCCGGGAATCTGGCCGATCGAGGCCAGATCACGCAGCGCGATCCGCGACAGGCGGAACTTGCGGTAAAAGCCGCGCGGCCGTCCGGTCAGTTGGCATCGATTGCGAACACGCACGGCGGCGCCGTTGCGCGGCATTTCGGCCAGCTTGAGGTAGGCCTGGAAGCGCTCCTCTTGCGGAGCCGAACGGTCTCGCGCGATCGCCCTGAGGCGCGCACGCTTCGCGGCCTGGCCTTTGACCAGCCGGGCACGTCTCCTGTTTTTCTCGACAGCGCTCTTCTTTGCCATCGTGTCTGGTTCCTCTCTTTCAGCCGATCACTTGGGGAACGGCATGTCGAAACCTTTGAGGAGCGCCAAGGCCTCCTCATTGGTTCTGGCGGTGGTGCAGATGACGATATCCATGCCGCGGATGTCGTCGACCTTGTCGTAGTCGATCTCCGGGAACACGATCTGCTCCTTCAAACCCATCGCGAAATTGCCGCGACCATCGAAGCTCTTGCCCGGCACGCCGCGGAAGTCGCGCACGCGCGGCAAGGCGATGGTGATCAACCGGTCCAGGAACTCGAACATGCGCTCGCGCCGCAGGGTCACCTTGCAGCCGACCGGCATGCCCTCGCGCAGTTTGAAGGTGGCGATCGAGTTCTTGGCCTTGGTGATAATCGGCTTCTGTCCGGCGATCAGCGCCAGTTCGGCGGCCGCGGCCTGGACCTTCTTGGCATCCTGAACGCCGGCGCCAACACCCATGTTGACCACGATCTTCTCGAGCCGCGGCACCGCCATGGCGTTCTTGTAGGAGAACTGCTCCATGAGGCTCGGCTTGACCTCGGTCTCGTATTTTTCCTGCATTCTCGGCTTCATGGCCTGAGCCTCATCATACCCTTGGTCTCATCTTATCTATCGATCACTTCGCCGGAACGCTTGGCGAAGCGCACCTTGCGATCACCCTCGATCACCTTGAAGCCGACCCTGGTCGGCTCCGAGGTCTTGGGGTCGATATGGGCAACATTGGAGATGTGCAGCGGAGCTTCCTTCTCCATGATGCCGCCGGGACTGACCTGGCTCGGCGCGGTGTGACGCTTGATCATGTTCACGCCCTGCACCAACACACGGTCCTCGTCGCGCAACACCTTCAGAACTTCGCCGGTTTTGCCCTTGTTGCGGCCGGTGATGACAACCACCCGGTCGCCCTTCCTGATCTTGAATTTCTTGGCCATCACAACACCTCGGGGGCAAGCGAAACGATCTTCATGAAGCGCCGGGCCCTGAGCTCGCGGGTCACCGGGCCGAAAATCCGCGTGCCGATCGGCTCGTTCTGCTTGGTGATCAGAACCGCGGCATTGTTGTCGAACCGGATCGCGCTGCCGTCCTGACGGCGAATTTCCTTGGCGGTGCGAACGATGACGGCGCGATGGATGTCACCCTTCTTCACGCGGCCGCGCGGAATCGCCTCCTTGACCGAGACGACGACCACGTCACCGACCCCGGCGGTCTTGCGCTTCGAGCCGCCCAGCACCTTGATACACTGCACGCGCCGGGCGCCGGAGTTGTCGGCCACGTCGAGCGATGTCTGCATCTGAATCATGGCTCAGCTCCTCCGTCAGGCCCCGGCGCCGGCGGCGCCGTCCTCGACCACCTTCCACGACTTCGACTTGGAAATCGGCCGGCACTCCTCGATGCGCACCGAATCTCCGATCTTGTAGTGGTTGGCCTCGTCGTGGGCGTGGTAGCGCTTCGAACGCCTGATGATCTTCTTGTAAACGGGGTGCATCACGCGCCGCTCGACCAAGACGGTTACCGTCTTGTCGGCCTTGTCGCTGACCACGACCCCCTGCAAAATTCGGCGCGGCATTTCTCGAATACTCCTAGGAAGCCGTCTTCTGCTTGGCGTGCAGAACGGTCTTGATGCGCGCGATGTCGCGACGCACCTGGCGCACACGCGCCGTGTTTTCCAGCTGCCCGCTGGCCTTCTGGAAGCGCAGGTTGAACCGCTCCTTCTTCAGGGCGAGCAGACTTTCGCTCAATTCATCGGCGGTCTTGCCGACCAGATCGACGGCCTTCATCGGCTATTCCTCCTCGCCCGGGCGGATAACGAACCGGGTGTCGACCGGCAGCTTGGCCGAGGCCAGAACGAACGCCTGTTCGGCGACGACCCGCGGCACACCGTCGAGCTCGAACATGATCCGGCCGGGCTTGACCCGGGCCGCCCACCACTCCGGCGAGCCCTTGCCCTTGCCCTGGCGGACCTCGGCCGGCTTGGACGATACCGGCACGTCGGGGAACACCCGGATCCACAGCTTGCCGACGCGCTTCATGTGGCGCGTGATGGCCCGGCGGGCCGCCTCGATCTGGCGCGCCGAGACCCGCCCCGGGCTGGTCGCCTTGAGGCCGTAGGCGCCGAAGTTGAGCTCCGTGCCGCCCTTGGCCAAGCCGTGAATGCGGCCCTTGTGGGCCTTGCGGTACTTGGTTTTCTTTGGCTGCATCATGGCCGTTGGTTCCTCATCAAGCCCGGCTCAGCGTGTGGTCTGGGCTTCCTGGGCCCGCTTGTCCTGGGCCATGGGATCGTGGGCCAGAATCTCGCCCTTGAAGACCCAGACCTTGACCCCGCAGGTGCCGTAGGTGGTCATCGCCGTGGCCTCGCCGTAGTCGACGTCGGCCCTGAGCGTGTGCAACGGCACGCGGCCCTCGTGATAGCGCTCGGCGCGGGCGATCTCGGCGCCGCCCAGACGGCCGCCGCAGACGATCTTGATGCCGCCGGCGCCGAGCCGCATGGCCGACTGCATGGCGCGCTTCATGGCGCGCCGGAAGGCGACCCGGCGCTCGAGCTGCTGGGCGATGTTCTCGGCCACCAGACGGGCGTCTATCTCGGGCTTGCGGATCTCCAGGATGTTGAGATGCACCTCGCTCCCGGTCATGCCCTGCAGGTCGCGACGCAGTTTCTCGATGTCGGCGCCCTTCTTGCCGATCACCACGCCAGGGCGGGCCGTGTGGATCGTGATGCGGGCCTTCTTGGCCGGGCGCTCGATGACGATGCGCGAGACCCCGGCCTGCTGCAAGCGCTTGCGCAGGGCCTCGCGGATCTCCAGGTCGGCATGCAACAGGTCGCCGTAGCCGCTGTCGGCGTACCAGCGGGAATCCCAGGTCCGGTTGATCCCCAGGCGCAGCCCGATCGGATTGACTTTATGACCCATTAGACCCGCTCCTCACGTTCGCGCACGACCACCCGAAGGCGGCTCCAGGGTTTTTGAATGCGGCCGATGCGGCCCCGCGCCCGAGCGCGAAAACGCTTCATGACGAAAGACTTGCCGGCCGTCGCCTCGGCGACAAACAACCGGTCGACGTCCAGCTGATGGTTGTTCTCGGCGTTGGCGATCGCCGACTCCAGCACCTTCTTGACCGAGCCGGCGATGCGCCGCTTGGAAAAGCTCAGCTCGGCCAGCGCCGCCTCGGCGGATTTGCCGCGGATCGTCTGGCACACCAGGTTCAGCTTCTGCGGGCTGGTCCGCAGGTTGCGCAGCGAGGCTTCCGCCTCGTTATCCGCCAGTTGCCGCGGTTTCTTCGGCTTGCTCATGGCCTAGACCCTCTTCGCCTTCTTGTCCGCGGCATGGCCGTGGAACGTCCGGGTCGGTGCGAACTCGCCGAACTTGTGACCGACCATGTTCTCGGTCACCAGCACCGGCAGGAACTTGTGGCCGTTGTAGACGCCGAAAGTCAGGCCGACGAACTGCGGCATGATGGTCGAGCGTCGCGACCAGGTCTTGATGATGTCGTTGCGCCCCGATCCCCGCGCGGTCTCCGCTTTCTTGAGCAGATAGCCGTCGACGAAGGGGCCTTTCCATACAGCGCGAGCCACTATAAAGCTCCCTACTTCTTCTTGTGACGCCGGCGCACGATCAGCGCGTCGGACTTCTTCTTGCCGCGCGTGCGCGCGCCTTTGGTCGGCTTGCCCCAAGGGGACACCGGGTGACGGCCGCCGGAGGTGCGGCCCTCGCCGCCGCCGTGCGGATGGTCGATCGGGTTCATGGCCACGCCGCGCACGGCCGGGCGCTTGCCCAACCAGCGCTTGCGCCCGGCCTTGCCCAGCTTGATGTTTTGCTGGTCCGGGTTGGACACTGCGCCGACCGTCGCCATGCATTCGGCGCGCACCATGCGGACCTCGCCGGACGAGAGCCGCAGCAAGGCGTAACCGGCGTCGCGCCCGACCAGTTGGACGTAGCTGCCGGCCGAACGGGCCAGCTGGCCGCCGCGGCCGGCCTTCATCTCCACGTTGTGGACGATGGTACCGACCGGAATCGACGCCAGAGGCATGGCGTTGCCCGGCTTGATGTCGGCCTTCTCGCCGGCCATCACGGTATCGCCGGCGGCAATGCGCTGCGGCGCCAGGATGTAGCTCTGCTCGCCGTCCTCGTATTCAATCAGCGCGATGAAGGCGGTCCGGTTCGGGTCGTATTCCAAACGCAGCACCTTGCCGGGCACGTCGAACTTACGCCGCTTGAAGTCGACCAGGCGATAGCGCCGCTTGTGGCCGCCGCCGCGCCGGCGCGCGGTGATCCGCCCGTCGTTGTTGCGCCCGCCCTTGCCGGTCAGGCCTTCGGTCAGCTTCTTGACCGGCTGGCCCTTCCACAGTTCGGCTCGGTTGACCAGAACCAGGCCGCGGCGGCCCGGGGTGACCGGATTGAATTTTTTCAGCGCCATGACTTCAGATTCCCGTGGTCACGTCGATGCTGTGGCCCTCTTCCAGGGTCACATAGGCTTTCTTGCTATCGGACCGCTGACCGGGCCGGCCGCGGAACCGCTTGGTCTTGCCTTTTTGGCGCAGCGTATTGACCGCCTTGACCTTGACCTTGAAGAGGTCCTCGACCACCGCCTTGATCTCCGGCTTGCTGGCGTCCAGCGGCACCTTGAAGACCACCTGGTTGTGCTCCGAAGCCAGGGTCGACTTCTCGGTCACCAGCGGCGCGCGCACCACCTCGAAGGTCCGCTGACGCGAAACCGTGGTGCTGGCCGCTTTGCGTGGGCGTGCCCGGCTCATTTCAGTCGCGCCTCCAGCGCTTGCACCGCGTCCTTGGTCAGAACCAAGGTGTCGCGGCGCAGGATGTCATAAACGTTGGCACCCAGCTGCGGCAGGACATCGACCCCCGGCAGGTTGCGCGTCGCGCGCGCCAGGTTCTGATCGACCGCCTCGCCGTCGATCACCAGGACCGACGACCAGCCCAGCTTTCCGAGCTTGGCGGCCAGATCCTTGGTCTTGGCCTCGCCCACCTTGGCCGCCTCGAGCACCACCAGCTTGCCCTCGGCCACCTTGGCCGAAAGCGCCGTCTTGAGCGCCAGCTTGCGCACCTTCTTCGGCAGGCCGTGCCCGTGCTCGCGCACCACCGGTCCGAACGCCCGGCCACCGCCGCGGAACTGCGCGACATCGCCCGCGCCGATGCGCGCCCGGCCGGTGCCCTTTTGCCGGTACTGCTTGCGGGTCGACTTGGAGACCTCGGAACGGGTCTTGACCTTGTGCGTGCCGGCCCGGCGCTTGGCCAGCTGCCAGTTGACCATGCGCGCCAGGATGTCGGCGCGCACCGGCAAGCCGAAGACCGTCTCGTCGAGATCGATCTCGCCCGCCTTCTTGTTGTCCAGCGTGGTGACCGCGCACTTCATCGCTTAGTCATCCTTCTTTTCGGTGGCCTCTTCGGCCGCCGGCGCTTGGTCCCCGGCCGCTTCCGGCGCCGCGTCCTCCGGCGTCGCTTCTTCCGGTGCCGTTTCTTCCGGTGCCGCCTCGGCGGTGGCGCCCTCTGCCGGTGCCTCGTCGCTCGCCGCCGCGCCGCCCGCGCCCAGCAGGCCGGCGGGGAAAGGTGCCGCTTCGGGCCGCTTGCCCTTGACCGCATCGCGGACCATCACCCAGCCGCCCTCGGCGCCCGGCACGGCGCCCTTGATCATGAGCAGACCCCGGTCCTCGTCGGTCGAGACCACCACGAGGTTCTGGGTCGTGACCCTTCTGTCGCCCATGTGGCCGGCCATCTTCTTGCCCTTGAAGACCTTGCCCGGGTCCTGGCTGTTGCCGGTCGAACCGTGGCTGCGATGGCTGAGCGACACGCCGTGGCTGGCGCGCAGACCGGCGAAGCCGTGCCGTTTCATGACCCCGGCGAAACCCTTGCCGATCGACGTGCCGGTTACGTCGACTTTCTGCCCGGCGACAAAATGGTTCACCGAAAGCTCGGCCCCGACATCGAGCAGCGCATCGTCGGAAACCCGGAACTCGACCACCCGGCGCTTCGGCTCGACCTTGGCCTTGGCGAAGTTGCCGCGCGCGGCCTTGTTCAGGTTCTTGACCTTGACCTTGCCGGCACCGAGCTGGACGGCGCTATAGCCGTCGCTCTCGGAGGTCCGACGGCCGACGACCTGGCAGCCCTCGAGCTTGAGCACCGTGACCGGCACGTGCGCTCCCTGGTCGTCGAAGACCCGGGTCATACCCAGTTTTTGCGCGATCAATCCCGTGCGCATGATCTCAGCCCTTCAGCTTGATCTCGACATCGACCCCGGAAGCGAGGTCGAGCTTCATCAATGCATCCACCGTCTGCGGCGTCGGATCGACGATGTCGAGCAGGCGCTTGTGCGTCCGGATCTCGAACTGCTCACGGCTCTTCTTATCGATGTGCGGCGAGCGCAGCACCGTGAAGCGTTCGAGCTTGGTCGGCAGGGGAATCGGTCCGCGCACCCGCGCACCGGTCCGTTTTGCCGTATTCACGATTTCCGAGGTCGACTGGTCGAGGACCCGGTGATCGAACGCCTTGAGGCGGATGCGTATGTTCTGGCTGTCCATCAGGAAGCCCCATCTGACTGCCGGCCTGGCCGCCCCCCATGGGCGGATCGGCCCGTGCTGTCCATTGCGTTACTTAATAATCCCGGCGACCACGCCGGCGCCGACGGTGCGGCCGCCTTCGCGGATCGCGAAGCGCAGGCCTTCGTCCATGGCGATCGGCGCGATCAGCTCGATCTCCATCGCCGTGTTGTCCCCGGGCATGACCATCTCCGTGCCG
>JBFJPL010000019.1:0-49267 GCA_041617155.1 Kiloniellales bacterium
GCCGGTCTGGTTCAGTTCCCAGGGTCCCGGGGTGGCCGAGACGTAGACCGTGGGCGGGCGCATGACCTCCCACTCCTCGAACTTGAGCGGTCGGTTGTCGATGCACGACGGCAGGCGGAAGCCGTATTCGGCCAGGGTCGACTTGCGCGAATAGTCGCCGCGGAACATGCCGTTCAACTGCGGCACGGTGACGTGGCTCTCGTCGACGAAGAGCAGGGCATCCTCGGGCAGATATTCGAACAGGGTCGGCGGCGGTTCGCCCGGCTTGCGGCCGGTCAGGTAGCGCGAGTAGTTCTCGATGCCGGCGCAGGAGCCGGTTGCCTCGATCATCTCCAGATCGAAGATCGTGCGCTGCTCCAGGCGCTCGGCCTCGAGCAGCTTGCCCGCGGCGCGGAACTCCTCGAGGCGCAGCTTCAGGTCCGCCTTGATCAGCTTGGCCGCCTGCTGCAGGGTCGGGCGCGGCGTCACGTAATGGCTGTTGGCGTAAACCTTGATCTCCTCGAGCCCCGTCGTCTTCTCGCCGGTCAGCGGGTCAAATTCGTGGATCGCCTCGACCTCGTCGCCGAACAGCGACAGCCGCCAGGCCCGGTCCTCGTAGTGGGCCGGAAAGATCTCCAGCGTGTCGCCGCGCACCCGAAAGGTGCCGCGTCCAAAGGCCACATCGTTGCGCCGGTACTGCAGTTCGACCAGGTTCCTCAAGAGGGCGGCCCGGTCGAGCCGCTGGCCGACCCGCACGGTCACGGTCATGGCGGCATAGGTCTCGGGCGAGCCGATACCGTAGATGCAGGAGACCGAGGCCACGATCACCACGTCGCGCCGCTCGAACAGCGCCCGTGTGGCGCTATGGCGCATGCGGTCGATCTGCTCGTTGATCGAGCTTTCCTTCTCGATGTATGTGTCGCTGCGCGGCACATAGGCCTCTGGCTGGTAGTAGTCGTAATAGGAGACGAAGTACTCGACCGCGTTGTTGGGGAAGAAGCTCTTCATCTCGCCGTAGAGCTGGGCGGCTAGGGTCTTGTTGGGCGCCAAGATCAGGGTCGGGCGGTTGAACGTCTGGATCACCTGGGCCACGGTGAAGGTCTTGCCGGAGCCGGTCACGCCCAGCAAGACCTGATCGCGCTCGCCTTTGGTCATGCCCTCGTTCAGCTGCTCGATCGCCTGGGGCTGGTCGCCCGCTGGCTCGAAGTCGGACGTGAGCGCGAAACTGCCGCGTAGCCTTTGCTCGGCCGGCGGTTCCGGAATCGGCGCGGTCATGCGACTGGACATGCCTACTATATGCTCGCTATGGGCTCCGAGAGAAAGAGGCGGCTGCAGTGGCAGCCGGAACCCAAACCCCAGGCGCTTTTCTCTTTTGCCGTCAATTCTTTATTGACCATTCTGCGGGAAGGTTTCGCTGGCTGCAAGATTCCGAGACTTTCCCGCCGCTGTGGTGGGCTGCGGCCGCAATGCGCCCCGGTCGCGGAGTAGTTCAGATCATGATGGCAAAGAGCGGGATTGCGGCTCCGTTCGCCTGGCTCGACTGGCGACGTGTCGGGATCTTCTTTGCGGCTGTGACGCTGGCCGTCGGCGGCCTGGTTTTGCAAGGCAATACCCATCTGAACCACGATCTGTCATGGGTTCTCTATTCGGCCGGCGAAATGCTGAACGGAGCGGTATTTGGCCGAGACGTCATCGCCGCAAATCCGCCGCTAGCTTGGTACCTCGCCATGCCGGCAGTCGGTCTTGCCGATGCTCTCGCTATCCATTCGGCGACAGCCTTCAGAGGGTTTGTTGCGGTGCTTTCCCTCGCTTCGCTGGCGTTCGCCTGGCGGTCGATGAGCCGCACGGGATCTCAGGTCAGCGCCGCCGAGGCCCGGCTCTTTCTTCTGGTCGCGAGCTACATCTTCTTCGTTGGCAGCTATCGGGACTTTGGACAGCGCGAATACCTGGCTCTCGTGCTCGTCCTGCCCTACCTGCTTGTTGCGGCCGCGCGGATGGACGGGCGATCCTACGCGCCCGCCACGGCGATTGCGGTCGGCCTCGCGGCGGGTATCGGGTTCGCGCTCAAGCCCTACTTCCTGGCCGTACCGCTGTTGGTCGAGTTGCTCGGCGCGATCCGCGCCCGCTCCCTGCGCGTCGCGTTTCGTTGCGAGACCTTCTGCCTGGCGAGCTTCTTCGGGCTTTACGCCGTCTCGCTGCCGCTCATGACGCCGGACTACGTCTTCGGCGTCGTGCCCGCGGTGCGCCCGGTCTATTGGGGATTCAACGACAGTTTCGGCGAGGTTCTGTCAGGGATCGGCACGGAGCTGCTCGGCTTCGCGACCGCCATCTATCTGGCCGCACGGCTGCGCTGCTCCTCCCTGCAGCTCGTGTTGCTGGCCGCGGCCGGCGGATTCCTGTTCTCCTACCTCGTGCAGATGAAAGGCTACACCTACCACGGATTTCCGTTTCGCGGCCTGGTGGCCCTGTCGCTGGCGATGTTCCTGGCGCAGTTGTTCTGCGCGCCGGCCGGGGCGGCCGCACGGCACCGGATCGCCGGTCTGCTGGGCGGTGTCGCGTTTCTGGCGGTGGTCGGCATCAATTTGCTCGCGGTGGCAGAATGGTACGGATCCGCCAACCGGGACACGGGCGACATTGCCGCCGGCATCGATCGGATGGTGGCACTGGTCGACCGCCACGCCGCCGGCAGCGATTTTCTCGCCCTGTCGACCCATCCCTACCCGGGGTTCCCGACGGCGATTTACGCCTCGGCCAATTGGGGCGCCAAGACCAATAGCCGCATTTTCCTGCCAGCGGTCGCCAAGCTGCGCCACGCCGGAGCTAGCGGCGATGGCGCCGTCCTGCGATACGCCGAGCAGCAGGCGCACGGCTTTCTGCGGCACGATCTGGCAATGCTGCCGCGGCTGATACTGGTCGATGGCAATGCTTTGAAGCACGGCATCGGCGAACTGGAATTCGACATTCTCGCCTTTTATCTGGAGGATCCGGAGATCCGAGCTCGCTTCGACGGCTACAGAGAGCTGAAGCCATTGGGTGGCATTCGCGTCTTCGTGCGCCGCCGCGAAGGGGTGGCGGAATGAGCGAAGGGCGCCACCCCCGGCCGTCCCCCGGTCCGCTTGACCAGATCGCTGTCATCGTCCCTTGCTACCAGGTCGATCGTTCGATTGCCGCCGTGCTCTCGGCGATCGGTCCCGAGGTCAGGCGCATCTATTGTGTCGACGACGCCAGCAGCGACGGCACGGTCGACGTTGTATCCCGCGCCATGCGCGATGACCCGCGTATCCGCCTGATCCGGCGCGCTGAAAACGGTGGCGTTGGTGCCGCCACGCTGGACGGATATCGTGCGGCGATCGCCGAGGGGGCAAGGGTGCTCGTGAAGATCGACGGCGACGGACAGATGGACCCGGCCTTCATCGCCGACTTCAGCGTGCCGATTCTGGAGGGTGAGGCGGACTACGTGAAGGGCAACCGATTTTTCAACCTGGAAACGGTCCGTGCCATGCCGCCGCTGCGCCTTTTCGGCAATGCAGGGCTGTCGTTTTTCGCCAAGCTGTCGACCGGCTATTGGGATCTGTTCGATCCGACCAATGGCTATACCGCCTTGCACGCCGGCGTCGCGTCGGCCCTACCGCTAGAGCGCATCCACTGCAGATATTTTTTCGAATCCGATCTGCTGTTTCGCCTGGGGGTGATTCGGGCGCGTGTCGTGGAACTGCCCATCGTCTCCCGGTACAACGGCGAAAC
This sequence comes from Kiloniellales bacterium, assembly GCA_041617155.1. GTDB lineage: Bacteria > Pseudomonadota > Alphaproteobacteria > Kiloniellales > JAKSDN01 > CAMYKD01. Next base: position 3,724 of record JBFJPL010000019.1, read on the forward strand.
CAGCCACCTCAGCGCGCTGCGTTGTCTCTTCACCTTTCCGGCTCTGCACCTGCGCAATTTCGGCAAGCGGCTCCTCTACAACTACTTCATCCGCAACTTCAGCATTGCATCGGTGAACTTGCTTGTCGGGGTTCTCTTCACAGTCTTCGCCCTGGTATTTGGGTTTGATCAGTGGGCGGAGTCCATGCGCACCGGGGTGGCGGCGACGGCGGGCACCGTAATGCTGAGCGCCGTGCCCTTCTTGCTGGGCGTGCAACTGCTGCTGAATTTTCTCGCTTATGACATTTCCATGACGCCGCGCGAGACGATACACAGGCGGATGACCCGTGTGCGCGTTCTCGCCACCGCCGACGCCGCCGAGTAGCCAAGACAAGTTGCCATTGAAGCCTCGAACAGGGATACGTGAATGCTCGGTCACCTTAGCCACATCAAGGCCCGCCGCGCCGACCTGCTGCGCCATATTGATGTTCAGAACGCCTTCGAGGAGTGGGAAGAGACCTGCGTGCCATCCTATTGCCACAGCAATCTGCTGGCCGCCTACATAAGCTGGCTGCGGTTGTTTCGCGTCGTATATCTCGCGCAGAAGAATCATCCCGGCGCACGGACAGCCCTGGACTTCGGATCTTCGGTCGGTGAGCTCGGGCATCTGCTGCCGAACCCGGCCGTCGCCTATCACTTCGTCGAGCAGGAAGAGCGCGCCGCAGCCTATCTCCTGTCCCGCCTGCCGAAAGCCACGCAGCAAACCCTGGATACCGCCGTCGACGGGGCCTACGACTGGATCTTCGCGATCGATTCCCTGGAGCATAACGACGACTACGCCAAGCTGATCGGCCGGCTGGCGGCCAAGCTCTCGCCGCAGGGCATCCTGATCCTCTCGGGCCCGACTGAAAACCACCTCTACCGTCTGGGCCGCGCCGTTGCCGGTTACCACACGCACCATCATGTGACGACGATCTACGAGATCGAGAAGGCCGCAGCCCGCCATTTGACCAAGCGGGACAGCGCGACAATCATGCCCGGTGCCGCCCTGTTTCGCCTTTCGGTCTGGGCGAGGAGCCCATCCGCCTGAGCAGGCGAAAGCTGCCTTCGATCAGGCCGCAGCCGACCAGGATGTTGGCGACCATGGCCGGGCGCACGATCAATGCCACGGCGAGCGCCTGGGTCGTGCCGAAGCCGAGCGCGAGAAGCATCGCTGCCAGGCCGCCCTCTCCGACACCCAATCCCGCGACCGTGAAGGCGGCGAGGGCGCCCACCAGATTCATGCCGGCTATCACCAGTAGCACCTCAGCGATGCCGATATGGACGCCGATCATGGCGAAAAGCGACCAAAGCGAGGCCGTCGACAGGCTCCAAGTCAGCAACGTCATCCAGGCGCCGTGCAACCTGAGACGCCAGTCGGTCGGCCTAACCAGCTCAGCCGCCAGCAGCTGCAGCGGACCCGCGATGACTTTGCGCAGGCCAGTCCAGCGGATCGACTCGCCCCGGGCGGTCAGGCGCAGAAGGGCTGATCCCAGAAGCCGCGTCAGGTCCCCCGACCAGACCAGAAGGGCGGTGACCGCCGGTAGACCGAACGCGATTAAGAAGTAAACAAGCCCGCCGCCAGCAGTTTGCAATAGCAGGCCGCTGCCGGCCAGCAGCAGGATCATCCACAGGTCCTGTAGGCGGTAGGTGAGCAGCACGCTCGTCGCCGCGGCCACGCTGCACCCGGCGAGCCGCGATGCGATGATCGGAAAACCGGCGTCGCCGAGACCCGAGGGCATCACCGAAAACATCACCTGATGCGCGGCGGAGACCCTGATCCACCGACCACGATCGCGCGGCGCGCCGGAGTCCAGGAACAGGCGCCTCAAGCGCAGCCCGCGCAAGGTCAGATTTGCGACAAATAACGCAACGGCGAGCAAGGCATGGCGCGGCGAGAATCGTTCCCAATTGTCGGCGATGGCGGCGCCGTCCGCCCGGCCGATCAAAAAGGCCAGGAGCGCGGCAGACAATGCCAGGGAGACCGCGAACTTCCACCACCCGCCGCCGGCTTTCGGCGTACCATTCGACCGCTGCATGCCTGCGTTAGCCATACCCGAACGTTGCCATGAGATCGCCGCAAATGGCCCGGAGCGCCGTATCGCTGATGCCAGCGGTTGCGAGGAATCGGGGCGCCGAGTTGACGCGTGTGGAGGTGTCCACAATGGACAGATCACCTTCCAGGGTTTCGGGCAGCTGACTGAACAGGCCGCGCAGAGCCGCTTGCCGCTGCGCCGCGTCCGCAGAGAACAAATCCTCATAGCGCACGATGATGTAGCTGTCGCAGCGGGAACGAAGCGCCAGGATTTGCTCGTTGCAATATCGCCATCGCCACAGGGCACGCTCCAATTCGCCGAGCGCCGCCCAGCCGTCCGGCCGAGGAACAGGATAGGGTTTCGCGAAGGGCACGAAGTCGATTATCGCCCGAAAGTGCTTCGAGGCGCCGAACGAGACGATCGATCGCGCCCAGGATGCGGGTTCGCGGACAAGATGCACCACGTGCAGGGGTATCTCCAGTTCGGGCAGGAGGTCCGTGAGCGGGCAGAGCAGTGGGTTCAGCTCGATGTAGCTCCCGTGCCGGCCAAGCCCCCTTAGGCGCCGTTGCCGCGCCCGCTTGAACAACCAGCGAAGCAGGCCGCCCCCGAGGCCAGTGCCGTTGCGCAGATTGGCGAGCACCAATTCGTAGCGTGCGGGAAACGGCTCGTGGAGCGTCAGCGATCCGGGTGACAGCTGCTGGAGCAATTGGCTCAAGAAGACTGTGCCGGTCCGGCCGGCGGACAGGATGAAGCAGACCCGGGGATCCGCGGGCGAGGTATCCGTCCGTCTTGCGTCGTGGCGCATCGCATCCTCATGGCGCGCGTGCAGGCGCCGCCGGCCGCAGCACCCCTAATCCTGCGGCAGTGGGAAGGGTTAATCGGCAAGCATTAACAAACCTTATAGTGGAGCAGGCCGTGCTCTCCCTAGAGCGAAGCAGAGCCTTGGGTTTGCGGTCGGCGAGCACGGAAGGGCCCCCGCGAATGACACCGGGCGACCGCGAAATATCCTCGCATGTCGGGGTAGATCAAACGCAGTTTGCCCGCGCTCCCGTAGAGTGCCTGGGCCGGGAGGAGGCGATCCACGCTTGCCAGGCGAACGGCTGGCGGGGCCTCCTGGATCTGATCCTGGTCTGGCAGGAGCTTCCCTAGGTGCCCCAGATGGGACTTTCCTTGGCGGCGCGACCGTGGCACATAACCGGCTCAGCCCAACCCCGTTTTTTCGACCCGCGCCGGGCCTGCTGCGGCGTGCTGATTTCGAGTGGCCATGCCCAAACGCACAGACATCAAGTCGGTCATGATCCTCGGCGCCGGGCCGATCGTTATCGGCCAGGCCTGCGAATTCGATTATTCCGGGGCACAGGCCTGCAAGGCGCTGACGGCCGAGGGCTACCGGGTGATCCTGGTCAATTCCAACCCGGCCACCATCATGACCGATCCCGGCCTGGCGGACGCCACCTACGTCGAGCCGATCACGCCGGAGGTGGTGGCCAAGATCATCGAGCGGGAGCGGCCCGACGCCCTTCTGCCGACCATGGGTGGTCAGACCGCGCTCAACACAGGCCTGACCCTTGAGCGGCGCGGCGTGCTGGCCGAGTTCGGCGTCGAGATGATCGGCGCCACCGCGGCCGCGATCGACATGGCCGAGGACCGCCAGCTGTTCCGCGAGGCCATGGACCGGATCGGCCTGAAGAGCCCGCGCGCGCATCTGGTGAAGTCCTTCGAAGCGGCGATCGAAGCGCTGTCCGATATCGGCCTACCGGCCATTATCCGGCCATCCTTCACGCTCGGCGGCACCGGCGGCGGCATCGCCTACAACCGCGAGGAGTTCGAGCAAATCGTGGCCGGCGGCCTGCGTGCCTCGCCGGTCGGCGAGGTGCTGATCGAACAGTCGGTGCTGGGCTGGAAAGAGTTCGAGATGGAGGTCGTGCGCGACCGCGTCGACAACTGCATCATTGTCTGCTCGATTGAAAACCTGGATCCCATGGGCATCCACACGGGGGACTCGATCACCGTGGCGCCGGCGCTCACCCTGACCGACAAGGAATTCCAGATCCTGCGCAACGCCTCGATCGCCTGCCTGCGCGAGATCGGCGTCGACACCGGGGGCTCCAACGTTCAGTTCGCGATAAACCCGGACAGCGGCGAACTGGTGATCATCGAGATGAATCCGCGGGTCTCGCGCTCCTCGGCGCTGGCCTCCAAGGCGACCGGCTTTCCGATCGCCAAGATCGCCGCCAAGCTGGCGGTCGGCTATACGCTGGACGAGTTGGACAACGACATCACCAAGGTGACGCCGGCCTCGTTCGAACCGACCATCGACTACGTGGTCACCAAGATACCGCGCTTCACATTCGAAAAGTTTGCCGGGACCGAGCCGCTGTTGACCACTTCCATGAAATCGGTCGGCGAGGCCATGGCGATCGGCCGTTGCTTTGCCGAGTCGCTGCAGAAGGCGCTGCGCTCCATGGAAACCGGCCTGACCGGGCTCAACGAGATCGAAATTTCCGGCGCGCTCGACCCCGACGGGGCGGTCGACAAGGACGCGATCCGTAGCGCCCTGTCGGTCCCGACTCCGGACCGGCTCCTGGTCGTGGCCCAGGCCCTGCGCCATGGCCTCAGCGCGGCCGAGATCAACGGCGCCACCAAGATCGACCCCTGGTTTTTGGAGCAGGTTCAAGGTCTGGTGGTCGCCGAGGCATCGGTGGCGAGGTCGGGCCTGCCGCAGGACCGCCGAGGGCTTCTGCGCCTCAAGCAACTCGGCTTCTCCGACGCGCGGCTCGGCGAGCTGACCGGCCTCGGCGAGGCCGAGGTAGCGAGCCGGCGGCGCGCGCTCGAGGTTCTGCCGGTCTACAAACGGATCGATACCTGTGCCGGCGAGTTTCCCTCGGCGACGCCTTATATGTATTCGGCCTACGAGAGCGACGGGCCAGGCCGGGCCGACTGCGAGTCGGCGCCAAGCGGGGCTGACAAGGTCATGATTCTGGGCGGTGGTCCCAACCGCATCGGCCAGGGCATCGAGTTCGACTATTGCTGCGTCCATGCTGCCTATGCGCTCAAGGAGGCGGGCATCGAGACCATCATGGTCAACTGCAACCCGGAGACGGTCTCGACCGACTACGACACCTCCGACCGGCTCTATTTCGAGCCGCTGACCGCCGAGGACGTGATCGAGATCGCCCGAGTCGAGCGGCAGTCCGGGCGGCTGCTCGGTGTCATCGTCCAGTTCGGCGGCCAGACGCCGCTCAAGCTTGCCCATGCCTTGGAGGCCGCCGGTATCCCGATTCTCGGCACCTCGCCCGACGCCATCGACCTGGCCGAGGACCGGCGGCGCTTTCAAGAACTGCTGGCCCGGCTGGAGCTGCGGCAGCCCGAGAACGGCACGGCCACCTCGGCCGAGGAAGCACGTGCCGTGGCCGAACGGATCGGCTATCCGGTATTGATCCGGCCGTCCTATGTCCTGGGCGGCCGCGCCATGGAGATCGTTTCCGACGCCGAGCAGTTCGAGCGCTACATCGGCTCGGCGGTCAAGGTTTCCGGCCGCAACCCGGTGCTGATCGACACCTACCTGCGCCATGCCACGGAGGTCGACGTCGACGCGGTGGCCGACGGTGATCAGGTCGTGGTGGCCGGTGTCATGGAGCATATCGAGGAGGCCGGAATCCATTCCGGCGACTCGGCTTGCGCCCTGCCGCCCCACACCCTGTCCGACACGGTGGTCGCGGAGATCGGCCGCCAGACTTGTGCGCTGGCCGAGGGCCTAGGGGTGGTCGGTCTGATGAACGTTCAGTTCGCGGTGCAGAACGGCGACATCTACATCCTGGAGGTCAATCCGCGGGCCAGCCGCACCGTACCTTTCGTCGCCAAGGCGACCGGTGTGCCGATCGCCAAGATCGCCGCCCGTGTCATGGTGGGGGCCAAACTGGCCGAGTTCGAGATGGAGCGCGCCCGCAGCGCTCATGTCGCGGTCAAGGAGGCGGTTTTTCCCTTTGCCCGCTTCCCCGGCGTCGATGTCGTGCTTGGCCCCGAGATGAAATCGACCGGTGAGGTCATGGGCCTGGATGCCGATTTCGCCAGCGCCTTCCTGAAATCCCAGATCGGCGCCGGAGTTCGGTTGCCGGAGACAGGGCGTGTCTTCATCTCGGTCAAGGATGCGGACAAGGCGGCTATGACGCCGCTCGCCAAACGGCTTATCGAGATGGGATTCGAGATCATCGCGACCTCGGGCACTGGTCGCTTCCTGGCCGACCAGGGGCTTGCGGTCGAAGTGATCAACAAGGTGCGCGAAGGTCGACCGCACATCGTCGATGCCATGATATCCGGAGACGTCCAGCTGATATTCAACACCACAGAGGGCGCCAAGGCGATCGCCGACAGCTTCAGCCTGCGGCGTACGGCGCTGACCAGCAGCCTGCCCTACTATACCACCGTGGCCGGCGCCCTGGCGGCGGTCCAGGCGATTGCCGCGTTGCGCAGCGGCCAGCTTGAAGTCGCCCCGCTTCAGTCCTACTTTAAGGGGTCTTTTTGAATCACCTCGAATGAGGCGACGGGCGCGGAGGCGACAGTCGCCTCATTCGAAGTAAGAGCAACAATACCGAGTATCCTCGAATGAGCGAAAAGTTTCCGATGACATCCCAGGGCTTGACCCGTTTGGAAGAAGAGTTGAAGCACCTGAGAACGGTGGCCCGCCCAGAGGTCATCCGATTGATCGCCGAGGCGCGCGAACACGGCGATCTGTCAGAAAATGCCGAATATCACGCAGCCCGCGAGCGCCAGAGCTTCATCGAGGGCCGGGTTGCCGAGCTCGAGGACAAGATGGCCAGGGCCGAGGTCATCGACATATCGAGTCTGTCGGGCAAGACCGTCACCTTCGGCGCCACGGTCACGTTAGTCGACGAGGACACTGGTGAGAAGCTGACTTATCAGCTGGTCGGCGAGATGGAGGCCGATGTCAAGGAAGGCCGACTGGCGGTGACCGCGCCCCTGGCCCGCGCGCTGATCGGCAAGGAGGTCGGCGACACCGTCGAGGTGAACACGCCCAAGGGCGAGAAAGCCTACGAGATCAAGAGGGTGAAGTTCGTCTAGACGACGGCCGCTGGAGTCAGCTAAGCCTCGACCAGCGCGGTTTCCGGGTCGATCGGCACGCCGGGTTGGTCCTTCGATGTACGGATCACTTGCATGGTCAGTACTGTTGCGACGTGAGGCGCCGAGGTCAGCTTGGTGGTCAGCTCGTTCTCGTGCGCCATGTTGTGGGCGACGATCTTGAGCACGAAATCGTGCGGCCCGCGGGCCATATGGCATTCGCGCACCTCGGGCCAGTCCGCGACCATGGTCTCGAAGGCGGTCAGGACCGGTTCCGACTGGTTGTCGAGCCCGACCAGGGCCAAGAACATCACCTCGAAACCCAGCTGCTCCGGATCAAGCTCGGCATGATAGGATCGAATGAAGCGGGCTTCCTCGAGTGCGCGAACCCGGCGCAGGCAGGGCGGCGCGGAGATACCGGCGCGGCGCGCGAGCTCGACGTTGGTCATTCGACCATCGTCCTGGAGGTCCCGGAGGATGCGAAGATCGATCCTGTCGAGTTTGACACGGCGCATGGGTGCCTTCCCCTAAGCTCTTCATCCTTCCCGGTGACGGCGCGAAACTATATTACCCAGTGGCTGGGTGGCCGCAAGTCTCCATTGCCCGGCAGCGGTGCTCTGGCGGCGAATTTTGCGATTTCAGGTGGTGCACATCGCAACGTAATACTATGACGGGAACCCCGGCAGGATCCCGGCCGCTGTGCTGGGTGTTGAGCGACGGCAAGGCGGGCACCGAGGTTCAAAGCATCGGACTGGCTGAGGCCTTGGGTCTCGAACCCGAGGTCAAGCGATTGAAAATAAAGGCACCCTGGTGCTGGCTGCCGCCGCCGTTCTGGCCGGCGCCGTTACGCTCGCTGGGCGCCGGCGGCGCCGGCTTGGCGCCGCCCTGGCCGGAAATTCTGATCGCCGGAGGGCGGCTCACGGCGGCGCCGGCGGCGGCGGTCCGACAGGCCGGCAAGGGTGCCACCTTTGCGGTTCAGATCCAGGACTCCAAGATCGATCCGCGGCATTTCGACTTGGTGGTGACCCCGGAACACGACCGGCTGCGCGGTACCAACGTCGTGACCACCCGAGGTGCCCTGCACGGCGTAACCCCGGCGCGCCTGTCCGCCGCGGCGGCCCGCCTGGCCCCGCGTCTGGAGGGTCTGCCAAGACCGTTGGTGGCGGTTCTGATCGGCGGCGCCAACCGGGCCTACCGGTTTACGTCCACGCTTGTCCGGCGCCTGACGGCCGATCTGACGGCACTGGCGCGGGACCAGGGCGCAAGCCTGCTGGTGACCACTTCCCGGCGGACCGGCGCGGAGCAGGAGGCGGCCCTGCGTGCCGGGCTGGCGGGCGTGGCAGCCGAATTCTGGGACGGGTGCGGCGAGAATCCCTATCTCGGCTACCTGGCCCTGGCCGACGCCTTGGTTGTGACCGCTGATTCGATCACCATGATCAGCGAGGCAGCGGCGACCGGCAAACCGGTCCATGTCGTCGAGCTGCCCGGCGGTACGGCCAAGTTCCGTCGGTTCCACGCGGCCATGCAGACAGCCGGCATCACCCGGCCTTTCGAAGGCAGCCTGGAGTCGTGGCGCTATCCGCCGCTCGACGAGCCAGCCCGCATTGCGGCGGAGATCCGCCGGCGCCTTTCTTGAGCACGGCGACTTTCACCGTCCTGGTGATCGGCGGCACGGGCACCTTCGGCAGTCGGGTCTGCCGATTGCTGACCGCCGAGCCCGGCTTTCGGGTGGTGGTCGCCAGCCGCTCGCTCGCCAAGGCCACGGCGCAGGTCCAGGCTCTGCAAAGCGCCCATCCGGCGGCCGAGCTGGCCGCCCAGCGCTTGGATATCGAAGCCGGCCTCGACCAAGGCCTGCAATCGTCGGGCGCCGATCTGGTGATTCACACAGCCGGGCCGTTTCAGGGCCAGGACTACCGCGTCGCGCGGGCCTGCATCGAGCGGGGAATGCATTACGTGGACCTGGCCGACGGCCGCCGCTTCGTGTCGGGCATCGGGTCGCTCGACGGCCCGGCCCGCGCCGCCAATGTCTTGCTTGCCGCCGGCGCCAGCACAGTGCCGGCCCTTTCCGCCGCGGTGGTCGACCATCTGGCGTGCGGCCTTGTGGCTCTGGAGTCGATCGACACGGGCGTCACCCCGGGCAACCGGGTGGAACGGGGCGCCAGCCTGATCAACGCGATCCTGGGCTACGTCGGCCGGCCGATGCCGTGGCGCCGGGACGGGCGCTGGACCACGGCCTACGGCTGGCAGGGCCTGCGGCGTCGGATTCTGCAGGTTCCCGGGGTCGCGCCGCTCGGTCCGCGCTGGTTCGCCGCCTGCGACGTGCCGGATCTGGAGCTCTTCCCGGCGCGCTACTCCGGCAAGCCGGGGGTTGCGTTCCGCGGCGGCCTGGAGCTCACAGTCCTGCACTTTGGCCTCTGGCTGCTTTCGTGGCCGGTTCGCTGGCGGATACTGCCCAGCCTGGCGATCCTCGCGCCTCTGATTCGAGGCATGGCCCACCTTATGCAGCCCTTGGGCAGCGATCGCGGCGGGATGTTCGTCGAGGTGGTCGGAAGGGATGCCGAGGGACGGCGTGTGAAGCGCTGCTGGACACTGATCGCCGCGGCCGGCGACGGGCCGTTAATTCCCTGTATCCCGGCCTTGATCCTGGCAAGAAGTCTGGCCGAGGGACGCATCGCCAGGCGCGGCGCAGGACCCTGCCTCGATCTCTTCCGCCTGGAGGACTTCACCGAATCGGTCTGCGCTCTGAGCATCCACTGCGCCCTTGAGGAGCGCCTTATCTAGCCACGCGGCGCCGCTCTATCCGCGCGCCCGGTTTTGCCACCGGGGCAAGCGACGTCGGGACAAGCAACAGGCCTCCTTGCGGGGCGCGGGTGGTCTCTCTACATTCAGGGCTATTCGAGGGCGGACGGCCTGGGGACATCTCCGATCATGGCGAACGAACACCACAGCAAGGTATTGATTCTGGGCTCGGGCCCGGCCGGCTATACCGCGGCGGTCTATGCCGCGCGCGCCAACCTCAAACCGATGCTGGTCCAGGGGCTGCAGCCCGGCGGCCAGCTGTCGATCACCACCGACGTGGAAAACTATCCGGGCTTCGCCGAGGTGATCCAGGGCCCGTGGCTGATGGAGCAGATGAAGGCCCAGGCCGAAAACGTCGGCACCGTGATGTTCTTCGATACGGTGGTGGAGGTCGACCTCAGCCGGCGGCCCTTCCGCTGTATCGGCGACTCGGGCGACGTCTACCGCGGTGATACCTTGATCATCTCGACCGGTGCCCAGGCGCGCTGGCTCGGCCTCGACAGCGAGACCAAGTTTCGTGGATTCGGCGTTTCGGCCTGCGCGACCTGCGACGGCTTCTTTTACCGTGACAAGCAGGTGACTCTGGTCGGCGGCGGCAATACTGCGGTTGAGGAAGCGCTGTTCCTGACCAACTTCGCCTCAAAGGTGACCTTGATCCACCGGCGCGATCAGTTGCGCGCCGAGAAGATCCTGCAAGACCGGCTGTTCCGCAACGACAAGATTGAGGTGCTGTGGGACCACGTGGTCGAGGAGGTGCTGGGCACCGAGGAGCCGCTCGGTGTGACCGGCGTGAAGGTCCGCAATGTGCACAGCGGCGAGGCCAGCGTGCTTGCGGCCGACGGCTTGTTCATCGCGATCGGCCACGACCCGGCGACCCAGCTTTTCAAGGGCAAGCTCGACATGGACTCCGAAGGCTATATCCTGACCGCGCCGGATTCGACCGCGACCCGGACTCCGGGGGTCTATGCCGCTGGCGACGTCAAGGACAAAGTCTATCGCCAGGCGGTTACGGCGGCCGGCATGGGCTGCATGGCGGCCTTGGAGGCCGAAAAATTCCTCGCCGAAAAGGAAGCGGCTGAGGTCCAGGCCGCCGAATAGAACCGGGCGGCCTGCGGCCAGTCCAGGGGCCAAGCCCTATCTGTTCGGGGCGCCTGGAATTTCCCGCAGGTGGGGGGTTTGAGCCGACATGATGGACTGGGACAAGCTGCGTATCTTCCATGCCGTGGCGGAAGCCGGCAGTTTCACTCACGCGGGCGACAAGCTGAATCTGAGCCAATCGGCGGTCAGTCGGCAGATTTCCGCGCTCGAGGACAGCCTGAAAGTGCCGCTGTTCCACCGTCATGCGCGCGGCCTGATCCTGACCGAGCAGGGTGAGCTGCTGTACCGCACGGCGCACGAGGTCTTCGGCAAACTGGCCATGACCGAGGCGCAGCTGACCGAAAGCAAGGACCGGCCCAAGGGTCTGCTGAGAATTACCACCACGGTTGCGTTCGGCTCCACCTGGCTCGCGCCGCGTATGCGCGAGTTCCTGGAAGTCTATCCGGAGATCGAGGTGCACCTGATCCTGTCCGATCGCAACCTGAACCTCGCGATGCGTGAGGCCGACGTGGCCATTCGCCTGTCCCCGCCGCGCCAGGCCGACCTGATCCAGCGTCATTTGCTGACTGCGCGCCTACACACCTATGCCGCCGCGAGCTATGTGAAGAAACACGGTTTGCCGAAATCCGTGGAGGAACTCGACGACCACCGCATTGTGGTCTACGGCAACGACACCCGACCGCCCGTACCCAACGTCAACTGGCTGTTGGAGGTAGGCCGCAAAGGCCGCGACATGCGCCGCCCGGCGATGACTGTAAACAATGTCTATGCCGTCATGCAGGCAGTCCAGAGTGGCGCCGGAATCGGTGTCTTGCCCGAGTTCATGGTGCGGGATGGCAACGACATGCTGCACGTACTACCGGAACTTGAAGGCCCGCAGATCGACGCCTATTTCGTCTATCCTGAGGAGGTCCGCGCCTCCAAACGCACGGCGGTGTTTCGCGATTTCCTTCTGCGCAAGGTGGCTGAAGCCAAGTTCTGATTGGCCGGCATTGCAACCGGCGGCGCGTGGGAGTCACAAAAATGACTCTGTCGCGACACCAAGCCGACTGTTAGCCTCGTCAATCATGAATGAATCGAGCGCTCGTAATTCTCAATCGCCAGCCATGCGCGAATTGCATGGCTCATTTGTCCTATTGGGGTTGGACAAGACCGGGGACATTCCTATTTACTCAGTAACGGATGTTGCGTTGCAGCATCAGACAGTTTCGCCGGCGCTCAGCGCTGGCATCGAGATCCGGGCGCAAGGCCCGGATGGGGTCTTCGGATCCTACGTCTCCCAGACGTGAAGCCTCCCTGTTCGACTTGCCGGGCCATTAGGCCCGGCATTTTTTTTGCCGTTGAGGGGCCGCTCCGGCAGCGTCTCTTGGAGCCGCCTTACATGAACAGGCGTTCGCCCTTCAGTCCCGCATAGAGCCCGGCGACGAATTCGCCGTAGCCGTTGTAGAGCTGGGTCGGAACCCGTTCGCCGCTGCCGAGCACCCGTTCGCTGGCCTGGCTCCAGCGCGGGTGCGGCACCTCCGGGTTGACGTTGGCCCAGAAGCCGTACTCGCTGGACTGGATCTCCTCCCAGAAGGATTTCGGACGCTTGTCCGTGAACTCGAAGCGCACGATGCCCTTGGTCGACTTGAAGCCGTACTTCCACGGCACGGCGAGGCGCAGCGGCGCGCCGTTCTGCTTGGGCATAACCTTGCCGTACATGCCGGTGGCGACGAACGCCAGCTCGTTGGTGGCTTCCTTGATGGTCAGACCCTCGACATAGGGCCAAGGATACCAGGGCGCCTTCTGGCCCGAGGCGACGTCACTGTTGTGAAAGGTCACCATGCGCAGGTACTTGGCGCCGGCCAAAGGCCGGGCCAGATCGACCAGAGCCTTCAAGGCGAAGCCGCTCCAGGGCACGGCCATGGACCAGGCCTCGACGCAGCGATGACGGTAGAGCCGCTCCTCCAGCGGCATCTTGGCCAGGAGGTCGTCGACACCGATCTCCATGGGTTGTTCGACCAGGCCGTCGATGGACACCATCCAGGGCCGGATCGGCAAAGCCTGGGCCTTCTGCCAGATGTTCTTGGAGGAGCCGAATTCGTAGTAGTTGTTGTAGGTAGTGGCTTCCTTCTCATCGGTCAGTTCGCGGTCCAGCCGGTAGCGCAGGTTGCGCTGTACCGGATAGAGCTTGGCCGAGGGGTCGGCCACGGTGTTCTGGCCGGCCTGCGCGCTCAGGTCCGCGGTCTCGTCGCAGCCTGCGAGCAAGGCAGGTGCGCTCAGCAGAATCGACCCCGCCGCGGCGGTCTTCAGCAAGCGGCGCCGGTCGTGGAACAAGGTTTCCGGCGTTGCGGCGGACTCAGGCAGTTCCCAGCCGCGTTTGATTTTGGTCAGCATGGCAGCCACTCATTCCCGTTGGATCGAAAACCATTTGAACATACACAGGTCAGATAATGTCTCGCGCATCGATTAACAAATCAACGTCCCGAGAGCGGCCGCTGTTCGGACTGCCGCCGTCGCGGTGCGGAGGCAGGCCGGGTCGACCCGGCCTGCCTCCGTGCTGCTCACCTGGACACCCGCCGAATCGTTACCTCGGCGACGGGGTTTCGCCAGTCACGCTCGGCCGCGACAAGGTTGCCGATGCCGTGGATACCTGCCTGGATATGGACGACGCCTTCGCCGCCCGCGTCCGGCGAAGCGCCTTGGCCGCCACAGACCGGGCCGGGAATGTTGACGCAGAGCTCGTCGTTGGGCTCGCTGCCGGCGTCGTAGGCGGGCGAGCGGCTGACCGTGGTCGAACCGCCCCGGGGCAGCGCCAGGTTCCGGAAGGCCAAGAAGGTGTCGTTGGTCGGGATCAGCATGGCCGCGAGGCTGACCTGCCTGGCACCGCCGGCCGCCGACACAGCTATCGTGACCGACTCGCCAGGGCCCAGCAGATCGCCGGAGTTGGCCGTATCGCTGACCTTGCCGGTGGCCAGGAGCAGCTGGGCGAGCGGCCCGATGTCGCCGTCCTCGGCTAGGGTCGCCAGCTCGTCACTGGCCGCATTGCCGACCTCGAAGAGTCGGACCGAGGACTCATGCGTGGCCACCAGGATCGGTGTAAAGGTCTGGCCCCGGGTGAGGTTGGTAACCGTCACCTCATAGGTCCGGCCACCGTTATCGTCACCCGCCAGGGCCGGCCCGGAGAGCGCAAGCACGGCCGACAGACCCAGCAGCACCAGGGCTTGTTTTAGAGGCTTCATGTTTGAAATCCTTTTCCGTGGCTTCTGTGCGCTTACCTAGAGGTCCCAGCTCAATTGGCGGCGCAGGGGTTGCAGGGATTTTTCGCGGCACAGGGGTTACACGGGTTCTTTGCGGCACAGGGGTTGCAGGGGTTACACGGGTTCTTCGCGGCACAGGGGTTGCAGGGATTGCAAGGGTTCGCGGCGGCGCAGGGATTACAAGGATTGCAGGGATTACAAGCCGCAATCTGCACCGGAGTGTCGGCCGCGTGGGCGACGGCATGCGGCAGGGCGACTGCGCCGGCCACAGCGGCGGCGGTGCCAAGGGCGACGAAAGCCGTCTTCAGGTCAGGGCAATGGATTTTGGACATGATTTACCTCTGTCATGGTTCCGGTAAGGGGATCGGCGCGACGCATGCCGATGCGGCCCCTCGGTTTCGACCGCGATGGGAACCGGTTCGGGCGAATCGGAGAGAGACCAGCAAGAGAAACCTGCCCGGCCGATGTAAGGCGCGGATAACGTCCGCTTAAAGATTGTGTAAAGGTGGCGGGCGCCTATGCCGGCAGGGTGAACCAGACGCGGGTCTCGCCGTTGCCGCTGGCCGCGCCGACCTGCCCGCCGTGGGCCTCGACCAGTTCCTTGACGATGGCCAGGCCTATGCCGGCCCCGCCACTGTCTCGCGAGCGAGATTTCTCCGCCCGGTAGAAGCGCTCGAAGATTAGTTTCAGATCGCTCTCGGCGACCTCCGATCCGGTGTTGGCGAAGGTCATGGCGATGCCATCGGGCCGGCGTTCGGCCGAAACCGTCAGCCGGCCGCCGCTGGCGGCGTACTGGGCCGCGTTCTGCACCAGATTGCGCAGCACCTGAAGCAGCTTGTCCCGGTCGCCCACGGCCTGCTCGGCGTCGGGGGTGAAGCGGGTCTCGACGCTGATGTCGCGGCTCTCCAGTTGATAGCGGTAGAACGCCAGCACCTGCTTGACCAGGTCCGGCAGGCAAAGCTCCTGGCGGTGCAGATAGGCCCGCGCGGAATCCGCTTTGATGAGCTGGTGCAAGTCTTCGACCAGGCGGACCAGACGCAGAATTTCCTGCTGCAGCATGTCGAAGGTTTCCTTGGTCGGCTGTACCACGCCATCGGCCAGGGCCTCCAGGTAGCCCCGGATGTTGGTCAGCGGCGTGCGCAGTTCGTGGGCCATGTGAACCGCCATGGAACGGCGCAGCTGCTCGACCTGCGCGAGGCTGTCGGCCATCTGGTTGAACGACAGCGCCAATTCGCCGACCTCGTCGCGCGCGGCGGTTTCGACCCGCGCGCTGTAGTCGCCGGCGGCGATTTTCCTGGTGATCTCGCCCATGCGGCGGAGCGGCCGCAGCACCTTGCGGGTCAAGAGGAATCCCAGCAACACGGCCAGCGCCAGGGCAAACAGGCTGACCTGGATCAGATAGCGGTGAATCGCGTCGAGGAACATCTGATGGCTCTCGGCCGGCGAGATGTTGTAGCGCTCCATCAGGACGGCGAAGTAGTCTGCCGCCAGGTAGTCGATGGCCATCCAGACCACCAGGATCACCACGGCGATGACCGCGACGTTGATCGCCAGCAGCTTCCACAAGAGGCTGTATCTCATGTCTCGGCCTCGGCGAAGCGGTAGCCGACGCCCCGCACCGTCTCTATGAAGCGCGGGTTGGCCGGGTCGGCCTCGATCTTCTGGCGCAGCTTGCCGATGTGCACGTCGACCACCCGGTCGATTACCGCCTCGCCGTTGCGGTAGAGGTGGCCGAGCAAAGCGTCTCGGGTAAAGACCTGCCCGGGGCGGCCCATCAGGGCTTGCAGCAAGGTGTATTCCGAGGGCGTCAGGTCGATCGGGCGACCATCCAGCGTGACCTTGTGCTTGTCCGGCTCGAGCAGCAGCGCGCCGTGCCGGAGCCGTGCCCCGGCGGTTGGCGCGGCCGCCCGCGACCGGCGCAGGATCGCCTTGACCCGCTCGACCAGCTCACGCGGGCTGAAGGGTTTGACCACATAGTCGTCGGCGCCCAGGGAAAATCCGACGATTCGGTCGACCTCTTCCTCGCGGGCGGTCAGGATCAGAATCGGGACGTCGGACTGCTTGCGGATCTCCCGGCACAGCTCCCAGCCGTCCATGGAGGGCAACATCAGGTCGAGCACCACAAAGTCGGGATCCATCCGGCGAGCCAACTCGAGCCCTTGCCGGCCGTCGTGAGCCACCGCGGTTTCGAAACCGGCCTGGCTCAGGTAGGTCTCGACCAGCAAGGCGATATTGCGGTCGTCTTCGACCACGAGTATGGAACCGGTCGGTCTCGTCTCTTGCATCACGCGTTCCGCCGCGGCTCAGGAGTGCCACCCGCCGACAATATGGTGCCGGTGATGTTAAGTCACCACTCTGTCCGACGGCGGCCAGTGCTTTAGTCGAGCAGGCTGCGCAGCATCCAGGCGGTCTTCTCGTGCACCTGCATGCGCTGGGTCAGCAGGTCGGCGGTCCACCTCGTCGCGGCCGACCTCGGCCGCGGGAAAGACCGAGCGAGCGGTCGCGGCGACGGCCTCGTGGCCGGCCACCAACTGGGCGATCATCTCCTTGGCGGCCGGCACGCCCTCTGCCTCCCGGATCGAGCTGAGCTTGGCGAAGACCGAATAGCTGCCGGGCGCCGGCTGGCCGAGAGCGCGGATCCGTTCGGCGATCTCGTCAACCGCCGTGGCCAGCTCGGTGTATTCATGCTCGAACATGGTGTGCAGGGTCTGGAACATCGGACCGGTCACGTTCCAGTGGAAATTGTGGGTCTTGAGATAGAGGGTGTCGCTGTCCGCCAGCAGGCGCGACGGACCCTCGGCTATGGCTTGGCGGTGGTCCGCCGGAATACCCGTGTTGATCTGCATCGTCGTAGCTCCTCAAGATCTCCCGCCACGGCTCACGGTGCTCTGTGCCGGGCCACCGGGGCGAATATCGTTTCAAAAAATTATGATATGTTCACCGATGGTTGCAAATATTTTTAGAATAATTACAATTTATTAAATCGTAGGCCTGGCTTACGCCGGCCGTAGAGCGGCTCAGTCGGAAAAGCGAAGCTCGACCGTGCCCAGGGAGCCGAAGTCCGCGACCGCCTCATCGCCGGCCGCCAGCTCCACGAACGGCGTCACCACACCCGTCGTGATCACTTGGCCTGCAGCTAGGCCGAGGCCCCGCGCGGCGCGGTGATTGGCCAGCCAAGCCAGGGCATTCATGGGGCCGCCCAAGGTATTGGCGCCAACCCCCTCACCGGCCGGCACGCCGTTTACTCGGAGCGCGACCGTATGGTGCGGCAGGTCGAAATCCCGCCAGGCGGAACAAGCCGGCCCGAGGACCAGCGCGCCGTTCACGCCGTTGTCGGCGATCAGCGACAGGACACCCTGGTGCGCCCAGTCCGCGAGGCCGCTGGTCACCAGCTCGATAGCGGGGTGCAGGCTGGCCACCGCGTCGGCCACGGTCGCGCCGTCATAGGCCGTATCGCCGGCCGGTAGGTCACGGCCCAGGCGGACTGCGAACTCGGGCTCGATCAGGCGGAAGGGAAAACGCCCGGCGGGCAGAGTCGCCGGACTGTCGAACACGTCGCGGCTCAGCACGCAGCCCGCGAACGGCGCGTCGGTTGCGAGGAAAGCTTGCGCCCGATCGCTGGTCGCGCCGATCTTGAGGCCGGCGACACGGTCGCCCGACTGGGCCAGAAAGGCGTCCTGAGCCCGGTAAGCCTCGGCCGCGGTCATCGGCCGGCAGTCCGCCGGCAGTTCGGCGATCGGGCGGCAATTGCGCCGCGCCGTATGGAGCAACTCGGCGGCACGCTCATGGGCCAGCTGCGTCATGGCGTTGCCGATCTGATCGCGCGGACGTCGGCTATGCGGCGGCCTGGCGTTCGGCGATCACCTTTTCCGCCAGCTTGCCGGACAGCTCCTGCAAGTGGTCGTAACGCCAGGTGAAGCTGCCGACGCCGATCGTCAGGGATCGCAGCTCGACCACCAGGTCGTGCATCTCCGACTGGGGCAGGTAGCATTTCAGATTGTCCCAGCCACTCCAGCCCGGCCTCGGCTCGAAGCCCAGTATCTGGCCCCGCCGGCCGCTGACCAGACCGTGGATCTTGGCCGTGAAGTCGGAGGGCACGGAGATCGTGACCTCGTAGATCGGCTCCAGCAGAACCGGGTCGCAGTTCGGCATGCCCTCCGACATGGCCAAGCGCCCGGCGATCTTGAAAGCCTGATCGGAGCTGTCCACCGCGTGAAACTGTCCGTCGAACAGCTTGACCGACACGTCGACCACGGGGAAGCCTAACGGACCCCGCTCGAGATATTCCTTCACGCCGTTCTCCACCGCCGGGATGTAGTTCTTGGGGATGGCGCCGCCGACGATGTTGTTGATGAATTCGAACCCTTCGCCGCGCGGCCGCGGCTTGATCTCGACATGGACGTCGCCGAACTGTCCGTGGCCGCCGGTCTGCCGCTTGAAGCGCGAATGCTGGGTCGTGCCCTTGCGGATGGTTTCCTTGTAGGCGGTCTGCGGCGGCGCGACCTCCACATCGACGTTGTACTTGCTCTTCAGCCGTTCGACCGCCAGCTTCAGGTGGATCTCGCCCTGGCCCCAGAGCAGCAGTTGATTGGTGCTCTGGTCATGCTCCATTGAGAGCGAAGGATCCTCCTCGACCAGCTTGGCGATAGAGCTGGTCAGCTTGACCTCGTCCTGCCGGTTCTTGGGCGCGACCGCCAGTGAAAAGACCGGTGATTTAACCTCCGGCCAAAGCATGCCGGTGTCGGTCTTGCGGCCATCGGCGGTGATCACGTCGCCGGTCATCAGCGATTCCAGACGGCCGAGCGCGACCAGTTCGCCGGCTCCGGCCTTGGCGATTTTTTGGTTTTCTCCGCCCATCAGGTGGTAAAGGCCGGACAGACGTTCGCCGTCCAGAGTCATGCCGTCTTCCATTTCGCCCCGCCAGATGCGCGCGATACACAGCCGCCCGGTGTGCGACTGATGCAGCGTCTTGAAGACGGTGGCGGTGAAGGGGTCGACGATCGGAATGCCTAAGCGTTCGGCCGTACGACCGGGCTCCGGTGCCTCATGCCGTAGCGCTTTCAACAGCCGGGTGACGCCATGCGCGTGCTCCGCGGAGCCGAGGAAAACCGGAACGATCAGGTCGTCCTGAAGGTCCTTGGTGAGCTGCTGGTAGATCTCGTCCGACGCGGGAATTTTGTCCTCGAGCAGCTGCTCGAGCAGCGCGTCATCAAAATCGGCCAGGGATTCGAGCAGTTCCTGGCGGGCCTGTCCCTCCCGGTCCTTGATCGACTCCGGCATTTCCACCAGGTCCGATGCAGTGCCTTCCTTGTAGCGGTAGGCGCGTTCGCTCACCAGGTCGACGAAGCCGGTGATTTCCTCGCCATCGCGGATCGGCACTTGGCGCAGTAACAGCGGCTTGGGCGACACGGCTTGAAGCGCCTCCAGCAACTCCTTCACCCGTGCGCTCGCCTTGTCCATCTTGTTGACGAACAGCATGTGCGGGATCTGGAAGTCTTCGAGGAATCGGAAGATCGGCGCCAGGGTCAGGGCCCGGTCGGGTTCGGGCTCCGCGGCGACCACGGCGACATCGGCGGCCATCAAGGCATTACGGCTGTCCTGACTGAGCTCGACGGAACCGGGGCAATCGATGAAAAACCACTGTTCGCCCAAGTATTCGGCATGGGCGAAATTCGGTTCGGTGCTCATCTGGCGGGTGCGGGCTTCGGGCGACGAGTCGCCGACGCTGTTGCCTTCGGTCACCGAACCCCTGCGGTGCGTGGCCCCCGTAGCGTGCAGGATGGCCTCGAGCAGCGTCGTCTTGCCACAGGTATAGGGGCCGACAATGACGGCGCATCTCGGCGGTGAGTCGGTTTTGGCTGTCATAAAATCCTCCCAGTAGATCGAACTCCGGCTGAAAGCTGATTTCGCGCTTCCCTGTTTCTTGCCGACAATGGTTTCAAACTACGACCCGGCATGGCAATAGAAAAGCGGCCTCCTGCGAAAATGATGCGAGGATTTGCGGTCCAAGGTGGTTAACATTTATGATGGGTGGAAGACCAAAGGCGCCCTCGGGCGGTCGCCAGGGCCGATTCCGGGATAACGAACTTCGGGCGACGAATGCCCTCGGACAGGGAGGATTAAGGTCATGTGTCAGATCTTCGCCGGACAGGATCCCGGCAACTATCGATGTACCACGCGCTCGGTGCGCCTGGCCGGTCACGCGACCAGTATCCGGCTCGAGGCGACTTTTTGGGATATTCTGGACAACCTGGCGGCAAGCCAGGGCATGACCACGCCGCGCTTCCTCTCGCAGCTCTACGACGAGGTTCTGGAACTGCACGGCGGCATCGCCAATTTCGCCTCCCTCCTGCGGGTCAGCTGCGTGCTGAATCTCAGGGGTCCGGAGCGGGTGAGCGAGCAGGCGCGGCGGGAACTAGTCACGGCGGCCGCCGAGTAGCGAGAGCAAGCCTCGCCGATTGGCAATTTTGCCCGGCGGGCGGCCTTGTAGTAGCAGGCTACCACCACCGCAGGGCGGCCAAGGGTTAGCCTTGTACCGGTAACGAGAGAAAAAAGCCGGGAGGATTCGATGGCCAAGGCCATCCACACAATGATCCGGGTTCTCGACCTGGATCGCTCGATCGAATTCTACGACAAGGCCTTCGGCCTTAAGGTCGCCGATCACTTCGATTTTGACGGCTTTGCCCTGGTCTACCTGCGCAACGCGGAAAACGATTTCGAGATCGAGCTGACGCTGAACAAGGGCCAGCGTGAGCCCTACACCCATGGCAGCGGCTATGGCCATGTCGCGGTCTGCGTCGAGGATGCCAAGTCGGAACATCATCGCTTCGCCGAGATGGGATTTCAACCGACCGACGTGAAGGAATTTCACCGCGACGGCGCGCTCATGGCCCGCTTCTTCTTCGTGCAGGATCCCGACGGCTACAAGATCGAGGTGCTGGAGCGGCACGGCCGCTATCGATAGCCCCACCGGGCACCTGGCAGGCCTGGCAAGAGTACAAGCAGAAACGATGGAATTAGGGAGGAGAGGTTAGATGAGCAACACGGGCATGAACCGCCGCCAATTCCTGCAGACCAGCAGTTTGGCGGCAGCCGGTGCGGCGGTGGTGGCGTCCGGCTCGGTCCTGATGGCGAGTGACGGAGCCTGGGCCCTGGAATTAAGCGCGCTCAACGGCCACCAGGGGGCGACCCTGCTGCGCATGTCGCGCCAGCTTTATCCCCACGCATCGCTCGGTGACGTCTACTACGCCGGCGTGGTCGAAGCGCTCGACTCGGGCGCCAAGGGCGACGCCGGGCTGGCCGGCCTGCTGAAAGACGGCGTGGCGCAGCTGGACGCGGCCAAGGGCGTCAAGTGGCTCGAGCTCTCCGACGGCTATCAGCTCGAGGTGCTGCGATCAATCGAGTCGACGCCCTTCTTCCAGAAAATCCGCGGCACCACCGTCGTGACGCTCTACAACAACCCCTTGGTCTGGCGTCACTTCGGCTACGAGGGTCCGTCCTACGAGTTCGGCGGCTACCTCGAGCGCGGCTTCGACGACATGAGCTGGGCGGGCGAGCCTTCCGAAGACGCCAGCCCCAAGGCCGGCTGAAGGGGGAGCGCGGATCATGGCGAAATACAACCTGAACGACGACAGCGTCGTCGTGGTGATCGGCTCAGGTGCCGGCGGCGGCACCCTGGCCAACGAGTTGTGCCAGAAGGGCATCAGCGTGGTCGCCTTCGAGGCCGGCAAGCGCTACTCGATCGACGACTTCCAGAACGACGAATGGGGCTCCTTCGGCCAGCTTTCGTGGCTCGACAAGCGCACCACATCGGGCTCCTGGCGGGTTGCCAAGGACTTCGCCGGCCTGCCGGCTTGGATCTGCAAGACGGTCGGCGGCTCGACCGTGCACTGGGCCGGCGCCTCGCTGCGCCTGCAGGCCCACGAGTTCAAGGTCAAGTCCACCTATGGCGACATCGCCGGCGCCAACCTGCTCGACTGGCCGCTCACGCTGCAGGAGCTCGAGCCCTATTACGCCAAGGCCGAGGACAAGATGGGCACGACCCGGACCCACGGCATCCCGGGCCTGCCGGGCAACAACAACTTCAAGGTCATGTACGCCGGGGCCAAGCGGCTCGGCTACAAGGGCGTGCACACCGGGCGCATGTCGATCAACAGCCGGCCGCGCGATGATCGGGCGGCGTGTCTGCAGATCGGCTTCTGCTTCCAGGGCTGCAAGTCCGGCGCCAAGTGGTCGACGCTCTATACCGAGATCCCCAAGGCCGAGGCGACCGGCAAGCTGGAGCTCCGGACCGAGGCGCAGGTGCTGCAGATCCAGCACGACGCCAGCGGCAAGGTGAGCGGCGTGCTCTACGCCGACAAGGACGGCAAACAACACGTCCAGAAAGCCCGTGCCGTCTGCGTCGCCGGCAACTCGATCGAGACGCCGCGGCTGCTGTTGAATTCGGCCTCGTCGAAGTTCCCCGACGGCCTGGCCAATTCGTCCGGTCAAGTCGGCCGTAACTACATGCGGCACATGACCGGCTCGGTCTACGCCACCTTCGACAAGCCGGTGAACATGTACCGCGGCACCACCATGGCCGGGATCATCACCGACGAATCGAAGAACGACCCGGCGCGCGGCTTCGTCGGCGGCTATGAGATGGAGACCCTCTCGCTCGGCATCCCGTTCATGGCCGCGTTTCTCAACCCGGGTGCCTGGGGTGCCGACTTCACGAAGGCGATGGACGGTTACGAGAACATGGCCGGCATGTGGCTGGTCGGTGAGGACATGCCGCAGGAGAGCAATGCCATCACGCTGCACCCCAGCGAGAAGGACCAGTTCGGCCTGCCCGTGCCCAACGTGCATTTCGACGACCACCCGAACGACGTGGCCATGCGCAACCACGCCTACAAGCAGGGATCGGCGGTCTACGATGCGGTCGGCGCGACCGCGACCTATGAGGTGCCGCCCTATCCCTCGACCCACAACCTGGGAACCTGCCGAATGAGCGCGAAAGCGGCCGATGGCGTATGTAACGCCTTCGGTCAGGCTCACGACATCAAGAACCTGTTCATTTCGGACGGCAGCCAGTTCACGACCGGCGGCGCGGAGAATCCGACGCTGACCATCGTGACCCTGGCGATCCGACAGGCTGACCACATCGCCAAGGAGATGACGGCGGGCAATATCTAGTCTCCCTGTCTGAGGAACTTGAGCCCCGGGCCCAAAAGCCCGGGGCATTTTTTATGGGTTCAGGCGGTGCCCATGGCGAAGGGCTCGAGCGCTTCGGTCACCTTGACGCTGGCCGGGGTGTCGATGCCAAGGGTCCTCCCCAAGCGGACCACCTCGCCGTTCAGCCAGTCGAGCTCCAGGCGGCGGCCGGCCTCGAGGTCGTGCAGCATGGAGGGCTTGGTCTCCGGCGGGAACTTGTCGAGCGCCTGGTCGACCTGAATCTCGGTGGCGGGCCCCAGCGCCGCGCCCTTGGCCCTGGCGACCGCAGCGGTCTCGGCGACCAGGGTTTCGAACAGCGCCCGGCGCTCCGGCACGCCCAGCAGCTCGCCAATCGAGCAGCGGTAGAAGCAGGCGGCGCCGGCGAGCGGCGCCAGCATGACGAACTTGCGCCAGATTTCCGTGGCGATGTCCTCGGAGACCTCGGCGTCGATCGCGGCGCCGATGCAGGCCGACAGCAGGCACTCCTGGCGCCACGAGGGCAGGCCGTCGAGCTCGCCGAAGATCAGCCGCGCCACCATGCCGCTGTGGCGGATTACACCCGGCGCCTCGATCACCGAGGCGATCCGGGCGACCCCGCCCAGGACATGGCGCGCGCCCAGCATGGCGGAAAGCTGGTCGACGGCCGTGACGCCGTTCTGCAGCGGCACCACGGCGGTGTCGTGGGCCAGCAGCGGCTTGATCAGGTGGGCGGCCTCCTCGGTGTCCCACAGCTTGACGCAGAACAGGATCAAGTCGCAGAGCCCAGTTTCGCGCGGATTACTGAACAGTTGCGGCTTCTCGATAAGGACGTCGCCCTTCTTGGACAGGACCTTGAGGCCCTTTTTCGCCATGGCTTGGCGGTGTGCGCCGCGGGCGATGAAGACCACGTCGTTGCCGTCGGCCGCCAGGCGCGCGCCGAAATAGCCGCCGACGCCGCCGGCCCCGACGATCGCGAACTTCATGGCGCAAGTCCCCGTCGTTGCTCGTGATCCGACAGGCGCGTAGGACGAAGGCGCATATCCGAGACCTCAATCCGCCAGCGCCTCGCAGGCGCGCTTCATGCGCACGCAGGCCTCTTCCAGCGCCTCGGTCGAGGTGGCGTAGGAGATGCGAAAATAGGGCGACAGGCCGAAGGCCTCGCCCTGAACCGCCGCCACGCCCTCACCCTCCAGCAGGTAGCTCACGAAATCGCCGTCGGAGCCGATCGTCCGGCCGTTCGGCGTTTTCTTGCCGATCGTGCCGGCGCAGGAGGCATAGACGTAGAAGGCGCCCTCGGGCGTGTGGGCTTGCAGGCCCGGGCTGCTGTTGACGCCCGCCACCACCAGATCGCGCCTGGACTTGAACAACTCGTTGTTGCTAGCGATGAAGTCCTGCGGGCCGTTCAGCGCCTCGACGGCGGCGGCCTGGCTGACCGACGAGGGGTTCGAGGTCGATTGCGACTGTACCTTGGACATGGCCTTGATCAGCTCGGCAGGCCCGCCGGCGAAACCGATCCGCCAGCCGGTCATGCTGTAGGCCTTCGAGACGCCGTTCATGGTCAGCGTGCGGCCCTTGAGCGCCGGCTCGACCTGGGCCGGGGTGACGAATTGAAAGCCGTCGTACACCAGGTGCTCGTAGATGTCGTCGCTCAGCACGTGGACCTGCTCGTGGCGCAGCAGCACCTCGGTGAGGGCTTTCATCTCGTCGTGGCTATAGGCCGAGCCGGTCGGGTTGGACGGGCTGTTGAGAATGATCCACTTGGTCTTCGGGGTGATCGCCGCCTCCAGGTCCTCGGGGCTCAGCTTGAAGTGGTTGTTCTGCGGGCAGGGCACGACGACCGGCTCGCCGCCGGCCAAGAGCACCATGTCCGGATAGCTGACCCAGAAGGGCGCCGGGATGATGACCTCATCGCCCGGGTCGAGGGTTGCCACCATGGCGTTGTAGATCACCTGTTTGCCGCCGCTGCCGACAGTGATTTCGCCGGGCTTGTAGTCCAGACCGTTCTCGCGCCGGAACTTTTCCGCGATCGCCTCCTTCAGCTGCGGGGTGCCGTCGACCGCGGTGTACTTTGTCTCGCCCCGGCGGATCGCGGCGATCGCCGCCTCCTTGATGTTGTCCGGCGTGTCGAAGTCGGGCTCACCGGCTCCCAGGCCGATGATGTCGCGCCCGGCTGCTTTCAGCTCACGAGCCTTTGTGGTCACCGCGATGGTCGGCGACGGCTTGATGCGCGACAGACGTTCGGCGATGAATGACATGACGGCGGCTCCGCGATTTCCTGCCCCGGGGACGATCCGCGAACGGTAGTCGAGCCTCCCCCCGCTGGCAACCGCGAAGGCGGGCGGCGTCCGCGAACGCCCCATTGCCGCCATAAAGCATCACGGAATCGTCGCTTTGGCGGCCCCTGAGCGCCGCGCTTTCCGCCTGTTATGGCCGTGTGCCGACAAGGGGACAGCAGCGGGAACAGGGGAGAGAGCCATGTCGAGCAGCGCACTCACCGATCTTACCGGCGGCGCGTTTCCATACCGGCCCAGGGTCGCCTTGCAGGGCGCCTTGAGCGTGATCGCCACGATCCTCTTGGCCAGCCTGATGGCTTTCGCTCTGGTCATGGCCTTCATGATCCAGGCGGCCAAGGCGGCGCCGCCGATCGATCCGGTCGCCGGGGATCTGCCGCCAGCCGGCCTGTTCTTCAACGCCGGGCGAGACGACGCCCTGTTCGAGGCGCCGACGCTCAAGAGCGAGGTTGCCATCGATCTCAATGGCGAGGTTGCCCGCGTGCGCGTCCGCCAGCACTATCACAACCCTGCTTCCGTGTGGCTCGAGGGCATCTATGTTTTCCCTCTGCCGGAACGCTCGGCGGTCGATCGCCTGGTCATGATCGTCGGCGAGCGTCGGGTCGAGGGCCGCATCCTGGAAAAGGCCGAGGCCGAGCGGGTCTACCGCCAGGCCGCGGCGGACGGTCGGCGCGCCAGCCTCTTGAGCAGCAAGCGGCCCAACGTCTTCGTCATCTCGGTCGCCAACGTTGCGCCGGGCAAGGAGATCGTGATCGAGATCGAGTATCAGGATCGGGCCACCTACGAGGATGGCCGCTACAGCTATCGTTTCCCCATGGTCGTGGCGCCGCGCTACACCCCCGGGGAGGCCGCGCCGCTGGTCCGCATGCCACTCGACTCGCTCGCGCCGGACCCCAAGGTGCAGCCGATCGGCCATCGTGGCGATGAAACCGACCAGGACCTAGAGCCCCTGCCGCGCAGCCGCGACCTCTTTGGCCCGGTGCGCCGACCCGCTGAGGGCCTGGCCAACCCGGTCAGCCTCGTGGTCGCGCTCGACGCCGGTCTGCCGATCGCCGAACTCGTCAGCCTCACCCACGCTGTGGAGATAGAGCAGCGGGGTGCCGGGCGACGCCTGGTTACCCTGGCCGAGCAAAGCGTGCCGGCCGACCGTGACTTCGTTCTGGAATGGCGTCCAGCGGTCGGCAGGGAACCGGAGGCCACCGTCTTCGCCGAGGAGATCGACGGGGAAACCTATCTGCTGGTTGGCCTCTTGCCGCCGCGGGAGCCGGAGAGGGACGATGACGCTGGGCCAACCCGGCCGCCGCGCGACCTGATTTTCGTGGTCGACACCTCCGGCTCGATGCACGGCCGGTCGATCGTCCAGGCTCGCCAGGCGGTGCTCTTCGCGCTGGACCGCCTGGCGCCCGGGGATCGCTTCAACGTGATCCGCTTCGACAGCAAGACCCGCAGCCTGTTCGGTGCCTTGCGCCCGGCCAGCGACACGAACCTGCGTCGCGCCCGGGCCTACGTCCGCGACCTGGAGGCGGAGGGCGGCACCGAGATGCGCCCGGCCCTAGACCTGGCGCTGGCTGAAACAACCGTGCCAGGTCGCCTGCGCCAAGTTGTGTTTCTGACCGACGGCGCGGTCAGCAACGAACACGATCTGTTTCTCACCATTGCCAAGCGGCTTGGCGATATACGGCTCTTTACCGTCGGAATCGGCTCGGCCCCCAACAGCTACTTTATGCGCAAGGCCGCCGAGCTGGGCCACGGCAGCTTCACCTATATCGGCGATCCGGGCGAGGTTTCGGCCCGCATGACGGGGCTGTTGCGTAAGCTGGAGCGGCCGGCCTTGACCGACGTGGCGGTGTCATGGCCGCCGGCGGAGGGCGCCGAACTCTATCCTGCGGCCCTGCCGGATCTCTACACCGACGCACCGGTCAGCTTCACCGCGCGCCTCAAGGGCGTGCCCTTGAATGCCTTGCAGGGCGAACTGCTGCTCAGCGGGCGCCGCGGTGCCGTGCCCTGGCGGCGCAAGATCCGACTGACCGGCGCCCGGCCGGCGCCCGGCGTTGCCGCGATCTGGGGCCGCGCCAAGTTCGCGGACATCCAGGACGGGCGATATCGCGGCGACGATTCGGCCGATCTGCGCCGGCGGGCGGTCGCCGTGGCGTTGAAGCACCGGTTGGTCACCGTCCATACCAGCCTCGTGGCGGTCGACGAGGAGCGCGCAAGGCCCGAGGACCAAAGCTTGGACAGTGCCGAGGTTCCGCGCAATCTGCCGCATGGCATGGACTACGCAAAGATCTTCGGCGCGGGGCACGAAATCATGCCGCTGCGCACCCTGCCGGCCCCGCTCATGCGCAAGGCCGCGGCCCAGGGGCAGGCGGTTGCGCTGCCACAGACCGCGACGCCGGCCGTCTATCTGACACTTAGCGGGCTGGCGCTTCTTCTGCTCGGATGCACCCTGCTCATCGCGGTCGGCCGGATACGGCGGGCGGGTTTCTGAGGTGCTGCGGCGGCGGTCTCTCCGCTACGCCGGCGCTGGCCTCGGTTTGCTGCTCGCCGGCACTGGGCTGTTGCAGCTTGGCGCGGCCGGTGCGATCCACGCCAAAGCATGGCTGGCCCAGGTGCTTCTGGAACGGGCCTGGGCCGACACCCTGGCTGGCCGAGCGGAGGTCCGGCCCTGGCCCTGGGCCGACACCATGCCGGTGGCGCGGCTCCGGGTGCCGGAGCTGGGCGTCGATCAGATTGTTCTAGCCGGTACCAGTGGACGGACGCTCGCATTCGGACCGGCGCATCTGAACGGCACCGCACGGCCTGGTATGCCAGGCCACAGCGTTCTCTCCGGTCACCGCGACACCCACTTCGCCTTTATGCGGAACCTGCGACCCGGCACCGGGCTTCGCGTACAGGGGCCGGACGGGACCTGGCGCCACTACCAAGCCGGAGAGGCCCGAGTCATCGACGCGCGGCAAGCTTGGCTGGCGATCGGCGAGCGGCGGACCGCGCTCACACTGGTGACCTGCTATCCCTTTGACGCGCTCGAATCCGGCGGTCCGCTGCGCTACGTGATCACTGCCGAGAGCGAGGCGATTGCGGCCAGCCTGCCTTGACTTGAAACCGCGGTGCGGCCCTTGAGCAATGCAGGACAGGCTCCTAGTCCCGCGGCAGCTGCCCGTTGGCTGCGGCCGCCGTTTCTGTGCTCTTCCGCTGCCGCTGCGATCAAGCCGGCAAACGAATGGCCGGCCGCCAACTTTCCCTGTGCCGGCGCGCGAAAGTTGCCTTGGTTAAGGATTTGTTTTCATCTTCAGCATTATATAACCGTTATGATCTAATCTTTAGCTGTTGGTACCTAAGCTCGTTTTGGTCATGTCGTTACGCAAAGATCCGACTTTCGGAAAGCCCGGTGCCGGGCGCGTCCGAC
Source organism: Kiloniellales bacterium (assembly GCA_041617155.1). Taxonomy (GTDB): domain Bacteria; phylum Pseudomonadota; class Alphaproteobacteria; order Kiloniellales; family JAKSDN01; genus CAMYKD01. Next base: position 32,861 of record JBFJPL010000019.1, read on the forward strand.
TTGCAACGATCCGGACGAGGCCGGAAGCAGGGAGGTACGATCGTGGCGCCTGGAGGTAAGTAAAGATGGCCATGTTGGTGGCATACGAGGTCCAGACCTACGAGAACGGAGCGTGGCAGATCGCTTCCGTGCACGAGGACAAGGAACTCGCGCTCATGGAGGCCCGGCGGATGGAGGAAGGCCTGCGTCGTCGGGAAACCCGGGTCGTCGAGGAGATGCATGACGAGGAGAGCGGCAAAACCCGAAGCAAAATCGTTTATGCAACGCCCAAGATCGGCGCCGGCGAGTCTCAGGCCGGCGGTGGTCAGATATCTCCGGGCCAACAGAAGCAAGCCAGCGGCGTGCGCGGCGGTAAACGGCCGCCGGGCCGGCCAAGCCGCCCGAGGGGGCAGCCGCAGGCGACACAGCCCAACGCCTTCTTGATCGGTTTGATGCTGTTCTCGATCCTCACCGTGGGCTTCGTCGCCCTTATCGCGCTGCGCCACTTCTGAACCCCTTGGTGGCGCTCACTTTGACTAGTGGGCCGCCGGGCCGGGGATAGACTTGGGTCCGAACCGCGTGGTCAGGACCAGCCCGACCAGGATCAGAGTGAAACCAACGAAGTGATAGGCTTTGAGCTGTTCGCCCAGGACCAGGGCCGCCAGACCGGCGCCATAGACCGGCAGCAGATGAAGGAACAGGCCTGCCTTGTTCGGGCCGACCAAGTTGACGCCCCGGTTCCACGCGATATAGGCCAATACGCCGGCAAACAGGCTGACGTAACCGAGCGCCGCGACGCTCTCGGCCGTGAGCGGCACGAACAGGCCGCGAGACATCTCCCAGAGGTAAAGCGGCGTCGACAGCAGCGCACCCAACACGATCACGGCGGTCAGCAGGACCATCACCTCGAGTTCCGGGGGTTTGCGCTTCAGCAGCACGCTGTAAGTCGCCCAAAGCACAGAGGCGAGCAGCAGCCAGAGGTCGCCGCCGTTGAAGCTCAGCCCAAGCAGCACCGCCGGATCGCCGCGCAGGATGATCACCACCGCGCCGATCGTGGAGGCGGCGACCCCTAAGCCTTGGAAGCGGGTGATGCGTTCGCCCAACAGAGCCCAGGCGAGCGGCAAGATAAGCGCCGGGCCAAGGCCGACGATCAAGGCCGCGTTGATCGCCGTGGTCAGGGTCAGGCCGACATAGACCGCAGAATGGAACCCGGCGATGCCGGTCGCCGAAAGCAGCAGAACGAGCTTCCAATGTTTGGTTAGCAGAGCCCGCTGCCGCACTAGCTCCGGCGCGGTGAAGGCGAGCAAGACAGCAGCCGCGATCGCCCAGCGCCACCAGTTTATCGACAGCGGTGGTATCTCGCCCCTGACCGCGCGCCCGACAACCATGTTACCCGCCCAACAGAGCGGCGCAAAACCGAGAAGGAGATAAGGCGTGAGCTTTGGGTTCGGCATCTTTTTCAAGCGGATAAACCCAGCAAGTATTGGTGGCGCAGCTTGATCAGCCACAAGGGCATCTTGTTTTCGGCACGATGCCAGAGCCCCTCCCTTCGCAAAGTCACAAGCCTTTTCACATCAAGCAGGTGCCGTTCGGTGCCATTTGATGCCTCTTGTCCGCCTCCAACCGGGTTGCGGACGGAGAAGGGTGGGGCCCCAAAAGAACAAAAGTTACTTAAAAAACAGCAAACTATATTAGTTGACATTATCCAGGATAGTAAGTAAAAGTCAACTGTACAAATAAAAACTATGTTAACTAAAGACGCTATTAACTAAAACGTCATGGCGGGGCCGTATTACCAAATATGAATATCAATAGAAGTATCGCGTGGCCGCGACGCCAGAGCCGTGGCTACGGAGTCGAGGTGTCTCTGGATCAAGCCGTGAAGGAGCTGCTGGACTCCAGGGACCTGGACGTCCACCTGACATCGGCGCCCAGCCTGCAGCACACGATCATCCGGTCGGCCGAGGACGCGCTTATGAGCGCCTTCGCGGCTGGCGATCCGGAGCAGTTGACCCGGGTGCAGAGATCGCTCTACTACCTCTATGAGGAGATATTTCGAAGTCCCACGCCTTCGGACGGTACGCGTAATCAGTTTCATCCCTTCCTGTTGACCATCCGGAACAAGATCGAGCGGGCTTGGGACGAGACGATGCGTGCCGACATTGCCTTGACGCCAGACATGATTCCCGAGACGGAAGAAGAGCTTACGGATTTTGTGGTCGATCGCTGGTCGAGACACCGCGCCTCGGCGCATCCTTTGTTCGACTATCTGGAAAACGCGGCCTCGCGTGAAGCACTGGCCAGTTTCTTTGTCCAGGAAGGCGCGGTGAGCACCCGGTTCGCGGATATTCTGGTGCTCTCGCTGGTTGGCGCCGGTGACGAGATTTCCCGTTATCTGATCGAAAATCTCTGGGAGGAAATGGGTCACGGCGAGCCGAAGAAGCGGCATACCAAGCTGTTCGAGCGGCTCTTGAAGGCGATCGATGGGCGCATGCCTTTGCCGGACCACATATCGAAGTACTGTGTGAGCAAGCTAGGCTGGCGCGGCATAGCTGGGTACAATCTCTATGTCTATTTCGCGCTGCACAGGCGCAACTACTACCGCAACATCGGTGGCATCGGAACCGGCGAGTGGATCGTGCCCGATCAATGCCAGAAGATCCTCAATGGCTGTTTCCGGGTCGGCTTCTCCAACAAGCAGGCGCTTGCCTTCTACATCGACCATATCGAGGCCGACACAAGGCATGGCGAGACCTGGCTGAAGGATATCATCGTACCGCTGGCCGTCAGGGATCGCGACTGCGGCTACCAGATCCTGGAGGGTGCCGAGATGGGGCTCAACGCCGCCGCCAGCTATTACGACGAGGTGCTCGAGACGCTGAAAAAAGGCAACTTCTCCTTGCCTGACGGCCTTCGCGAGGTTAGGCCGAATGGGCGAAATCGGATCTGATTGGTAAGGAGGCGAGAGATGCAGTCGGCCGCCAGAGCGAAACGGGATGAACCCCTCGACCTGCCCGAACAGGCCCTGAACAGGCTGCTTCGAGAGAGCATGGATCACCTCCAGGAAGGCATTGCCATCTTCGGTCCCGATGACCGCCTGATGTTGGCCAACGCCACTTACAAGGAGATCTTCGCCGCCGTCGCCGACATGATCGAGCCCGGCGTGCTTTTCGAGGATCTGATCCGGGCTGCCGCGGAGCGCGGGCAGAACGTCGAAACCCATGAGCAGGCCGAGGCCTGGATCCAAGAACGCCTGCACGCCCACCACAACCCGTCGGGTACCTTCGAGCACCATTTCACCGACGGGCGCGTCGTTTGGGTCAAGGAACAGCAAACCGGCGAAGGCTGCACGATTTCAACCTACGTCGACATCACGGAGTTGAAGAGCAGGGAAAGCGAGTTGTCGCGGCGGACCGACGAACTGCGCGAGTATTCCAGGGAGTTGAAACGCTCCAACGAGGATCTGGAACGCTTTGCCTACGTGGCATCGCACGACCTTCAGGAGCCGGTGCGCATGGTGGCGAGCTACTGCGAACTGCTGCAGAGACGCTATGAGGGGCGGCTCGACGACGACGCCGACGAGTTCATCGGCTTCGCCGTAGATGGCGCAAAGCGCATGCAGCAGCTGATCAACGATCTGCTCAACTACTCGAGAGTCGGCAGCCACCGCAAAGCCTTCGAGCCGACCGACATGAATGTCGTCTTCCGCAAGGTCAGCCGGAATCTCGAGACCACCATCGACGAGGCTGGAGGCACGGTTACGGCCGAGCGGCTTCCCCTGGTCATGGCGGACGGCGCGCAGATGCAGCGGCTGCTTCAGAACCTGATCGGCAACGCCATGAAGTACCGAAGCGACCAGCCGCCCAGCGTTCGAATCTGGGCTGAGCAAGAGGGCAACAACTGGACCTTCTCGGTCCAGGACAACGGCATCGGCTTGAACCCGCAATACAAGGACCGGATCTTCCAGATCTTTCAGCGCCTGCACCGGCGCGAGGAGTATCCGGGAACCGGCGTGGGCCTAGCCATCTGCAAGAAGATCGTCGAGTGCCATGACGGGCGGATCTGGGTCGAGTCGTCCGAGGGACATGGTGCCACCTTCCGCTTTACCCTGCCCGTCGGCGAGGACCGGCCATGACCGGAGAGATGCAGGCGAAGCCGATCGACATCCTATTGGTCGAAGACAATCTGGGCGATGCGCGCCTGACCGAGCGCGCTTTGGCCGAAAGCAAGCTGATCAACAAGATCTATCATGTCAAAGACGGCGTCGAAGCGACGGATTTCCTCAACCAGGCCCAGGGCTACGAAGATGCGCCGCGCCCGGATCTGGTGCTTTTGGATTTGAACCTGCCGAAGAAGGACGGGCGCGACGTCTTGGCTCAGATCAAGACCGACGATGCGCTCAAGATGATTCCCGTGGTGGTTCTGACCTCCTCGGAGCTGGAGCAGGATATTCTCAAGAGCTACACGCTTCACGCCAATTGCTACGTCACAAAACCGGTAAATCTGGATTCATTTCTTTCGGTCGTCCAGTCGATCGAAGGTTTCTGGGTGAGCGTGGTTAAATTACCGCTCGACCCCGCTACATCGTAACGGGAGCCGGCCGGTTCGCACCCTGGCCAGCCACAGGAAGCAATGATGCAGGAACGTCAAGTCATCGAGCTTCTGATTATTGAAGATAATCCGGGCGACGCTCGTTTGGCCCAGGAAATGCTCTCGGAGGCGACCGAGGCCAGCTTCATTTGCACCATCGCAAAGAGCCTCAAGGAAGGGCTCTGGCTGCTCGAGCGGCGACGCTTCGCGGTGCTGCTGCTCGATCTGTCGCTGCCGGACTCATCGGGCACAAAGGGCGTTCGAAGCGTGCGCCGTGAGTTTCCCAAGGTCCCGATCGTCGTCCTGACCGGGCTGAACGACCGCCAGCTCGCGTCCGAGGCGCTGCAGGTGGGCGCGGAAGACTATCTGGTCAAGGGCCACAGTACGGCAGACGCCATGGCGCGGTCGATTCTCTACTCGATCGATCGGCACAAGGCCGAGGAGATGCTTCGGGCGGCGAAAGAAAAAGCCGAGTTGGCGAGCCGGGCCAAGACCGAGTTCCTGGCGACCATGAGCCATGAGCTGCGGACCCCCTTGAACGCCATCATCGGCTTTTCCGAAGTTCTCTTGTCAGAGGCGCTCGGGCCACTGGGACACGACCGCTACAAGGAGTACGTCTCCGACATCCGCAGCAGCGGGACGCATTTCCTTGCCTTGGTCGACGAGATACTGGACATCTCCAGGATCGAATGTGGCAGGATCGAGCTGGAAGAGAGCGCCATCGACCTGGCGGAACTGATCGACTTCTGTTTGGCGCCATTCGAAGAGACGATAGCGGCAAAGGGGCTTGATCTTTCGATCAGAGCGAACGGCAGGGCGTCTCGCGTCTATGGCGACCGGCGCATGTTCAAAAAGATCCTGATCAATCTGCTTTCCAATGCGGTCAAGTTCACGCCGGCCGGTGGCAAAATCGATTTAAGGGCCGATCTCGACGAGCGGGGCCGCTTTGCGATTTCGCTGGTCGATACGGGAATCGGCATCGATAAGAAAGACGTCGACAGGATCCTGCAGCCTTTCGAGCGAGGAGAGACCGCTTTCAGCCGGACACATGACGGGGCGGGAATGGGGCTGGCCTTGGCGAAGTCCTTGATCGAGGTCCATGGTGGAGACCTGGAGATCGACAGCCAGCCCGGGCGCGGCACACGTGTGGTCTTGCACTTGCCTCGCGACCGAGTTGTTCGCGAGACCGCCGTCGTCCATCGTGAAGTGGTCGAAAGCCCCGCCGAGTAGCACCTCATACCCAAGGTCATTGAAAACAACCTTTGGTCTGAGCTGCTTGCCGACCTGTAGCCGGCTGTGCTGCCATCCTCACGCCCGCCAGAATGGCTTGCGGACCTCCCCTCGCGCACATCCGCCGCGTCCAGACCCAGGTCTCGGACAAGGTGCCGCCCTGCCGTTAGCAACCGCGCCAGGTCGCGCCGGTAGGCGACCCGTGCATGCCAACACCCGACCAAGCGCCGGGAATCGAGCAGCAGGTCCAGAACGGCGCCCTTCGAGATCGAGCCCGTGGCGCGTGCCATAGCTCCACAGGCAGCCGGGGTGCTGCTGTTCCGCCGCCTCGACCGCGGCCTGGAGCTGACCGAACGTGGCCGGCTGCTGCTGCCCGCCTTGAGCGATGCCTTTGACCGGATTGCCCGTGCGGCCATGCGGATGACCGAACAATCGCCGGACCTCAAGCTTGAGGTGCCGCCCAGCTTCGCGATTCGCTGGCTGATTCCGCGTCTGCCGGGGTTCCAGGCCGAGCGGCCCGAGGTTCAGGTGCGCTTGGCCACCGCCTGGTTCTCGGAGGTCGATTTCGAACGCGAGGGATTCGATGCCTGCATCGATATCGGCGACGGGGCCTGGCCTCGCCTGGCGGCCGCCTTTATCGCTAGCGAGCACCTCATGCCGGTCTGCGCGCCGGCGCTGATCGGTGGCGACACGCCGCTGCGCAAGCCGGAAGACTTGGCGCACCACACCCTGCTGCACCCGACGCCCGACCACCACGACTGGCGCACTTGGCTAGCGGCAGCGGACGTGATCGGGGTCGACCCGTCGGGCGGCCAGACCTTCGGCAGCCTCGACCACGCGGCGCGGGCCGCCGTTGGCGGGCTCGGCGTGGCCATGGGCGACCGTGCGCTGATCGCCGAGGATCTTGCGGCCGGACGTCTGGTCACGCCGTTCGACGTCGTGCCGACGGCCAGCAGCGCCTACTATTTTTTCTGCCCCGCGGCCTCGGCCGAAGAGCCGAAGATCGCCGCCTTCCGGCGCTGGCTGATTGCCGAGGTAGCGAAAGGCGGCGATCCGGCGTTGGGATGACACCGCAAAACCACGGCCAGGGGACTGGCCGGAGCGCGCCGCCAGTGGCTAGAATGACCCTGCGATTGGCGCGGCAACAAGGGTGCTGGAACCATGAAAAAGCTTTTCGCCGGCCTTCTGCTCGGCTGTCTGCTGGGCGGCGCGATCGGTTTTGCGGCCGGTATCTTTTTCTTCCCATATCTCTTCCTGGCCGATATCGAGGCGCGCGAGACGCTGGCCGACTCGGCCGCCAGAACGGTGGTTGCGACCGGCAGCTTCATCCACGCCGACCCCGGCGATCCGGTGCACCACGGCAAGGGCAGCGTCACGGTCTATGAAGACACGGTGTTTCTCGGCGCCGACTTCGAGGTCGGGCCGGGGCCGAAGTTCCATGTCTACCTAGTGCCGCTCTCCGTGGTCACGCCGGATACGCCGGTGGACGAGACCAAGTTCGTCGACCTGGGACAGATCCGCGCCTTCAAGGGCAGTCAGGTGTTTGCCGTACCGGCCGGCATCAAGCTCAGGGACTACCCCAATGTCGTTATCTGGTGTGCGCAGTTCGACGTGCTGATCTCGCCGGCCAAGCTGTCATTCCGGGAGCCTGGCGGCAGCTGACCGGTGCCTTGCGCTTCGGCCGATTCGCTGCCACGCATCACCTTGCGGTGAATGGACAGTCGTGGTTCCGCGCGCTAGGCTTCGCATCGCGGGAGGGCGACCTCGTCGGTGCGACCTGCCGTGGCAAACGGAACCAATCGAAGGGCTGAGAGCATGAGAAAAATTCTATGCGCGCTGGCTGCCGGGCTGGCGGTGGGTGTGGTCGGCCAGGGCCTTGCGGCGGATTCGCCCGAGGCCGCGGTCAAGTACCGTCAAAGCGTCATGAAGGCGATTGGCGGGCACATGGGCGCGATCTCGGCGGTCGTAAAGGGCGAAGTGAGCCACAGCCCGCACGTTGCCAACCATGCCCGGGGGATCAAGGAGATGAGCCTCATCGTCCCGGACATCTTCCCGCCCAATAGCACCTACGAAGACTTCAAGGAAACTAACGCGCTGCCCGAAATCTGGAAGGAACCGGCCAAGTTCAAGCAAGCGGTCGAGGCGTTCCAGCAGGCCGCCGCCGACTTTTCGCAAGTGGCGGCAAGCGGCGACCAGGGGGCGATTGCTTCTGGCTTAGGCGATTTGGGCAAGGCCTGCGGGGGCTGCCACAAGCCGTTCCGCTACAAGAAATAAGCGGGCAGGTGGGTCGCACGACCGCTGCCGTGATCTGGGTCGGGGCGGCGTTTCTGGCCCTGGGTACCGGGTCGCCCGCCGCCCAGCAGGGCGACGCGGTAGGGCGCGGTGAATACCTCGTCCGCGCCGCCGGTTGCGTGGCCTGCCACACCGACATCAAGGGCGGCGGTCCGGCCCTGGCCGGCGGGCGTGCGCTGGGGACGCCCTTCGGCACCTTCTACACGCCCAACATCACGCCGGACCCGGAACACGGTCTGGGTCGCTGGCATGCGGCGGATTTCGAGCGGGCGCTCACCAAGGGCCGGGACCCGCTGGGCAGGCCCTACTATCCGGCCTTTCCCTATACCGCCTATAGTGGGATGACCGCGCGGGATATCAACGACCTCTGGGCCTATCTCTCGAGCCTGCCGCCGGTATCCCGACCCGACAAGCCGCACGAGATCGACTTTCCCTTCAATCTGCGTATCTCGGCCCTGGCCTGGCAAAGGCTCTTTTTCGAGCCCGCGGCCTTCAGCCCCGACTCGGACCGCGACGCCCGCTGGAATCGCGGCGCCTATCTGACCCGCCACCTGGGCCATTGCGGTGAGTGCCACAGCCCGCGCAACCGGCTGGGCGTGGTCGACGGTACGCGGGAACTGGCCGGCAATCTCCGGGGCCCGGACGGCAAGAAGGTGCCCAACATCACGCCTTACGCCAAAGCCATCGGCAGTTGGAGCGCACGGGACCTCGAGTTCTTCTTCAAGACCGGCATTCTGCCCGACGGCGACGTCGTCGGCGGCGCGATGGAAGAGGTGGTCAGTGAAAGCACCCGGCACCTGAGCGACGAGGATCGCGCGGCCATCGCCGTCTACCTCAAGGCCCTGCCGGCCTTGCCGTGACCACTACTCGGGCAGTCTTCCGGATTCACAGCAGAAGCTCGAAGGTCTGATGGGTGATCAGGCTGCCCCAGTCGTCGTCCTGGTGTGCCGCGATCAGACGAAAGCCACAGGTTTCGTAAAGATACCGCGCGGTATCGAGGCCGGCGAAGCTGTGCAGGTAGACGCGGTGGAATGCCTTGCGCCGGCAGAAGGCCATGGCCTCACGCATCAGTAGCTTTCCGATGCCGCGCCCCTGGCTCTCGGGGGCGAGCACGAACCAGCGCAGCCGGGCGCCCGCCGCGGGGTTCTCGCCGCCGTCGATGGTGATCGAGCCGAGGATCCGTGCTTCCGCCATGGCCAGCCAGAAGCCGTCGTATTCCGGGTCGAAGCGCAGCAGAAACGCCGCCATCTCGCGCGCGACCTCCGCCTCGAAGCGGACGTCGAAACCCCAGTGCTCGGCATAGTAGCTGCCATGCAGCTCGGTCACCCAGCCCAAGGCGCCCGGCCGGTAGCCGCAGAGTTCGACCATGCCGCCGCCTTCCACTTTGCTTGCCATGTCGCGCGCTCCCTTGGACTATTCAGGCAAATGATTCCACTTTCTAAATCTACCAGACGAAATTGCTCGCTGCTGAGCTCTGCGGCGCGTTTTGTCCCGCGCGCGGTCGGCACGGCGTTCGAAGCTCCGCGATGAAATCGTGGCTGCCCGCCATGGCCGCGGCCGGCACCGGGATCTTTGTCGGTTCGACTATGGTGGCGACACGCTTCGTGATCGGCCAAACCGATCCGGCGTCGCTGGCGCTGCTGCGCTATGTGGTCGGATTCCTCTGCCTGGTGCCGCCGGTCCTGATGTCCACACGGGTCCGCTTCGAGCGGCGCGACGTCCTGCCGATCGGGCTTCTTGGGATCACTCAGTTCGGCATCCTGATCGCGCTCTTGAATTACGGTCTCAAGACCGTCTCTTCGGCGCTCGGTGCGCTTATCTTTGCGACCTTCCCGCTGCTGACCATGTTGCTTGCCGCCCTGCTGCGCATCGAAACACTGAGCCTGTCGAAGTCGGTCGGCGTGGTGCTGACGGTTCTCGGCGTCGGCTTTGCGCTCGGTGAGAAACTCGCCCTGCCGGGTCCGGCGCAGGGCGGCTGGATCGGCGAACTGGCGGTCTTCGGCTCGGCCCTCAGCGGTGCGGTCTGCAGCGTGCTCTACCGGCCCTACCTTAAGAAATACCCGACCCTCCAGGTCGGCGCCTTCGCCATGCTCGCCTCGGTCCTGTTCCTGGCCGTCCCGGCGGCCTGGGAAGGATTCTTCGACGCCCTGCCGCGTTTTACCGTCGGCGGCTGGCTCGCCGTGCTGTTCATCGGCATCAGCAGCGGCGTCGGCTATTACCTCTGGCTGTGGGCGCTCAGGCATACCACGCCGACGAAGGTCTCCGTGTTCCTGGCGCTCAGCCCGATCACGGCCACGGCGCTCGGCTGGGCCTTGCTGTCCGAAAAAATCTCCGCCTGGTTCCTCGCCGGCCTGGCTTGCGTCGCGGTCGGTCTGTGGCTGGCCCATCGCCAGCCGCGCCGCGCTTAGGAGCCAGTCGCGGGCGGGGCGAAGAAGGCCGTACCGGACACCGCCTGGCCGCCTTGGCCCTCGACTTCGGTAAAGCGGCGCAGCTGTGCCGGGCGGCGGTCGGGGAACAGGCGATTCCAGGCATCGGGACCGAAGCCGATCACGCTGGTAAGTGCCGCCCCGGGATAGTCGGCGGCGAGTTGGTCGCTCTGGCCGGGGACAGCGGCGCTGGTCGCGCGCGGTCGGGCCGGCGGTTGCGGTTCGCGCCAGAAGAAGCGTGACGAAAAGCGCGTGGCTTTTGGCGGCCGGCCTTTGGCCCATCAAGCCAAAGGCGGCTACCCGGGTTAAGCCGACTTGCCGGCCTTGTGTCGTTCGATCAGCGTGACGAAGCGTTCAAAGAGGTGGTGGCTGTCCTGCGGTCCCGGCGAGGCCTCGGGGTGGTATTGCACCGAAAAGACCGGCCGCGCCTTGAGGCGGAGCCCTTCATTTGAGCCGTCGAACAGCGAGACATGGGTCGGCTCGACACCCGCGGGCAGGGAGTCCTCGACTACCACGAAGCCGTGGTTCTGGCTGGTGATCTCGACGCGCCCGGTCTCCAGGTCCTTGACCGGGTGGTTGGCGCCGCGGTGGCCCAGATGCATCTTTTCGGTATGGGCGCCCAGGGCCAGGGCGAGGATCTGGTGGCCCAGGCAGATGCCGAAGAGCGGCAACCCGGTGGCGAGCAGTGCCTGGACCACCGGCACGGCATAGCGTCCGGTGGCCGCCGGGTCGCCCGGCCCGTTGGATAGGAACACGCCGTCGGGTTGGTGGCCCAGGATCTCCTCGACCGTTGCCTTGGCCGGAACCACCGTAACCCGGCAGCCGAGCGCCGCTAGGCAGCGCAGGATGTTGCGCTTGGCGCCGTAGTCGACCGCCACCACGTGGTGCTTCGGGTCGACCAGCCGGCCGAATCCTTGGCCGAGGGCCCAGCGGGTCTCCTCCCAGGCGTAGGTCTGCCGGCAGGACACCTCGGCGGCCAGGTCCATGCCTTCCAGGCCTGGCCAAGCCTCTGCCTGTTTCCGCAGAACGGCGACGTCGAGGGCGCCATCCGGTGCGTGGGCAATACAGCCCCGGGGGGCGCCCAGCTCGCGGATTCGTCGGGTCAGCGCCCGGGTATCGATTCCGGCCAGCCCGATCAGGTTGTGAGACCGAAGCCAGCCCTCCAGATGCTGGCTCGAGCGCCAATTGGACGGCTCGGTGATATCGGCGCGCAGCACCAGCCCGCGCGCCGCGGGTGTCGTGGTCTCGATGTCTTCCGGGTTGGCGCCGACATTGCCGATGTGCGGGAAGGTGAAGGTGATGATCTGGCCGGCATAGGAGGGATCGCTCAGGATCTCCTGGTATCCGGTGATCGAGGTGTTGAAGCAGACCTCGCCGACCGCCTGACCGATGGCGCCGATGCCCTGGCCCCAAAACACCGTGCCGTCGGCCAATACAAGCGAGGCCGTGGCATCGTCCGGCCGCCCGGTCTGGTCCGATGGTGCGGTGGCAAGGCTCGCATCGTTCATGGGCGCGCGTCCCTAGGCGGCGAGGCGGCCGTTCGGCGATCCGGATTTTCGCTCCGGGAGGACCGACTCGACCGCCGTCGGCCCCTGTTTAAGCCAAGGCAGAGCCGGGGTCAAGCGAGGTGTCGATAAATTAATTCATATAAATCATAAACTTAAGATAAAATCGAGAGTTTGCCATTTGATCTCTAATTCGCTAGTCTCGCCACCCTTCGTATGGAGCCGGAGGCACAGCCATGCTGCGTGCCCGCCTGAACGATGATCTCAAGCAAGCACTGAAGGCGCAGGACAAAACAGCCCTCGCCACGCTGCGCTTGATTTTGGCGGCTTTGAAAGACCGAGACATCGCGGCCCGCGGCAAGGGCAACTGCGATGGCATCAGTGACGACGAGATTCTGGAGTTGCTGCAGAAGATGGTTCGCCAGCGGCGCGACTCGATCGAAGCCTACCAGACCGGCGGCCGCCAAGAGTTGGCCGACCGTGAGGCCGGTGAGATCGAGGTGATCAAGCGCTTCCTGCCCAAGGAGCTGGACGATAGCGAGGTCCAGAGCGCGGTCGACCATGCGATTGAGGAGCTAGAGGCTAGCAGTATCAAGGACATGGGCAAGGTCATCGGCGCCCTCAAGCAGCGCTATTCGGGCCGCATGGACTTTGCCAAGGCGAGCCAAATGGTGAAGCAGCGCCTGACCTGAGTCGTCCCGTTTTCCCCTGACTTTCCCGGACTTTTCCCGGACTTTTCCAGATTAATCTACACCGGTGCCACTATTTGGCCCCCGGATGGGATGTATCCCATCTGCTGGGGCTGCTACTTTGGATGCCGCCCGTCACCACCGCCCGAGTCGCCATGGCCTTTCCGCCCGAATTCCTCGACGAGATCCGCGCCCGCGTCTCACTGCCGGACCTGGTCGGGCGGCGGGTCAAGTTGAAAAAGCGCGGCCGCGAGCACGAGGGGCTTTGCCCTTTCCACAACGAGAAAACGCCCTCCTTCACGGTCAGCGAGGCCAAAAACTTCTTCCACTGCTTCGGCTGTGGCGCCCACGGTGATGCCATTGGCTTCGTCATGCGCAGCGAAGGCCTGCCGTTTCCCGAAGCGGTGGAAAAGCTGGCCGCCGAGGCCGGCCTGAAGGTGCCCGAGAGTTCGCCCCAGGAGCGCGAGACCGCACGCCGCCAGGCCGGACTGTTCGAGGTGTTGGAGCAGGCTTGCGCTTGGTTCGAGGCGCAGTTGTCCCAAGCGGGCGGCGCGGCGGCGGCCAACTATCTGCTGGGCCGTGGCCTGCAGCCGGCGGCCATAGGCCAGTTTCGTTTGGGCTTTGCGCCAGGCCGGCGCGGCTTGCTGCAAAAGGCCATGAATGCCAAGGGCATCGGCGACAGCCTCCTGGTCGAAGCCGGACTGCTGAAGCAGCCGGAGGACGGCCGCCCTTTGCGGGACTACTTCTTCGACCGCATCGTCTTTCCGATCGCCGACCGGCGCGGCCGGGTGATCGCCTTCGGCGGCCGGGCCCTGGGCGATGCCAAGGCCAAGTATCTGAATTCGCCCGAGACCGCGCTGTTTCACAAGGGCCGGGTGCTCTACAACCTTGCGCTCGCCCGCCAGGCGGCACACGACACCGGCGAACTGGTGGTGGCCGAGGGCTATATGGACGTCATCGCCATGAGCCAGGCAGGCTTTCCCGCGGCCGTGGCACCGCTCGGCACGGCGGTGACCGAAGCTCAGATCAGTGAACTCTGGCGGCTGGTCCCGGAACCGGTGATCTGCCTCGATGGCGATGCGGCCGGCCGGCGCGCGGCCTTTCGTACCGCGCTTACCGCGCTGCCGGGGCTGCTGCCGGGCCGCTCCCTGCGTTTCGCCCTGCTGCCGGCCGGCGAAGACCCGGACAGCCTGCTGAACGGCCAGGGGCCAGGCGCGCTGCGCACGGCCTTAGACCGGGCGCTCAGCCTGTCCGAGTTGCTTTGGCTGATCGACACCGAGGGCCGCGACCTCGCCACGCCCGAGCGCCAAGCCGGCCTGTGGCAAGCCCTGCACAAGCGGATCGGCGAAATTCGCAGCCCCGAGGTACAGAACGCCTACCGCCAGACCATGGAGCAACGCTTCGAGGCGGCTTTCCGCTACAATCCCCTGAGCGGCCGGCGGGTCTTTTCCGGGCGCCGGCGCGGCCCTGGGTGGTCGGTCAAGAGCGGCTCGCCGGTCTGGGGCAAGGCCCAGAGCGGCGGCGGCGGGCAGCTTGCCGTGCCGGTTGGCGGCCGCGGCGTTCGCCAGGCACCGGAGCGGCTGCGCCGCCGCCAGGAACAGGTGCTTTTGGCCACTGTGGTCAACCATCCGGAGGTCTTGGCCGAGCATGCCGAGGACCTGACCGCCATCGAGCTCGCCGACGCCGATCTCAGGCGGTTCGCCCGGGCGCTAGTCGATGCCGTTGCGGCGGCGCCAGGCCTTGACACCGAGACCTTGAAACGCCACCTGAGCGATCAGGGTTTCTCTAAGTTTTTGGAGGAGCTCTTGAGCCGGCAGATCTATGTGCACGGCGGATTTGCAAGACCGGAGACACCGCTTGCCGAAGTGCGTGTAAAGTGGAGCAACTTTCTCGCGCTACACAGGCAACGTCAGGCAGATACCGAGACGGCAAAGGCCGCGCGCCTGCTGGCCGAAGACCCGAGCGAAGAGCGCCTGGCCTGGCTTCAGGCGAGGCAACGTTCGGCCGAGGGGGGTGAAAGCAGACGCGTCGAGTTCGACTCGCCGAAATCGGCAGAAGCACCGGAGTCGAGCTGAAGTTCAGGAACCGAAACGGCGGGCGCCAGGGGTGCTTGACCGTTATCAATTACTGTGTCCGAGGCATGAGGCTGCATGGCAACCAAGACGAAAGAGGCCGCTGAGGCGACCGAGAACCGAGAAGAAACACCCGAAGGCCCCTTGATGGATAGCGTCGTCGCTGCGGTCAAGAAGCTGCTGCAAAAGGCCAAGGAACGCGGTTATGTGTCCTATGACGAACTGAACCAAGTCCTGCCGCCGGATCAGGTTTCTTCCGAACAGATCGAAGACACTATGGCCGCGCTCTCGGAGATGGGTGTGTCGGTCATCGAGAACGAGGAGCAGGAGGACGCCAACACCGAGGGCGAGGAGGCGAGCGCCCAGCCGAGCGGCAATCTGAACGACGACGATATCGGCCGCACCGACGACCCGGTGCGCATGTACCTGCGTGAAATGGGGTCGGTCGAGCTGCTCTCGCGCGAAGGCGAGATCGCGATTGCCAAGCGGATCGAGGCCGGCCGGGAAAAGATGATCAGCGGGATCTGCGAATCGCCCCTGACCATCCTGGCATTGCTGTCCTGGCGCCAGGCGCTGGTCGAAGGCCACATCCTGCTGCGCGACATCATCGATCTGGACGCGACCTACGGCGGCGGCCCGAACGATGAAGACATCGCCAAGGAAGAGCAGCGCGAAGAGGAAGGCGACGAGGCCGAGGACGAGACCGAGGGCGAGGCCGCCGCGAAAGGTAACGGCGAGGCCGCGCCGAAGGACGAGGCTGAGAAGGAAGGCCAGGAAGGCAAGGACGGCAAGGAAGGCGAGGAGAGCGAAGAGGACGACGAGGAGGAGGCAAGCATTTCGCTTGCCGCCATGGAAGAGGCGCTGCTGCCCCAGGTCCTCGATATCTTCGACCAGATCGCCGGTATCTACGGCAAGCTGGCCCGCGTCCAGGATAAGCGCCTAGCCTTGCTGCAGAAGGGCGAGCAGGTCCCGACCCAGGTCGAGAACAGGTACCAGAAGCTACAGGCCGAGCTGTTCGAGCAGATGAAGAGCGTGCGCTTCAACAACGCGCGCATCGAACAGCTGGTCGACCAACTCTACGGCCTGAGCCGCCGGCTGATCGGCCTCGAGGGCAAGCTGCTGCGACTGGCCGAACGCTGCGGCGTCAAGCGCGACGACTTTCTCAAGCACTACTTTACCCGCGAGCTGGATCCTCGCTGGGTCAGCCGGGTCAAGCGCCTGACCGGCAAGGGCTGGGCCAAGTTCGGCGAGCTCTACGGCGATGACGTGAAGGGGATCCGCAAGGAGATCTACCGGATCGCCGATGAGACCGGCCTGCCGATCAGCGAGTTCCGGCGCATCGTCAACACGGTGAAGTCGGGCGAGCGCGAGGCCAGCAAGGCCAAGACCGAGATGGTCGAGGCCAACCTGCGCCTGGTGATCTCGATCGCCAAGAAGTACACCAACCGGGGCCTGCAGTTCCTCGACCTGATCCAGGAGGGCAACATCGGCCTGATGAAGGCGGTCGACAAGTTCGAGTACCGCCGCGGTTACAAGTTCTCGACCTACGCCACCTGGTGGATCCGCCAGGCGATCACCCGCTCGATCGCCGACCAGGCGCGCACCATCCGCATCCCGGTGCACA
>JBFJPL010000020.1:0-49053 GCA_041617155.1 Kiloniellales bacterium
GCATACCGCCGCCGGGCTCGATACACCGGTCTTCGCCGGCGCGCTGGCGACCATCAGCCGGAGCCTGAAGCTCGACAACGTGATCCCGATCCGCTGCCGGCTCGCGCCCGAGACGATCGCGGGCCTGCCGAGCTTCGACTGCGTCATCATGCTGCAGGTCTTCAACCACCTGTGCCGCGCCCACGGCACCGAGCAGGGGCTTGCCATGCTGCGGGCGCTCTACGGCAAGGCCGGGCGGCGCTTCATCTTCGAGACCGAGCCCTCGTACCGGACCAACGAGCGGTTCCGACCCCACCTGCCGGACATGGGCGACGACGGCGAGGCCTGGGTGAAACGCCTGTTCGCGGATTTCGGCTGCCGGGCAACCCGCACCATCTACCGCGACGAGGCGCGCGAACGCGTGGTGGTCGCGGTCGAGAAATGACGCGGCTGCCGCCGCCGAGCGATCGCGCGGCCGCCCGAGTTATGGGCCCGGCATAGTCGGCGAAATGTTTGTCCGAAAGCACATAGGAAGATGCAAAACAAGAGCCATTACAGTTACTACCAGGCCGATAGCGACCTTAGACAGCCGGCAAACTACCTGCGCCAACTCATAAACGATCTGACAGCCAGTGGCGAGCTGTCCTTGGTGCTCTTCCTGCGGGATACTAAAGCGGCCTATCGGCAGTCGATCCTGGGCATCTTCTGGGCCTTCGTGCCGCCGATCGTGTTCGCGGCGGGGTTCACGCTGTTGTCGAAGGCCAAGGTCGTCAACTTCGGCGAAACGAATATTCCTTATCCAGCCTATGTCATGTTGAGCGTGATCCTATGGCAGACCTTTCAGGAATCGGTCCGCGCGCCAATGGCCGGTCTGGCCGAGAGCCAAGCCATTATGAAGAGGCTGCGCTTCCCGCCGGAAGCGGTGGTCCTGTCCCGCCTACTCGGCGTCTTGTTCAACTTCTCGATCAAGTTGATTCTGCTGATCGCGGTCCTCATCTGGTATCGGTTAGCCGTCGACCTCTCCTCGCTGTTGGCCCTGCTGCCCTTGTGCAGCCTGATCCTCTTCGGCACTTTCCTGGGTTTGCTGTTAGCGCCGCTGGCGGTCCTGTTTCAGGATTTCTCAAGGGGCCTGACGGTGGTTTTCGGCTTCTGGATGTTCGTGACGCCAGTCGTCTACCCAGTGCCCGAAAGCGGCGTTTTCGCGACCATTGTCAGATACAATCCGGCCTCCTCGCTCCTGGTCACCACGCGCGAGACCCTTCTCAACAGTGAGCTTTCCCTGCTGCCGCAATTCTTTTTGATGAGTGCCGTCGGCATGGTCGGCTTGCTGCTGGCCTGGGTTCTGTACCGCATTTCCCTGCCCTACGTGATCGAGCGCAGCGGGGCGTGAGGTCGGGACTATGACGATCTTGCAAGGAGCAGATCCAGACACAGTGCTCAGCCTCAGAGGCGTGTCGAAAAAATTCTGCCGCAGTCTGAAACGCTCGCTGTTCTATGCCGCTCTCGATGTCTGGTCCGACGTGTTTCGGGGCCGGCGCGCCAGCGATCGTCTCAGAACAGGCGAATTCTGGGCGCTCGGCAACGTCAGCTTCGAGTTGAAGCGGGGCGAAGCGCTGGGGCTCGTGGGTCCCAACGGCAGCGGCAAGACGACACTGCTGCGCCTGATCGCGGGCCTGATCAAACCCGACACCGGCTCGATCGAGGTGCGCGGCAGATTGGCGCCGTTGATCGCCCTGGGGGCCGGTTTCAATCCGATTTTGACAGGTCGCGAGAACATCGTGGTCAACCTGTCGATTCTCGGCCTGTCGCTCTCGAAGATAAAGGCCGTGTCCGACGCGGTGATCGCTTTCGCGGAGATCGAAGAGGCGATCGACGCGCCGCTCAGAACCTACAGCTCCGGCATGGCCGCCCGCCTGGGCTTCGCCTGCGCCATGCAGGTGCGACCCGATATCCTGCTGGTCGACGAGGTCCTGGCGGTCGGCGACATGCGTTTTCGGACCAAGTGCTATCGCAAGCTCACCGAGCTGCAGAGCCAGGGCACCTCGATCGTGTTGGTCTCACATAACCCCAACGCGATACTCGGGGTCTGCGACCATGCGCTGTTGCTCCACAAGGGCGCAGTGGTCGAAACTGGCGACACCGCCAGCGTTCTGAACCGATACGAAGAAGCCATGTTCGACCACCGGCTCGGCAGATCCGACGGAACCCTGGCGCGCGAGGACCACCGGTCCGGCGCCAACATCGACATCGTCGCGGTGCGGCTGGCCGATGGCGGCGGCAATCCCGTCACCGCGCTCCAATGCGGCAAGCCTGGGCGCATCATGGTCGAGCTGGTCGCTCACGAACCCATGCCCAAGCTGTTTCTCGGACTCCTGATCAAGGATCTGTCGCGCGACGGCAGCACGGTTCTGCGCTTTCATTCGAACGACTGGCAGCATGCCTGGCCGATCGAGCCAGGCCGCAACATCGTGGGGATCACCTTCGATCCCTTGTACCTCAAGGGCGGCATCTATTCCGCCAAGCTCTACGCCCTGGAAAACGAGAAACTCGGTATGCTGGACGCAGTCGAAAGCTTTGTGTTTCGCGTCGAGTCACTGCCGCGGGCCTCCGGCAGCTTATACTTTCAACCGATCAAGTGGCTCGAATGACGACTCTTGTCCAAAGGATCCGACATGGCATTGGATGGAGGCTGCGGCGCCTCCTTCTGAATTTCTTTCACCCTAAAAGTAAAACTTACAATTTCTTGATGAGGTATTTCGGAACACCTGAAGAAAAACGCATTTCATGGAGTAGATATATTTCTCGTATAGCAAAAAAACAAAATTTATTCGTTTACGGACACCATCTTTTTTGGTTGAACGATCGCGCATTCGGGAAACTACGCAAACTGGACATTCCCGGAATTCCCGATGACAGGCTCTTTTTTCTCTATGCCGCTGCTAAGGCAGCCGCCAGGTTGGACGGTAGCATTGCCGAGTGCGGGGTGCGGGCCGGCAAGTCATCATACGCGATATTGAAGGGTTTCGAGGACGGCCCACGAAAGCCTATGCACCTGTTCGACTCCTTCGAAGGGATCTCCGAACCGGCACCGGAAGATCTCGGTCGGAATGGAAAAACACCATGGAAAAGGGGTTCGCTTGCTTATTCGGAAGAACATGTGATGGAAAACCTTGCGCCATTCCGCTCAATGATAATAATTCATAGGGGGTGGATCCCGGATAAATTCCACGAAATCGAAAAAGAAAGCTTCTGTTTCGTTCATATAGATGTTGATTTATTCCAACCGACAAGAGATAGCATAATATTTTTCTATGACAAGCTAATAAAAAATGGAGTTCTGATTTGCGATGACTATGGGTCGAGCAGTTGTCCGGGGGCCAAGCTGGCATTTGACGACTTCTTTGCCGACAAGCCCGAACATGTGATCGCACTGCCGACCGGCCAGTGCCTTGTTGTCAAGACTTAGCGGCTTACCCGCACCGAAGCTTGCAAGTCGCACCAAACGCTTTGCGGACACTTCAGCGATTGTTATGAGCGCTAACGAGATCCCGTGCTCGCCTCCACGTTCCGGTTCGAAGGTCCAGTCAGTAGCTATTGTAGGATCAGGAGGAGAGCCGGGATTCTCCCTGGAAAGTGCTGGTAAGGCGGCCACATTCCTGCTCATTAGCAGCACGGCTACGGACGATCGGAAGTGACAGGCCAGGTGTAATTGCAATGAAGGTCTACATCCACACCAATCACAAGCAAATGCTGGGCGCCCTGGTGGCAAAGCATTGCCTAGAGCGCAACACGGCGCTCGGCGAGCGCTTTTCCGTCGAGCTGATCCACTTGCGCGACTATCCCCACCTCTTGGGGAAAGAGGGCTGCAAGTACAAGCGGAATGGGATCGAGGTCGTCTGGGACAACGAGGATCTACAGTCCTTCACGCCGCTCAGGTTCCTGCCGCCGCAGTTGATGGGCTACGAGGGGCGCGCCGCAGTCATCGACCCCGACATATTTGCGTTGGGCGACATCTTCGAGCTGTTGGACATGAACATGGACGGCAAAGCCATCCTTTGCCGTCACATCGAAGGATCGGACGCCAAGCCCGGCTACTATGCCTCGAGCGTCATGCTGCTCGACTGCGCCAAGCTGAAACACTGGCGCTGGGAAGCGGCGATTGACGAGATGTTCGCCGGCAAGCGGGACTATCGTGATTGGGTATCCCTACATCTTGAGGACCCCGACACGATCGGCGAACTGCCGGAGGCATGGAACAGTTTCGACAGACTAACCAAGGAAACCAAGCTGCTCCACAATACCGGGCGCCTGACGCAGCCGTGGAAGACCGGTCTGCCGATCGACTTCTCCACGGTCGAGAAACAGCCGGCCGCGAAAAGACTTCCGCCCAAATGGGTTATCGTTCCCCGGCCATGGGTGGATCTGGCCAAGCGTTTGCTGGGCCGGCCTGTCTCCTCTGACAAATCCGACAATCAATCGAAGGTCTACTTGCCCCATCCGGATACGAGGCAGGTCGAGCTGTTTTTCTCGATGCTTTCCGAGTGCCTGTCGCAAGGCGGAATATCGAAGGACTTCATAACTTCCGAGATTGAAAAGGGCCATGTGCGGCGAGACGCATTGGACCTCCTTGCTTAGAATGCCCACGGCCCGGTATTCCAGCGAACGGACGCACTTGAACGACGGGGGAGCGAAGTCGGTCCGGCTGCTCTATGGCCGGCACGAGGGAGAGACGATCTACGTCGTCGGCTCCGGCACCAGCATGAGGGTTTTCCCAGTGGCCTTCCTGGCCGACAAGGTCACGATCGGCCTCAACATGGCCTGGAAAAACGTCCCGGTGACCTACGGCATCACCATCCACCCCGACCTGAACGTACCCGAGTTCATGGAGGGAGAGCAGCCGCGGCCGGAAATCACCTGGATCACGACGCTGCCGAAGTCCAGAAAGACATTGACGGACCCACAGTTCGCCCATGCCCTGGAGAACTTCTACTTCTTTCGCACGGATGGGCAGCCTGCCACCAACAAGCCGACGGACCCGTCAAACGCGGGGCGAATCATCGATTGGCTGCGCCGGCCGACCGAGGACTATCTTTACATCTGGTCATCGATCGCCCAGACCGGCGCCAACCTGGCGGCTAACATGGGCGCCAAACACATCGTATTTGTCGGCTGCGACAACTGCGCCTTGATGGGAAATCACCATGGCCATCAACAACACACCCGTTGGAAAGGCGCGAACCCCGATCACCGCTATGGCCAGTATTACGAGGGGTTGGCCGAGGTCCGTTCGGTCCTACGCGAGCGGGGTGTAGAGGTCGTCTCCCTGACGCCGTTCCTCGGGCTCGACAGCTACGTCGAGGATTTTGCTCGCCTATGCGGCGAACTCGATCGCAATCC
Organism: Kiloniellales bacterium; assembly: GCA_041617155.1. Classification (GTDB taxonomy): domain Bacteria; phylum Pseudomonadota; class Alphaproteobacteria; order Kiloniellales; family JAKSDN01; genus CAMYKD01. Next base: position 5,377 of record JBFJPL010000020.1, read on the forward strand.
CCTTCTCCAGGCGATCGACGTCTCGCCGAGCACTCGCGTACCACTGAAGAGACGGCTCCGCGACATCGTCTACCGCATCGCCGCGCGGTTCGGCCTCGTGGAGGAAGCCCGGCAGGTCAAAAGGTGGTTGATTCGGAAATGAACGAGTCGGCGCAACAACGCTATGCCCGGCGCGGTACCAATAAGTACCGCATGCAGGCGTTGCTTGAGTATGGCGGGGAAGCAATCCTCGACGTTGGCTGCGGCTCCGGGGCGTATGTGCTGGCGCTCGCCGACGAACGGCGGATCGAAGGTGTCGATTTCTCGGCGTTTGACAGCTGGGCCGAGCGCCCTTCCTTGTTCAAGACAGCGAGCGCGACCGATTTACCCTATGGCGATGGCAGCTTCGACACGGTGTGCAGCTTCGAGACGCTCGAACATCTGGCTGATCCCGACCAGGCGCTCCGCGAATTCCACCGCGTCTGCCGAAACAACATCATCATCTCCGTCCCGAATTGCGAGATCACCGAAGGCATGCGCCGCAGCAACCTGCTCTATTCCCATTGGGGCGATCCAACACACTGCAACTTCTACAATATGGAGACGATCAAAGAGACCGTGATCAAAAACGGTTTCGCCGTGGAGAAAGCCTATTACATCAATCCGATAAATATCACGCCTTTCATCATGGAGGCGCTTGGCCTGTCCGGCATCATGCTCAAGGTCGGCTCGAGGCTTCTGAAACGGTCCAGCAGGGGCAAACACCATATCACGACCCTGCTCGTGGGCCGGAAAGCCTGAAGTATTGGTACATTGCCGGCTGGCTAGCGAAACCTCGCGGCTGGTGACGATACGGCTATCCGTCGTCTTGCGCCGAGCAAGCAGCCCCGGTCGGAGGATGCCAGGAATGCACACGAAAACAGGGAACCATAGATGACGAAATCCGCGCTCATCACCGGCATCACCGGCCAGGACGGCGCCTATCTGGCCAAATTTCTTCTTTCCAAGGGCTACCGTGTTTTCGGCGCCGCCCGGCGTAGCTCGGTGATGAACGCCGGCCGCCTGGTGGAGCTCGGCATCGAGAAAGAGGTCGAATTCATCCCCTTCGAGTTGGCGGAGTACGCCAACATTCATCGTCTCATCGCAGATTTGCGGCCCGATGAACTTTACAATCTAGGGGCGCAGAGCTTCGTCAGCACCTCGTTCGATCAGCCGATCTACACGGCGGAAGTCGATGCTGTTGCCGTAACCAGGCTTCTCGAAACAATCCGCACGGTGAGTCCCGATACCCGGTTCTATCAGGCCTCCTCGTCGGAAATGTTCGGCCAGGCCCGTGAAACGCCGCAAACGGAGGAAACGCCGTTTCATCCACGTAGTCCCTATGGCGTCGCGAAGGTCTACGGTCATTGGATAACTGTAAACTACCGTGAATCCTATGGCTTGCATGCGACTTCGGGAATTCTGTTCAATCATGAATCCCCCTTGCGGGGACATGATTTCGTCACCCGCAAGATCACGCGGTCGTTCGCACGTATCAAACACGGCCAACAGGAAATCCTGGAGCTCGGCAACCTCGATGCGCGGCGCGACTGGGGCTTCGCGGGCGACTATGTCGAAGGCATGTGGATGATGCTGCAGCAGGGCAGTCCGGACGACTACGTCCTTGCCACCGGCGAGAGCCATACGATCCGTGATTTCGTCGAAAAAGCCGGGCGTGCTTTCGACATGGATTTCGTTTGGGAGGGCGAGGCCGAGAAGACGATCGGCATCGACCGCAAGACCGGCGCGGTGCGCGTGCGCATCAATCCGGCGTTTTACCGCCCCGCCGAAGTGGAATGGCTTCTAGGCGATGCGACCAAAGCCAAGGAAAAGCTCGGATGGCGTTCCAAGACCGGGCTGGACGAACTCGTGCAGATGATGGCCCGCGCCGACGACCAGCAGGTGGCGAAGGCCGTCTCGTCAGGGTCGTCCACGACCTAAGGCCAGCCAACAAGACGAGCCGCATCGTGATCTTGCCGGTCGGCCGGAAACCCGCAGTTCTAATCGGGGGCGGCATTGTACCGTAGGTTTTTCGATAGATTTGTATATAGGAGGGTGATCTGTAGGCTGATCCTCTCGCGGTTGTTCAAAAATCGATACCGCTTGGCGAAACTCATTTCTCTCTCCTGCTACTGGTTGTTCCTGTGGCCGACGACCCCGAAGACCCCGCGGAAAGATCTCATTTGCGTCGTGTCGGCCAAGGCCCGAGGCTGGGTTCTGGACGCGATCTCCTCGGAAATCGTGAGGCATTGGCCGTCGGAGGCTGCTACCTACTACCAAGGGTCCTCGTTGCCCGCATCCCAGTTGCCCGCCGCAAGGACCTACGCCCTCTCGCACTACGCCTTGATCAGGCCCGCGTTGCTTCGTTGGCCGCAGCTTTTCCATGGACAGGTATTCGTTTGGTACACCCACCCAAGGGACATCGGCATGGACGAACGGGAACTGGTCTTCTGGCTGAACCAGACCACCAAAGTCATTACCATGGGTTCGCGCGCCCGTGACGATCTGATCGCCAAGGGCGTCCAGCCGGATAGAATTGCCTATGTCCTGTGCGGTGCCGACCCGGATTTTTTCAAAGGTCACGAAAGATCTGCCGCGGGACTGGTAGGGTTCTCCGCCGCCTACTACCTGCGGAAGGACCCCGACCGGATCTTCGAGATCGTTGAGGCCATGCCCCACCGGTCGTTTCTCCTGTTGGGGCGCGATTGGGAGGCCTATCCCAAGTTCTCGGACCTGATCGCTCTTGAGAACTTCGAGTACGTCACGGCGCCCTATGCGGACTATCCCGCACTGTACAAGCGGATGAGCGTGTTCGTCTCACCCGCCCGGCTGGAGGGCGGTCCGATTCCGCTGATCGAGACAATGATGGAGAACATCGTCCCGGTGGCCAGCGACACCGGCTTTGCGCCCGACATTATCGAGCATGGCCGCAACGGTTACATTTTTCCGGTGGATGCCGAGGTCGGCCACGTCTGCGACTTGATCGACCAAGCCTTTGAGAACCGCCAGGATATCCGCAAGACAGTCCGGCACCTGACTTGGCAGAATCTCGCTCGCCAGATCGACGCGTTGCGCTGACATGACCCTAGCGCTTTTCTCGTGCTCGGCCACGGCAGACGCCGGTTGGGGGGTCTTCACGGTCAACTATGTCAAGGCACTCGCAGAGCACCGCGACGATTTTCTCCTGTTCCTGCCGGCGAATCATCCGCAGGTGGATTTCCTGCCGGCCGGACGGGTCCGTTACGCGCTGCCCATTGTTGGCGAGTACTACTCGCCGTTCGATCTGATCAAATTGACCATCTGCAACGACGACCGTTTCCGGGGATTTTCTGCAATCCACGCCCTGACCGACAGCGCCTTGGCCTTCCTGGCCGGGCGCCTCGCCCGCAAGCACCGGACGCGGCTGATCCTGACATGCCAGGGCACCTTTGCGGTCCGACCCTTGCGGTCCCGGGTCTATGCACCAATCCAACGGGCGCTACTCCGTTCCGCCCATGTCATCACTTGCTCGAGTGAGTTCACCCGGGACGTCATGTTGCAGCTTACCGGGGATCCAAAGCTCGCTGAAAAGTTCACAGTGGTCCGCAACGGCATCGACTTCGGGTTTTTTAGCGGGGGACAGCCTGGGGAAATGCCCGACCATCAATTCCGTCTGATTGCGGTTGGCGGCCTGAAACCACGCAAGGGTTACGATATTCTGCTGCGTGCCCTTGCCCGGCTCACCGATCGACATCCGGAGCTGCAATTGAAAATCGTGGGCCGAGGGAACCAAGAACCGAAGCTTCGGGCACTGGCACGCGAGCTCAAGATCGACGGCCACGTCGAATTCCCGGGCTTTCTGCCCGACGAGGATTTGCGACAGGCCCTATGGTCATCCCACGTTTATATCCACACGCCGGTCAACCGGGATTGGCGCTTCGAGGGTTTCGGCATGGTCTATCTCGAAGCCAATGCCGCCGGCCTGCCGGTCATCGGCTCCCGGTCGGGTGGTGTGCCGAGCGCGGTTCTTGACGGCGAGACAGGCCTGCTTGCCGAAGAAGGCGACGTCGCCAGCACCGCGGCGGCCATCGAGGCGCTGATCGAGGACCCGGAGCTGCGCCAGCGTTTGTCGAGCAGGGCCGTGAGTTGGGCCAGGCACCACGATTGGAGCTGCGTGATTCGCGATTTTCTGCCGTTCTACGATTGATTTTGGCCCGTGCGCATCGCCTATCTCTCAGCTTCTTCGATTCCCTCGCGCACGGCGAACAGCGTGCACGTGATGAAGATGTGCCAGGCCTTTGCACGGCTCGGCCACGAGGTCACGTTGCACGCTTTCAAGGGCAACGAGCCGGTCGACGACGTCTTCGCCTTCTATGACGTGACGCCGGGGTTCCGCCTGGCTTTTCCGCCCCGCATAGGGCTTCCGGGCATCGCCACCAAACTGCGCCTGCACGTCTTACTGCGCCCACTGGACATTCTGATCGGCTATCTAACGGTCCGTTCCCGCAGCTTCGACCTGATATACGGACGAAACATCTACTGGCTCGCCGGCGCCGCCCTGTGCGGCATTCCCCTAGCCATCGAACTCCACGCGCCGCCCAAGACCATGATCCATGGCTGGCTTGCCCGCTTCATCTTCGCTCGCGCCGGCTTTGCCGGTCTGGTCGTGATCTCCTCGGCTTTGAAGCGGATCTGTCTGCAACGCTTCGCGTGCCTGTCCGAGGCGCAGGTGCTGGTCGCACACGACGGAGCGGACCAGCCCGACCCGACCGAGGATGCAACGTCGAGCGACGCATGCGATCTGACCGTCGGCTATGTCGGACATCTTTATCCGGGCCGGGGAATCGAGGTCATCATCGGGCTGGCCGAACGATTCAAGGACATCCGCTTCCGCATCATCGGCGGACAGGAGGCCGATATCGCGTGCTATCGAAGTCGCGGCGGCGGCGGTAAGCTCGAGTTCGTGGGCTTCGTCCCGCCGGCCGATCTAAAAGACCACTACCCGTGCCTCGACATCGTCCTCGCGCCCTATCAGCGCGACGTCCAGACCCACGCCGGCGAGCGCACGGCCGACTACATGTCGCCCCTAAAGCTATTCGAGTACATGGCCTGGCGGAAGGCCATCATCGCCTCCGATCTGCCGGTCATCGGCGAGGTGTTGAGGCACCGCGAAAACGCGCTTCTGGTCGACCCGGACAACCTCGATCTTTGGGCCGAGGCCTTGACGGAACTCGGCCGCGACGAAGACCAAAGGGAGCGCTTGGCGGGTCAGGCACAACGGGACTTCCTGGCGGACTATACCTGGAATGCGAGAGCCGAAAAGGTGCTGGCCTTCGCGGCCGGAACCTGCCGTCGGCGGTGAAATGGTGGAGCCGCCACCGTCGTCGGAGCCGATGACGCAGCGGCTTCGCGTACTCACCGTCACCATGCAGTTCCCGGTCCCGTCCGAGGCTTTCGCCGCGGTCGAGCTGCGCGCGCTCAGGCGCGCCGGGGCCGCCGTCTCGGTCGAGGCGCTGCGCGCGCGCCCGGCGAACGCGGCGGCCGCCCTGGCCGAAAGCGGCCTGGCCGATCTGGCGCTCGGGCACAACTCGGCGGCGGCCAGCGCACGCGGCCTCCTCGCCGGGCTCAGGCGCCCGCGCGTGCTGCTCCACCTGATCGCCTTGGTGCTCAGGCACGGCTGGAGCCGGCCGGGCCATTTCTGGCGCAGCCTGGTGCTGGCGCCGCACATGCTCGACCTCTTCGCCCGGGTCGCGCGCGAGCGTCCCGACGTGCTGCACCTCTTCTGGGGCCACTACCCGAGCCTGCTGGGTCTGCTGGTCGAGCGCCATCTGCCCGAGACGCTGGTCTCGCTCTTCCTCGGCGCCTACGATCTGGAGCAGGGCTACGGCGGCAGCGGCGCCCTGGCCCGCAGGCTGCCCGTGATCTGGACTCACGCCGAGGCCAACCGCGCCGCGATCGAGCGCCTCGGGGTCGCGCCGGAGCGGATCGAGGTCTGTTATCGTGGCGTCGAGCCGGACGGAAGCGACGCCGGCCGCCGCCCCAAGGTGGCGCGTCGCATCATCGTCGCCGAACGGCTGATCGCCGGCAAGCGCACCGACGATGCCTTGCGCGTCTTCGCGCTGGTCCACCGGGATCACCCGACAGCTAGCCTGGTGGTACTGGGCGATGGCCCGGAACGGGCGGCACTCGAGCGGTTGGCCCACGAGCTCGGGATCGCCGACCGGGTGACCTTTGCCGGACACGTCGGTCAGCCGACCGTATTCGCCGAGATGGCGCAGGCGGAGGTCATGCTGTCGATGTCACGCCATTCCTCCGAGCGCCTGCCCAACGCGGTCAAGGAAGCGATGCTGCGTCGCTGCGTCTGCGTGGTCGCCCGCTCGCCGGGGATCGAGGAGCTGTTGGCCGACGGCCTCGCCGGCTTCGTCGTCGCGCCCGGCGACGTCGCGGCCGCCGCGGCCAGGATCGTCGATATCTTCACCGACCCGGAACGGGCCGGAAGCCTTGGCCAACGCGCCCACAACACGGTCAGCGAGCGCTTCGACGTCGACCGGCTGACCCGCCACCGCCTGGCGGTCTGGCGGAAGCTGCTGTCGCGGGCGCCGAAACGCGCACGGGCCGAATGAACCCGGCCGCGCCGAGCGTGAGCGTCATCACCCCGGCCTACAACGCCGCCGCCAGGATCGGCGAGACCATCCGATCGGTCCAGGGGCAAAGCCTGGAGGACTGGGAGATTCTGATCGCCGACGACGCGTCGCAGGACGACACGGCCGCCGTGGTCGTGGCGGCCGCCGCTTCGGACCCGCGTATCGTGCTGATCCGCCGCGCCGCCAACGCCGGCTCGGGCACGGCGCGCAACGCCGCGCTCGCGCGCGCCAAGGGCCGCTACATCGCCTTTCTGGACAGTGACGACCTGTGGCTGCCGGAGAAGCTGGCGCGCCAGACCGCCTTCATGCGCGAGACCGGCTGCGCGCTGTCCTACACGGCGTTCCGGCGGATTTCCGCGGACGGCCGGCGGACCGGCCGCCTGATCCGGGTTCCCGATTGCCTGACCTATGAAGAGCTGCTCAAGAACACGGCGATCGCCACCCTGACCGCCATGGTCGACAGCGAGCAGACCGGTCCGCTCATCCTGTCGACCGCGCGGCGCGACGACTACATCCTGTGGCTGTCGCTGCTGCGCCGCGGCTTCGTCGCCCGCGGCCTGCACGAGGACCTGGCGCGCTACCGCGCGGTCGCCGGGTCGCTGTCCAGCCGCCCGGGGCGGTCGGCCGCCTGGACCTGGCGCGTCTACCGCGAGTCCGAGGGTCTCGGCCTGGTCCGGGCCTCGTGGTGCATGGCGCACTATGGCGCCCGGGCCGTGCTCAAGCGCCTGCGGTTTTGAACGCCTCGACGGCCGTGCTGGTCACCGGGGCCGGCGGCTTCGTCGGCGCGGCGGTCTGCCGCCGCCTTGTCGAAGCCGGCTACCGGGTGCGCGGCACGGGACGAAATCAGCCCGTCCATCCGGTGCGCGGCGTCGAGTACCGGATCAACGGCGAGATCGATCGATCGACCGACTGGTCAGCCGCGCTCGACGGGGTCGATGCCGTGGTGCACGCCGCGGCCCGGGTCCACGTCCTGGCGGAACGCGAGGCCGACCCGCTGGCCGTCTACCGCAGGGTCAATAGCGAGGGCACCGAAAACCTCGCCCGCCAGGCGGCGGCCGCCGGCGTGCAGCGCTTCCTGTTCCTCGGCTCGGTCGCCGCCCAGCGGGCCGAACAGCGGATCGCCGCGGGCCAAGCGGCGTCGCCCTACGGCCAAAGCAAATGGGAGGCCGAGGGCGCGCTCGCCCGGGTCGCCGAGGAAACCGGCCTGGAGGTGGTGACTCTGCGCCCGCCGCTGGTCTACGGGCCTGGCGCAACGGGCCAGTTCGCGCGGCTGTTGCACCTGCTGCGGCTCGGCCTGCCGCTGCCGATCGCCTCGATCGACAACCGGCGCAGCGTGCTTCACCTCGGCAATCTGGTCGACGCGATCGAGCTGGCGCTCAGCCACCCGCATGCGCCCGGCGGCGTCTTCGGCCTGTCGGACGGCGCCCCGGTCTCCACGCCGGAGCTGGTGCGCCAGGTGGCCGCCGCACTCGGCCGGCCGGCCCGCCTCTGGCCCTGCCCGGTTGGCCTCTTGAAACTGGCCGGCCGCCTGACCGGCCGCACGACGGCCATCGAAAGCCTGACCGGATCGCTGGTCGTCGACGACCGCGAGATCCGCCGGCGGCTCGGCTGGCGGCCGCGTCTGGACCTGACGGCCGTGTTTCAATTCGACATCGAGAAACGGCAATCGACCCGCAGCGGCTCCTTTTGACCGGCGGTGCGAAGGTCGGCGGTCGGATCGGAAACCGGTCGTTCACATGCCGCGATCGCTAGGCCGTCGAAAGTCAAGAACCGCCGTTCGATGGACGGCGAACCCGTCGAGAGTGAGCCCGCCCGCGTGCCCCAGCAGCGACCGCAGCGTAGCGGGTATCAGCGCGTCCAGTGACCAGTGTCTGGCATCGGCATTGACCCGTTGTCACTCCTTCTTGCGGGCCAGAACAATCAGGGCCGGCATGTCGAAGCTGACGAATCCGTCAGTATCGGCAAAGGGCCGCAATGCCTGCTCCGACTCCCGCGACAACAGATCGAACTGCGCCTGGTCGAGGATGCCACCGAGCGTCCAGACACAGGCCCGTTCCGTGGCCACCAGTTCGGCGACGGATTGGAAGCGGACGGTACCGTCACGCTCCTGGACCGAAGCGCCGTCAATTCCGGCGGCGGCCGCGATTCGGCTAAGCTCATCAGCATCGCCCAGCACGAACGGAGCGCGGAAGCCGTTGCCGACCGCCTCGCCGAACAGCCGGTCCAACAGCTCGGCAAAGGCCGCATAGCCGGGCGATCGTTCCAGGGCGCCACAGACCGCCACGGCCAGACGCCCGCCCGGCTTCAGAACACGCATCATCTCCGAAAGGGCCCGCGGGCGGTCGTCAAAGAACATGAAGCCGAACTGGCTGATCACGGCATCGAAGCTCGCATCGTCGAAGGGCAGGTTCTCGGCCACTCCCTCGCGCCAGTCGATGTCACCGGTCTTGCGCCGCGCGACCGCCAGCATCTCGGGATTGGCGTCGAGGCCCGTGACCCGGCCGTCCGGGCCCACGATTGCGGCGGCCGCAAGCGTCAAGGCGCCGGTGCCGCAAGCGACGTCCAGGACCGCTTCTCCTGGCGAGATGCCGGCCGCATTTGCCACGACCGTTCCCCAAGGCCCGAAAAGGGCAGGCACGAACTTCTCATCATAGATCTCGGCCGGCGACTGTTTCGGTTTCATCACGTTCATGGTGATACCTTTCCGTTCGGTGGTCCCAGGTACTACTCTTGCCTTTAACCGGTGGACCGGGAGTCTAGGGGTGAGCCATGCCGATTGCCCATGACGAGCCGTCCGGAACACTTGCCGAATCGTCCGAAATGCACGCCGCGGCGCCTGTCGGAAATTTCGATCCGCTATCGGACGTGCTGCGGACGGTGAAGCTAAAGGGCGCGCTTTTCTTCATGATCGACGCGACCAGCCCCTGGTGCGTCGAGGTTCCCCCTGCACGGGATTACGCCGACATCATCCTGCCCAGCGCGAGACATGTCGTCTCCTACCATGTGGCTGTGGAAGGCCGCGGGCTGGCCAGCGTGCCGGGCGTCGAGCCGATCGCCTTTGATGCCGGCGATATCATCGTCTTCCCGCATGCCGATCCCTATCTCATGACGAGCGCGCCGGGTGTCCCGCCAGAGCTGGACCGTGAGCAGACCCTGCAGTTCTTCCGCGACCTCGCCGCCGGGAAACTGCCGTTCATCATCCCCGAAGGCGGCGGCAAGCATCCAAAGGCAAAATTCATTTGCGGCTTTCTCGGCTGCGACCTGAGCCCTTTCAACCCGCTATTCGCCACCTTTCCGCCGATCCTGCACATTCGCCGCCCGAGCGGCGGTTCCGCAGACCTGCTCGATCAGTTGATCGACCTCGCCATGACGGAGATACAGAGGCCGCGCGCCGGCGGTGAGAGCATCCGGTTGGGCCTGAGCGAGTTGATGTTCGTCGAACTATTGCGCCGCCATCTGGAAACGCATTCGGCGGATGGGCCCGGTTGGCTGGCGGGCCTCCGTGATCCCAAGGTGGGGCGCGCGCTGGCCCTGCTTCACGCCGAGCCGGCAAGGGACTGGACTCTCGAGGCGTTGGCCCGCGCGGCGGGTGTCTCCCGCTCGGTGCTGGCGGAACGTTTTGCCCGCTGTGTCGGCGAGACGCCGATGCGCTATCTAACGCTGTGGCGCATGCAGCTTGCGGCACGGCTGTTGGCAGACGGCGGCACCAAGGTGGCAGCCATAGGCGAACAGGTCGGCTTCCGCGCCGAAGCCGCGTTCAGCCGCACCTTCAAGAAAGTGACCGGCCTTGCTCCAGCGGAATGGCGCCGCACGAAGGCACATCCCTTAGCGCGAAACCTGGAACGCTGATCTGGGACGTCGATTGCACGGCCGAGGGCGCACGGGTCTGAATCACACAGCGGCGCCAAAGAAATTTGATCGTCACGGGACACCGCGTTGCGTCGCAACCAGGGGCAGAAGGATCATGTCTTGTCGGAGGGCGGCATTGGGTCAAATCGGACAACGGGAGGCGGACTGCGCGAACGGCCGCTCGACCGGTCGCACGGCGATCATCGAAAGCTTGACCGGATCGCTGGTCGTCGACGACCGCGAGATCCGCCGGCGGCTCGGCTGGCGGCAGCGCCTGGATCTGGCGGCTTTGTCCCGGTTCGACATCGACGGTCGGCACTCAGACCGAAGCGGCTGTTCATGATCGTCGGCGCGACTGTCGGCTTTCGGATCGGAAATCGGCCGTCCAACCGCGAGCACCGGTTAGCGCGTTTCTAGCCAGTCTCGGAAGTGGTCACCCATTGGGCAGTACGCCGTTCAGCCCTCCCGCTTCACCCGCGCGCGCCGCGCGATTTCCGCGGGCGTTGGCGGGTTCATGGCATAGTCGCCCGTCTCCACGGCACCCGCACGCTGGTAGCAGGAAATCACGACACCTGTCGTCGTCACCCTGTTGTCCACCAGCTTGAACGCTGCCGGCTTCGCACCCTTGTCGAACAGCTTCTTGCCGTTGCCCAGCACGATTGGGAACGTGAACGTATTGATCTCGTCGATCAGATCGTTGGCCAGCAACGTCTGTATCAGATCGCTGCTGCCTTGCGTCACCAACGCAGGGCCGTCTTCTCGTTTCAGCCGGGCGACGTCCGCCGCCGCGTCATGGAGCGCGACCGAACCCGTCCACGTCAGCTCCACTGTCGAGCGCGTCGCGACGTACTTCGTGATGCTGTTGAACAGCTTAGCGATGGAATCATCGTCTCCGCCCCCGGCATACGGCCAATGCGCCGCGAAGATCTCGTAGGTCTTGCGCCCGAGCAGCAGGTCGAACGGCTGGCCGAACATCTTGTCAACCGCCTGGCCGAACACCTCGTCCATGTGCGGCACCACCCAGCCGCCGAACTTGAAGCCGCGCGTCGGATCCTCTTCCGGCCCGCCCGGCGCTTGCATGACGCCGTCCAAAGACACGAACGCCCCTGTAACGACCTTTCTCATTTCCGTCCTCCGATTCGGCAACGGCGCTCGCTCGCGCCCTTGGCAGCCTGCGTTGAGCCTAATCCAACCGACCGCCGACGCACGGCATCCTCACGCCAAGGCTACGCGCCCTCATTGCCGCTTTACACGGGGGGGCACCGCGCGAGGAGCATGACGCTATCATGCGTCGAGTCCGGTACGGGTCCAGGCTGTGCAAAATCCCGGACACTGAGATCAATTGCGCAACAATTAATTCCGCAAGGTAATGTGGACGAATCATTGTTGTGGCGAAACCCAACTTCGTGATTCAATATTTCCTCTCGGTCTTCGAGAATTTCTTTTTACACAGTTTGGCCAATTCTCACTGTCCACGCCGTGATACCGAGCGGCCGCTTTCCGATCCGAAACCGGCCGCTCAGGCAGCCGACTCGATCGGCGGTTCCTGGCCGCACTTGGACATTCGGATTCCAAACTCCGGGACACTGCCGATCCGCCGCAGGCTTTGGCCCTGCCCGGTCGGCCTTCCGCGGCAATCGATTAGGCTGTTGTGGGTGCCGGCAAGAGACCTGCGGGCGCCCGTTCAGTTCCGTGGATTCCACCCCACATCATCGCTAGTCTGTCGGCGAAGGGAGAGCCGTCTTGGAGCGCAGGCTGACCACGATTCTGGCCGCCGATGTCGTCGGCTACAGCCGTCTCATGGCGGCCGATGAATCGGGCGCGCTCGCCTCTCTCAAAGCCCATCGCACCGAGATCGTCGAACCGAAGGCCGCCGAATACAGCGGCCGGGTCGTCAAGCTGATGGGCGACGGCATGCTCATGGAATTCGGCAGCGTGGTCGATTCCGTCAACTTCGCGGTCGATGTTCAGCGCGCGATCGCCGAGCGCAACAATGGCGTGCCGGAGGACCAGCGCACCGAGTTCCGCATCGGCATCAACATCGGCGACGTGCTGGTCGACGGCGACGATATCTACGGCGACGGCGTCAACGTGGCGGCCCGGCTCGAGGGGCTAGCGGAGCCCGGCGGCATCTGCATATCCGGAACGGTTTACGAGCACACGCACAGGAAGCTCGACGTCGAGTTCGAGGACCTGGGCGAGCGGAAAGTCAAGAACATCGTCGAGCCGCTTCGCGTCTATCGAATCCTGTCCGGCGCGCCGCGGCGCGACGCCCATCGTTCCGCCCGGCCGACGCCGCCGCGCCTCGAACAGGCGTGGGGGTCGATCGCGGTCTTTCCCTTCGACAGCCTGTCGCCGGACCCCAACGACAGCTATCTGGCCGATGGCATCGCCAGCGAGATCAGCAACCTGCTGTCTCGGATTTCCGATCTGCGCGTCGCCTCCCGCTCGGCGATTTTCGCCTCGAGAGATCACGGCGGCGATGCTTGGAAGCTGGTGCAGGACCTGCAGTTTCGTTATGTCCTGACCGGCAACGTACGCCGCGCGGGCGACCGCCTGCGGGTGATCGCCGAGCTGACCGAGGCCGCCAGTCGCACCCAGCTTTGGTCCAACACCTACGAGCGTCGCCTCGCCGACCTCTTCGCGGTTCAGGAGGAGATCGCGGAAGCCATCGTCGTCGCCTTCGGCGGCGAGTATCTGCGCGCCGAATGGCGGCGTGCGAGCGGGCGCCCGACCGAAAGCCTCGACGCCTGGGGACTGGTGCAAAAGGCCCGGGCGCTGAACCTGCCGGTCAATCGCGGCGCCATAGACGAGGCTCTGAAACTGGCTCGCGAGGCGGTCGAGATCGACCCGGCCTACGCCGGCGCCCATGCCAGTGTCGCATCGGTTCTGACGCAGCGGGTGATCAGCGGTTTCAGTGAATGTCCCGAGCAAGACCGCGCCGCCGCGCTTGCCGCCGTCGAGCGCGCGGCCGATCTGTCGCCGGACGATCCAAACGTGCTGAGGACCCTTGCCAAGGTGTGGAGCAATTGCGGGCGACACGAACCGGCGATCGCCGCGCTTCGGCGGGCCGTTGATATCGCACCCTTTGATTTTCACAGCTGGGGCCGGCTCGGACGCACCCTCTGTTATGGCGGCGATGCGGAAGGACTGCGCGAAGGCCAAGCGGTGCTCGACCGTATTCTCGCTTGCGCCCCCAATCATCCGATGGTTCCCTACTGGCTCTATTTCAAGGCCAATGCCTGTGCGCTCGAGGACCGCTACGAGGATGCGGTACGCTTTGCCAGGAAGAGCCTGGACATCCAACCGGGATACGCCGGGGCCTGGGTCGCGCTTGCCAACGCGCTGGGTCGGCTGGGCCGAACCGACGAGGCGCGACAAGCCATGACCCGGGCGCTTCGCGCGAACCCCGCAATGACACCGAAGCACTTGGCCGAGCAGATCCGGATCGCCGCGGGCGGCGATGAGGAACACGCCGAGAAGTCCCTTGCCGGACTCAAAGCGGCGGGATTGCTTTAGCCGGATCCGCCGCCTGCTTTGGCCGACTCCTTGCGTATGGTGCCGTGGAGTTGCCAGCAGAACGGATAGCGCGCCGGTCCGCTACTCCGGCAGGCCTGCCTTGCGGAGCGCGCCGATGAACGCGGCCATGTCCTGTTCCCGCTTCCAGGGCTGCTGTTTGCGGACCACGCGCAGGGTCATGCCCGGGGCCCGCTTCATGAATTCGGCCGCCACCTCGCGGGCCTCTTCGATCCGTCCCGTCTGAGCCAGGCCGGCCGCCAGAATCCGGTAACCGCCGATGAACGGCGGCTCCTGCTGGATCGAGCGGTGGCCGAATTCGACGACCTTGTCGTAGGCGCCGACGGCGAAGGCCGTGAAGCCACGCGCCGCCCAAAACATGCTGACGAAAGGATCGCGAGGGCTGTGGCGAATCGCCAGTTCCGCATGACGGTCGCCGCGGCGACCCTGACCGGCAAGTGCCAGTATCCAACCCAAAAGAATATGGCCGAAGGCCAAATTCGGGTTCGTCTCGAGCGCCCCTTCGAGTTCTCGGATGGCAACCTCATGCTCCGGCATGCCGAAAAGCCTGGTCCACGCGAACATGCAACGGGCCCAGGGGTCGCGCGGGTTGTTTGCGATCGCGGATCGGGCCGCCTCGACCGCAGCGGCGAACGCTGCCTCGATGTTCTCCGTCCAGGCAAATGTAGCGTCCATGCAGTGGGTAAAGGCAAGGTCGGCGTAGGCAAGCGACGAATTCCGGTCGTGCTGGATTGCTTCCTCGAGCAAGTTTCGCGCTTTCGCGTTCGCTTCCTTTTTGTAGTACGCCAAGCGCTCGTGGGCCCGCATCACTCGGCCCCAGGTATCGAGATGCGGCAAGGTCCGGCGGCGAGCTCGCTTGATCTCCGCCGACAGCAGCTGTGGCGCGACCTCGTGAGCCACGCTCGCGGTGATTTCGTCCTGGATCGCGAACATATCCTCGAGATCCCGATCGTAGCGCTCCGCCCAGAGGTGCCGATCGGCCCGCGCATCGATGAGCTGAGCGGTCACGCGTAACCGCTTGCCGGCTTTTCGCACGCTGCCTTGAAGCACATACCGCACGCCCAAGTCCCTGCCGACCTGCCGGACGGGCACGACCTTGCCCTTGAAGGTGAAGCTCGAGTTGCGGGCGATCACGAAAAACCAGGAGAAATGGCAGAGCGCCGTGATGATGTCCTCGGTTATGCCGTCGCTGAAGTAGGCCTGTTCCGGGTCGCCGCTGATATTGTCGAACGGCAGTACCGCGATGGACGGCTTGTCGGGCAGCGGCAGGGGACTGCCCTTGTCGGTTGGTCCTTCGTGCAAGGCGGGTGCCGACGCCGCCCAGTGCCAAACGTGGACCGGGCGAGCGATGTTCTTGAGCCGGTGCTCGCCCGCATCCTCGAAGGCAATTTTCAGCTTGTCTTGAATCTGATCGAGAACCGGTTGCGAAATAGCGACGCCGCCCGCCCTGGCAATCCCCTCCAGGCGCACCGCCAGGTTGACGCCGTCGCCGTGAATGTCGTCGTTCGCGATGATGATGTCGCCCAGGTTGATGCCGACGCGGAGCACGATGCGCCGGTCCTCTGGGATGTCGGCGTTGCGCTCGGCCATGGCTCGTTGAATCTCGACTGCGCAGGTCACGGCATCGACGACGCTGGCGAACTCCGCCAAGGTGCCGTCGCCGGTCAGCCTGACGACGCGCCCGCGGTGCTCGGCGATCTTGGGATTGATCAGTTCCTTGCAGTGCGCCTCGAGCGCACCGAGGGTGCCCGCCTCATCTTGACCCATGAGACGGCCATACCCGACAACATCCGCTGCCAGTATAGCGGCGAGCCTGCGTTCTACGCTTTGCGGTTCCACGGGAGCCTCCTCCCCGCCGGGAACGCGCTATGGCTTGCAGTCTAATGCAAATGGCACTCGAGAGTCGAACGACGCGGTGCGCCGGTGATATGGGGCGACGGATTCTGCCACCAAATCTTCGGCGTGCGGGACCTTGCTGAAGCGCACCCCTCGTGGCGCCGCGCCCTATGGTCCGAGGGTCGGCTCCGGACGGTCAGGCCGCCGAGGGCCATAAGGAGATCTTTCGCTTGGCAACTCGACAAGGAGACGCCTTTGTACGAAACCGGTCATGCCGTAGTCTTCGGCACCGCCAAACCAGCCGGATCGGGAGCTGCCATTGACCGCCAAACTTATCGTGCTGCTCGGTTTCTGCGGCGCATTCATTCTGTTCGGACTCATAAGCGCCGCGGCCTCGCTGGGCGATTTCAGAAACGGACAGGAAAGCCTTTCGTGGCCATCCACGGAAGGAGAAGTAACGCTCTCCGTTCGGCGCCGGGGAAAGAGTCGGCTGAAGCCCTTGGAATATCGCTACACGGTGAGCGGCACAACCTACCTCGGAACGCGCGCCGCCTACATGCGCACGCCCTATGTGAAACCGATCCATGAAACCTATCGAACCGGTCAACGGGTCACGGTCTACTATGATCCAGCCGATCCCGAACGTGCCGTTCTGGAGCCGGGTGTGCCCCTCCTTGCCGCGATCGCCGACTCCCTCGTGCCGAGCTTGCTGATGACCGTCGGGGCCGCAGACCTCATCTATGGATTCAGACGGTAAGGCGGCGATGTCAGTGCCGAGCCATTCGGCCGTGATCGCATATTCGGTTCCAAACTCCGGGACACCGCCGATCCGGCGCATGCTTTGGCCGACTCCTTGCGTATAGTGCCGTGATGCAAGGTCTCGGGACGACATGCTGAGCGACCTGAGCGCGGATTGCGCCCTCGGCCTCTATCGCCTGGCCGGCCGCGTCTCGCTGCCGGCGATCCGGGCCCACCTGAAGCGGCGCGCCCGACGCGGCCGCGAGGATCCGGCGCGGCTGGCCGAGCGCTTCGGCCGCGGCGATCGGGCGCGGCCGGCCGGTCCGCTGGTCTGGCTGCACGGCGCCAGCGTCGGCGAGGCGCTGTCCGGCCTGCCGCTGATCGAGCGTCTGGCGGACGAGCGGCCGGGGCTGAACCTGCTTCTGACCACCGGCACGGTAACCTCGGCGGCGCTCATGGCCGAGCGCCTGCCTGCCGGCGTGATCCACCAGTATGCGCCGCTCGACTTGGGCGCGGCGGTCGAGGCCTTCCTCGAACGCTGGCGTCCGGACCTCGGCCTGATCATCGAATCGGAGCTGTGGCCCAACCTGCTCACCGCGGCCCACCGCCGGGGCATTGAGCTGATGCTCCTGAACGGCCGCATGTCGGGCAAATCGTACCGCTCCTGGCGCCGCTTCAGGCCATTGAGCCGGCGCCTGCTCGGGCTCTTTTCCCAGGTGCTGGCCCAATCGCCGCAGGATCGGGAGCGGTTCCGGACGCTCGGCGCGACAGATCCGCTCTATCTGGGCAATCTCAAGTTCGCGGCGCCGGACCTGACCGCCGATCCGGACGAGCTGGCCGCCCTGCGTCAAGCCCTGGGAACACGGCCGCGCTGGCTGGCCGCCTCGACCCATCCGGGCGAGGAGCAGATCGCGGCCCAGGTCCACGCTCGGCTGGCCGCCGAGCACCCGGGTTTGGTCACCCTGATCGCCCCCCGGCACCCCGACCGCGGGCCGGAGATCGAAGCCGCGCTGGCGGCCGAGGGCCGGGAGATCGCCTTGCGCAGCCGCGGCCAGACGATCGGTCCGGAAACCGCGATCTACCTGGCGGACACGATCGGCGAGCTGGGCCTGTGGTACCGCCTGGCCGAGGTGGTTTTCGTCGGCGGCTCGCTGGTCGCCAGGGGCGGCCAGAACCCGCTGGAGCCGGCCCGGCTGGATTGCGCGATCCTGACCGGGCCGCACACCGCCAACTTCGAGCCAATCGTCGCGGCCATGAAGCAGGCCGGGGCAATCGCCGAGGTGAGCGACGGCAACGAATTGGCCGACGCCGTCGGTCGCCTGCTCGGGGACGGCGCCACCCGGGCCGCCATGAGCTGGGCGGCCAAGGGCTATGCCGAGGCCGAGGCGCAGGTGCTCGACGCGGTCCTGGACACCCTGGCGCCGAGCCTGGATCGGCTGACGGGATCGAGCTGACACGGCCCCCCGGGGAGCCGGTCACCGGGGCGCACTTGCCCGCCAGGCCGCATCGCGCCCCGGAGCGGGAAAAGGGACTGGCTCGCATTCGCGCCGGCAAATCCGTGCCTGTCCCCTTTTGCGCGGGCCGGCTGGCCACGGACCTCGCGGCGGCTCGGGAAAGCGGGACAGGCACCGTTTCCCCGAGGTGAAACGGAGCCAGTCCCGGTTTCCCTCCAGCGATATAAAAGCTCATTATCCATGACCCTTGGTATTAATGCGATCTTAGACCACGGCCGCTATCGCTAGCGGATGCCCGGAGCGTAAACCTGATTCAAATGTCCAAGACCGCACTGGCCCTGGCCGCCAAATTCGCCGTCACCGCGCTGCTGCTGACCCTCGTGCTGCGCAACGTCGAGGTCGCGCAGGTCACCGCGCGGCTGGCCGAGCTCTCCGCCTTGCCGCTGGTCGCGGCGGCCGGCCTGATTGCGTTCCAGAGCGTGATCGTGGTGACCTGGCGCTGGGAGACGATCCTCGCCACCATCGACCAGCCGCCGGGCCGCTGGCGCCTGACCGGCGTGGTCCTGATCAGCCTGTTCTTCAATCAGGTGCTGCCCTCCACCGTCGGCGGCGACGGCATGCGCATGTGGCTGTTGCGCCGACGCGGCAGACCGCTGGGCGCATCGGTCCGCTCGGTCATCATCGACCGCCTGCTGGGCCTGCTCGGACTGCTGCTGCTGTCCCTGGTCGGTGCCGTGGCGCTGACCTGGTGGCACCCGGCCAGCATGCCGCTGTGGGCCGCCGCGGCGGTCAGCCTGATCGGAATCCTCGTGATCATCGGTGCTCCTGTCCTGCTGCGGCTGGCCGTTTGGCTGCCCGGGGCGGCGGTGCGCCGGCACCTCGGGACCATCGCCCAGGAGGTCGAGACGCTGGGCCGCGACAAACCCCTGGTGCTCAAGCTGATCCTCGGGTCCGTGCTGGGCCACGTCGCGATCTCACTTGCGATCTGGTGCACCGCGGCCGGCATCGGCGTCGGCATTCCCCTGTTCCAGACTCTGGCGGTGCTGCCGGCGATCATGCTGGCCGCCGCCATGCCGGTCTCGGTCGCCGGCTGGGGCGTGCGCGAAGGCGGCATGGTCCTCGGCCTGGGCCTGCTCGGCGCCGCGACCAGCGACGCGGCCCTGGTCTCGGTCTTCTTCGGCCTGCTGCAATTGACCTTCGGCGCCGGCGGCGGCCTGGTCTGGCTGCTGCAAAGAGGCCCGAAATCCGAACGGCAAATGCCGGCGGATCTGGACGCCTCTCTCGCCGCGGCCTCGACGGCCGCCAAGACCGACTCCGACTAGCAAGCTCACCCCCCTCCCTTTCCGATCGCGCGCTCATCAAGTGCTTGTGACTGGCCTTCGAGCCGAATCGGCGCAATCCTGGTGCCATGTTCGAACGCGCTCGTTCCGGTGCACCAGATCCGGCCAGGGTGGTATCGGTTGTCTTTTGCGCCCTGCTGCTCACCTGGGCAACCGGCGCCCTGGCCGGACCCGAGTCCTGGCGTCGCGAATGGCCGAACACGACCTTCGCCAAGCACTCGGTCGAGCTCGGCGAAATCAGAAGCATAATACCGAAGGACAACATCCCTTCGATCGACCGTCCGAAGTTCAAGCCGGTCGCCGAGATCACCGGTCTCAAGCCCAACGAGCCGGTGATCGGCCTGACCATCGAGGGCGACGCGCGAGCCTACCCGCTGCAGATCATGACCTGGCACGAGATCGTCAACGACGTGGTCGGCGGCCTGCCGGTCGCGGTTACCTACTGCCCGCTGTGCAACTCCGCGATCGTGTTCGACCGCCGGGTCGCGGGCGAGGCCACGGAATTCGGCACCACCGGCAAGCTGCGCAACTCCGACCTGGTGATGTACGACCGCGCGACCGAGAGCTGGTGGCAGCAGTTCATGGGCGAGGCCATCGTCGGCGAACGCACCGGCACCCTGCTGAGCATCATTCCGGCCCGGCTCGAGTCCTTCGAGCGCTTTGCCGCGCGCCACCCGAACGGCAAGGTCCTGGTGCCGAACGACGACAACCTGCGGCCCTATTGGCGCAATCCCTACGTCGGCTACGACAGCTCCACGACTCCCTTCCTCTATTCCGGCGACCTGCCCGAGGGCATCGCGCCGCTGGCCCGCGTGGTCAAGGTCGGCGAGCAGGCCTGGGCCCTGGCGCGCCTGCGCGCCGAAGGGCGGATCGAGGCCGGGGACCTGATCCTGACCTGGCAGGCCGGGCAGGCCTCCGCCCTCGACACCCAGGCGATCGCCCAGGGCCGCGATGTCGGCAACGTCGTGGTGCAACGCCGCTCGGGCGCCGGTCTGACCGACGTGGCCTACGACGTCACCTTCGCCTTCGTGTTCCACGCATTCCACCCCAACGGCACGCTGCACAGATAGCGGCGGGAACCGCCGCGGGGAATCAGGCCGCCGCGCAGCGGGCCCGCAGGCGGTCGAGCACGAGCTCGAGTGCCTGCTCGATCACCTCGGGACCGGCGCCCGGGAGGTGCGCCCTCTCGCTCAGGTGCCGGCGCCAGAGGCGCGCGCCCGGCAGGCCGTTGAACAGGCCGAGAATATGGCGGGTCAGCACCTTCAGCGGCACACCGCGGCCCGTGAGGTCCCGGGCATAGGGCAAGAGGCCGCGCACCACCTCCTCGCGGCCCGGCGGCGGCCGCTCGTCGCCGAAGAAACGCCGGTCCACCTCGGCCAGGATGTAGGGGTCGTGGTAGGCCGCCCGGCCGATCATCACGCCGTCGACCCGGGCCAGATGGGTCGCGGCCTGGTCGAGCGAGACCACGCCGCCGTTCAGCACGATCTCCAGGCCGGGGAAGTCCTCTTTCAGCCGGTAGACCCGGCCGTAGTCGAGCGGCGGGACCTCCCGGTTCTGCTTCGGGCTAAGCCCTTTCAGCCAGGCCTTGCGGGCGTGGATCGCGAAGCTGCGGCAGCCCGCCGCCGCCACGGTCTCGACGAAGCCCTTGAGATCCCGGTAACGGTCCCGCTCGTCGATGCCGATCCGGGTCTTGACCGTAACCGGCAGGTCCGAGGCCGCGGCCATGGCCGCGACACCACGGGCCACCAAGTCCGGCTCGGCCATGAGGCAGGCGCCGAAGCGGGCGTTCTGCACCCGGTCGCTTGGACAGCCGACGTTCAGGTTGATCTCGTCGTAGCCGTGGTCGGCCGCCGCCCGGGCGCAAATCGCCAGGTCATCGGGATCGGCGCCACCGACCTGAAGGGCGAGCGGCCGCTCGAGCGGATCGAAGGCCAGGAACCGCGCCCGCTCGCCGTGGACGATCGCGCCCACCGGAATCATTTCGCTATAGAGCAAGGCGCGCCGGCTGATCAGGCGCAGAAAGAAGCGGTCGTGCCGGTCGGTCCGGTCCATCATGGGGGCGACGGAGAATTTGTGGATTATCTGGGGCCGCAAGGCGTTGCTCCGATGTTGAACGGATCGCCGAAGTGACCGCGCCGATCACCGCGCGGAACGTCTTAGGGAACCGTACTATCTCGTGTGTTTAACACCAAAGGTCAGGGCTCGAAAACGAAACGCGTCGCGAAAACCGGCGCGCGGCGCGTTGACGCCGGTTTGGCTAAGGGGTTCAATCGAGACTCATGACTTTGACCTACCTGCTCGCGTCGATTCTCGCCATGGCCGCCAGCCCATCTCCGGCCCTGGGTGAAGCCTTTCCGCTTCGCGTCGGCGAGTCTTTGCGCATCGAAGGCACCGATCTCGGGCTCCGCTTCACGGAAGTAGCGCGCGATTCGCGCTGTCCCACGGACGCCAGCTGTATTGTCGCCGGCGAAGCCCAAATGGTGGTCGAAGCCGTCCTCGACTCGGAAACCGTGGAAATCCTGTTCCGGGTGCCGCCGGCCGGCAGCAACGCTCAGACGCTCGCCGGCTTTACCCTCGCCGTCACCGCGCTCGAGCCGCAAACCCTGTCGACCCGGCGGATCGACTCCTCGGACTACGTCGCGACCATGGTGGTGACGGCCCGGAGCCCCTGATACGCCCGAGCGCGCCGGTTACTGCGGCGCGCAGACAAGCACGTCGTCGAGGCCCGCCTCGACCAGGTCGCCCGGTCCCGCGCCGTCGGCCGCCTGCACCCGGACTTTGAGCTGGTCGGGGTTGGTCACCGTCCTCATCACCTGGGTCCAGGCCGCGTTCGAGGTCACGTCCCCGATCGACACCAGGTTGGTCGTGTAGCTCGCACCGCCGTCGTTCGACAGGTCGATCCTGAAGAAGTCGTCGCCGGGGTCGTCGCCGGCATCGCGCTGGCCGTGGTAGTACCAGAGCGTGACGTCGACGCTGCCGAAGCCGCGCGCATCGATGGTCGGCGACAGCGCCGTGCACACGCCGTTGTCGACGTCGTCCCGCCCTGCGCTGATGTTCGGCTGGGTGAAGAAGGCGTTGACGCCGGCGGCGGTGTGATCGTCGCCGAGCTGCGTCGTGACGCCGCCGCTGACCACGGCGTTGGGATCGCCGACCAGCCAGCTCCCGGTCGTGCAGCTGCTCTGCGCGGCGCTGTGGCTCCAGCCGTTGGCGCCGGACTCGAAGTCGGTGGTGTGCAGGACCGTGCCGCAACCCGGCGGCGGCTCCCGGGAAACCCGCACGCAGGCGAAGCGGCCCAGGTTGGTCGCCGCGCCGGCGTCCTTGTCGTTGACGAAGACCAGGCGCATGGCATTGCCGCTGTAGAACTGACCGACCGGGATGCTGAAGGATTCGTAGCCACCCGACCCCGAATAGCGCGGCGCATGTTGGAACGCGCCACCCCAGTTCTGGGTGCCCCAAAACTCGAAGATCCGGGTCGCGTTGGTCAGCGTCTGATCCTCGTCGAAGCCGATGCCGTGGATCTCGCCCTGCTCGCCGCTCTGATAGAAAAAGTCGATGACGGTGTCCGGCGTGACCTGGAAACTTTGGGCCGAGCGGCGCCAGCGATTGCCTTCCATGAAAAGGACGTTGCCGTTGCTTTCCACGCTCACCGTGCCGGCGCCGTCCTGATTCGAGTAGGCCTCGAGCGGGAAAGCGGTGAAATCGATGCTGCCCGCGGGACAGGCCGGCGGCGGCAGCGGCGGCGCCGCGCAGGCGGCGGGAAGCTGGAAGCCGTTGGTCGGGGCGGTGCTGTTGGGGCCGCCGCTCACCGCGTCGGCGCCCAGGCCGAAGGCGGCGAAGCTCTGCCACAACAGGCAGACATCCTGGCCGCCGAAAAAGCTGTTGGCCGCTTGGATGATGCCGTCGCGGGCGTCCAGGAAGGTCGGCGAGCAGGCCGTGTTCTTGAGCCCCTCGTTGACGTACAGCAGGGCACGCTGGTTACCAGCGCCGCCCATGGCGCTATAGAGATCGGGATCGAAGCCATAGGCGTCCACCAATGCCCAGTAGACCTCCCAAATCGCCTGGGCCCACACCGAGCCCACGCCATGCGGGATCGAGAGGCCGTTTATGCTCTGGTAGGTGTAGTTGTTGATGGCGGGGTCCGTGCTGTAACGCTGGGGCCGGATGCCGGGGCCGTTCGCGGCCAGACCGAACAGGTAGGTGCCGATGCCGCGGGGATCCGGGCCCGCATCGCCGGGCTCGGCGGTGTAGGCCAGCGCGAACCAGTCGCTCCAGCCTTCGCCGGGCTGCTGCGCGTTGTTGAGACAGCTCGAGTTGCCGGGGCCGCCGACCTGGCGGATCGAGATCCCGTGGCCGTACTCGTGCACGATCACTCCGTTGTCGAGATCGCCGTCGCGCTGGGGACTCGCGTTGTTGCAGACGAACATCTGCATGCGCGGATTGCCGCCGTCGGTCGGGGTGGCGAAGTTGGCGTTGCACCTGGAGGTGCCATTGGCGTTGTCCTGGGCCTCGGCGTTCACCGAGTCGCTGCCGAGGCCGCCGCGCCCGAAGTTGTTCTCCTGGAAGTTTCCGCCGGCCTCGTCGAAGCCGTACTGGTACTGCACGTCGTGAATGAGGTTGTTCCAGTAGAACAGATTGGCGACGGCGGCCGCGGTCGAGTTCGCCGGGTCCAAGCCGAGGTTCAGCGGAAAATCGCACTGGAGCGTGCCGGTACAGGTCGCCTGGGGCGAGTCCGGCAGGTTATTGCCGTTGCGGTCCAGGTAGGCGTGCACGTTGTTGCCGTCCATCAAGGTCGTGCCGGAATCATGCCAGCCGAGCGGCGAGGCCGTCGCGTCCTCCGGGTTCACGGCGAGCGTGCGGGCATCGGCCGGCGGGCTCGGGCTGGTGTGGTTGGGGCTCTCCACCGGCTGCTCGTAGACCCGGTACTCGGATGAGGTGACCCAATCGAAGCGCGTGAAAACCCGCCCCCCGTCCGTCGGATCGAGCGCGCCGCCCTCGGCATCCACGGTCATGTCGTAGATGTGCTGCGCGTCGGGCGTATGAACCTGGAAGCGCCAAACCAGCTGGAGATCCCGTCCGATCGGCAGCCACATCAGCTCCGCATCGACCGGCCGCGAGGACAAGGACGCGGCGCTCACCGAGGTGAGCTGTCTTGCGCCGGCGGGCGGCGCCATGAGTCGCGGGCGGCTTCGCAGCGGCGTTCCAAGGTGCGCGGCAGCGGAAGCAACCGCGTCCGCGGCGCTGGTCACCGGCACCGCTAACTTTCTTAGTTTCGCAAGGCCCGGCACGAAGCCGTTGGTGATTCCGGAGATCCGGCCGTCCCGCGTGACGTGGACCTGAAGCTGGGCGTTGTAGATCGGCAGACCGAGATAGCGCTGCCGCAGGTAGATGTGGGTCACGCCCGAGACCGCCGAGAAGACGGTGTCCGTGACCTCGTGGTCATCGAGATCACCGGCTTCGAGACCGATGAGCGCCGGGTTGCCGCGCAGGAAGTCGTCCGCGATGCGGGCCGGCTCCCCGGCGGCCGCGCCGGTCAGATAACCGAGCGGATTGTAAAGCGAGCGGGTCACCCCGGTTCGGCGGTCGAGCGACGACTGGAGCGAGCCGGAAAGCGCGCCCCGCAG
This sequence comes from Kiloniellales bacterium, assembly GCA_041617155.1. Classification (GTDB taxonomy): domain Bacteria; phylum Pseudomonadota; class Alphaproteobacteria; order Kiloniellales; family JAKSDN01; genus CAMYKD01. Next base: position 30,393 of record JBFJPL010000020.1, read on the forward strand.
TGTCGCGAGAGCACGCGCCTGTTCGCGGGTGGCGGTCGCCAGCGCCAGTCCCGTCGCCTGCGCTGTGGACGTGCGGCGATCGTAATTCGATTCGGGCGCCGGCGTTTGGGCTTTCGCAACCCCCGAAATCAGAAGCGCGACAACGACGAAGACCAGAGGGAGAAAGGGCCCGCATTGGCCAAGGACAGCAACCCGAAGGCCAAACGATTTTACGAGGGAGCGCGGCAACATGGCTATCACCACTGCTTTCTTGAGCCGATACCCCCAGATCCCGCCTCCGGCGAGCAGGCGTTGTAACACAACTACAAATCGAATGCAAATCCGGTCATGATCTAAATACCTGTATGATGATTTTCCAGCGCCGCCGTGGCGGTCGGCCAGGGCTGCCGGCGGTCATGCGAAATCCGCCGGTCGGCCGCCCGCGACCGTTTCACAGGGTCGAATCTTCTCCGCCGCCGAGACGCGCGCTGCTGCCGGAGACTTAGCGGAAATACAGTTTAAGTTAGACTCGGGCGGAACCGGTGCTTATGTTGCCGACCGAAAAAGCTGCCCAATCATAACGTGTGAACAGGGGGATAAAATGAGAAAATCTACGTCCGGCGTACTGGGAGCGGCAATCGTCGCACTGAGCTGCTCCACCGCCTTGGCCGCGGAAAAGGTCAATATCGGGTTGCCATCGTGGACCGGCGCGCAAGCGATCGCGCATTTGCTTCAGGCTGTCGTGGTCGAGAAGATCGGCGGCGAAGCAACATTGGTTCCGGGCACCAACGCGACGATTTTTCAGGCAATGGATCAGGGTAAGGGTGACATCGACGTGCACCCGGACGTTTGGTTGCCGAACCAAGAGAGTTTCACCAAGAAATACGTGGACGGCAAAAAGACCGTCACGCTTTCTGATAAGCCCTATGAGGGCAATCAAGGTTTCTGCGTATCCAAGACGTTCGGCGAAGCCAACAGCATCACCGATATCGCCGATTTGGGGCGTCCGGACGTCGCCGCCAAAATGGATAGCGACGGCAACGGCAAGGGCGAAATGTGGATTGGCGCTCCGGGTTGGGCTTCGGCCAACGTCAACGAGGTCAAAGTCCGCGATTACAATCTGCTTCCCTTTATCGATCCGATCCGCGCCGAGGAGAGCGTCAAGACCGCCCGCGTGAAGGACTCCATCGCGAAGAACGAGGGTTATGCCTTCTACTGCTACAAGCCCCATGCCATTTGGTACATGTTCGACGTCATGATGCTGACGGAGCCGAAATACGACCCGGCCAAGTACGTCATGCTCCAACCCTCCGATTCGCCGGACTGGTATGAGAAATCGATGGTCGCCACCAAAGATGCGCTCAAAAACGTGCAGATTGCCTGGTCGAACTCGTTGAAAGACCGCTCACCGGCGATCGTCGAGTTCTTCGAGCGGTTTCAGCTGACCGCCGACGATGTCAGTGGCTTCGCCTACGAGATCTCCGGCAAAGGCCGCAATCCAGCTGAGGTCGCCAGCGAGTGGGTCAAGAACAACCCCGAGCGTGTCGATGCGTGGTTGGGTCTCTGAAGCCTGATTTGAGTGTTGGCGCCGGTAGTCCGTTGAAAACGGCTGCCGTCGCCGCACTCGCCGTCGTCGGTGCAATGACGCCGCGAGAGAATCGCTTTCGATGACCCCAAAAACAGCTGAGTCTCCGGATACCATTATCCGGGTCGAAAACGTATGGAAAATCTTCGGCAACAACGCCGAGGAGGCTATGCGGGCTGTCAATGCCGAGGGCCTGTCCAAGGCTCAGGTCCTCGAACGCTACGATGCCGTCGTCGGCGTCGCCGACGTGAGTTTCGACGTGAGGCGCGGCGAGATTTTCTGCGTAATGGGCCTGTCGGGCAGTGGTAAATCCACTCTGGTGCGACACTTCAATCGGCTGCTCGAACCCTCATCGGGCGCTATCCGAATCGAAGGCGTCGATATCACCGGATTGCAGACCGAAGAACTGAGGGAGTTCCGCAATCGCAAGATCGGCATGGTGTTTCAAAATTTCGCGCTGCTGCCGCACCGCTCGGTCCTCGACAACGTCGCTATGCCGTTGGAAATCAGGAAGATCAACAAGAACGAACGGCTGCGCCGCGCGGCGGAGATCCTGAAGACCGTCGAGCTTGAAGCCTGGGGCAACAAGTTCGCTCACGAGCTGTCGGGCGGCATGCAGCAACGCGTCGGACTGGCGCGGGCGCTCGCCGCCGATCCTGATGTATTGCTGATGGACGAACCATTCAGCGCGCTTGATCCGTTGATCCGCCGCCAGTTGCAGGACGAGTTCATCAAGCTGTCGGCGGTCATGAAGAAGACCACCATATTCATCACCCATGACTTGGACGAGGCGGTCCGCGTCGGCGACCGAATCGCCATCATGCGCGACGGCCGGATCGTGCAGATCGGCACCGCCGAGGAGATTGTCATGCACCCGGCGGACGACTATGTCGCGGATTTCGTGGCTGGCATCTCCCGTCTCAAGGTCGTCCGCGCCCACGCCATGATGCGGAAAATGGCAGACCATGTCGGCGAACATGGCCCGCCCGGAGACGACGCGCCGCGCGTCCGAGAAGATGAAACCTTGAGCACCCTCATCCATATGGCGATCGAAGCCGATGCGCCGATCGTGGTCCAGGACGAAGGCAAGGATGTCGGCGTGATCACGCGCAGAGACATCCTTCAAACCGTGATCGAGGGAACGGAAGTATCATGAACGACCGTCCAGATGAAGCCGTCGTCGACACACCGATGGCGCATACCTCGGATGAAACTGCCGAGAGGATGCGCAAGGTGGCCGAGTTCGTCGGAACAAATCCCATTTACTACAGCCACAACTTCGAAAGAATTGGCAGCGACTCACGGTTCGTCTGGACATTCAACTTGTGGGCCGGGGTTCTCGGCCCAATCTGGTTCGGCGCCCGGGGGCTTTGGAACTGGGGGCTGACCTTCCTGATTATCGAGACCTTTGGATTTGTGCAGATTATTCGCGGCCTGTTCGGCGACCTGGCGTCCGGTGCCTGGGAACGCATCGCCCAGATCGAGGGCACGCTGGAACTTCGAAAGAAGCAATTGGCCGCGGCGATCGAGCAGGGCTCAGACAAAATCGATGTCTATCGGCGAGCGGTCGACTCGCTGGAGGAGGCGATTGGCGGAATTCGCCTGGAAGCCCAGCAACTCGAGGAATCGGGCATCTACATCGCCTTGATCGGCGTTGCGGTCCTCATCGCCGTCAAGATCGCGCAGGCCGTCTATGCGAACACCGTGCTGGAACGTCGGTTCTCTGACTGGCTATCGGATTCTTCGATCACCTCCGGTTTGCAGGTCCGTCACATGGTGCTGAGCACCGGTTTCACGGTCGTTATCGTGGGCACGACGGTCCTGCACTACAGCTTCCCGGGCGCCTATCCCTTGCTGACGAACTTCCCGACCGAACCCGGAATCCGCCTGACGTCGATCGGATGGGTCGAGGCTTTCTTCACATTCTGCGTGACCAGCGGCGAGGCTTTGTTCGATTTCATCACCCTGGGAATCCGCGCCTTGCTGGATGCCCTGGAGCTGGTGTTCGTCAAGACGCCTTGGATGGTGATTGCCAGCTTTATCATTCTCTTGACCGGACTTTCGGCCGGTATCCGCATGGCGATCTATTCCGGCGCCTTCCTTTCCTACATGGGCCTGCTTGGATTTTGGGAAAAGGCCATGACGACATTGGCGCTGCTGGGCACGGCGGCCTGTCTGTCGATCGCGATCGGCATACCGCTGGGCATGTTCTGCGCCAGACGTCCCCGGTTCTATGCTTTTATCCAGCCGATCATGGATTTCATGCAGACGATGCCGGCCTTCGTGTTCATGATCCCGGTCATCGCCTTCTTCGGCACGGGCAAGCCGGCGGCGGTGGTGACGACCATGATTTTCGGCGGAACGCCCGTGGTGCGGCTCACCGTCCTTGGTTTGCGCGGCGTGCCGGAAAGCGTCCGCGAAGCCGCGATCTCCTTCGGGGCCGGCAAGTGGTATCTGCTGACCCGCGTCGACCTGCCGCTCGCCGCGCCGTCCATCCGTGCCGGCATCAATCAGACCATCATGCTCAGCCTGGCCATGGTTGTGGTGGCGTCGCTCATCGGTGCCAAAGGGCTCGGTGAGGACGTCTTGGAAGCCCTTCAGTACGCCAATGTGGGCCAGGGCATCCTGGCCGGCTTCGCGATCTTGTTCTGCGCCATGATCCTGGACCGCATTGTCCAAGGCGGGAGAGCGTAACCGACTCCCGGGACTCTTCAGATCAAGCGGACCAGATGCGCACCTCGCCGCTGCTGTGCGTGACGATCGCCTCGACTCCGGGGAACTGTCCGACCACTTCGGCAATGCGCGCCTGATCGAGGTGGTACAGACCCGTGGAGAGCGCATCGGCGGTCGTTGCGGACGGCGCTTTGACCGAGATGCTCAGGTAGCGGTTGGAGCTGCGCCCGGTGCGAGGATCGAGCAGATGGTGGTAACGGCCCGCGGCATCGAAGCGGGTTCCGTAGCTCGCCGAGGTTGCCAAGGCGGCGTTGTCAAGCTCGAGCGTCCGGCCGATCCCTTCCCTGCGCCGCGGGTCCCTGAGGCCGATTTGCCAAGGCCGGCCCTCGGCGTGGCGGCCGAGCGCCCGCATCTCGCCAAGATCGAGCAGCACGTTGTCCAGTCCCGCGCGGCGCAACAGATCTGCCACCCGGTCGGTGATGTAGCCTTGGGCGACGCCGTTGAGGGTGATCGCCATGTCCGGTTTCTCGAAGCCGATGCGCCCCGCGTCGACCGACACGGACCGGTGATCCACGCGCGCCAAGGCTTCGGCGACAGCCGCCGGGTCCGGGCCCTTCACCGCCCTTTCGTCACCGTCGAAGTGGCGTGCGTAGAGCCGCCACAAGGCCTGCACGGTGACGTCGAAAGCGCCGCCCGTGGCCTCGCTGTAGCGCCGCGCCTCGGCCAGCAGCCGCACCAGATCGAGCGGCGGGGCATGGAGAACGCCCCGGCGGTTCAGGCGACATACCGCGGAGTCCGGACGATAGAGACTGAAGATCTGCTCCAGCCTGTCGATTTCGGCGCGGGCGCGCCCGATCACGGCGCGGGCGAAGGCCGGGTCGGGATGGTAGAGCCTGATCGCGGCGCGGGCACCGAGCGCCGTGCCCTGCCATGTCTGGAGCTCGACCGATTGCGCGGCCGCGCCGTGCCGCAGCAGGCCAAGCCCCGCGGTCGCCGCGGCAATCCCGATAAAGCGCCGCCGGCCGGGACGGGCTTGAACGGTCATATCTGTACCTCCTGGCCCGGTGGCAGAATACCCGGCTTCCGAATGGTTGCTCATGGGAAAGCTCATGTCCTTGACCCAGGTCAAGTTTCGGGCCTGAGCGGCCGCTAGCGGGATTCGTAAAGTTCGATGACGCTCCCGGCCTTGCCCGGGCGGCGCTCAGGCCGCGCGTGTTGGGACGATCCGGCACCGGCGATGCCGGCAAACGCCGCTCTTACCTGCTGCTTCTTGAATGTCCCCCTCCCCCCGGGTGACTGATTCTTTGGCCGGGGCGGGCGACGAACTCCGTTCACGCAACGCCGCGCTCTGGCCCTTGCGCGCGCCCTTCGTTCACGGGCGTCGATGGGCGGTCGGCCGGGTCGGTCCGATCGATGGTGACAGGAACGGCCCCCTGGCGGCGCCGCGCGTGGGCCCGGACCTGGCCCGGCCGCAGCCCACGCCTACCGCGAGATTTCTTCCGTCTCGGCCTCGGACAGAAGAAACTGTTCGCCCAGGACTTCCTCGACCAGCTCGGCCAACCTAGGCACCTGCTTGATGATCAAGCAGCCGTCGCCGCGCTGCAGCAGCCCGGCACGGGCCAGTTCGCTCATTTCGCGGGTCACGGCTTCGCGGTGGGTGCTGATGCGGCTGGCGATCTCCATGTGCTTGGGCGCCGGCTTGATCACCGCGGTTGCCGCGTCGGTCATGTGATCGCGGGCCAGGCGAAGCAGCTCGGCGTGGATCCGGTTCTTGACTCCCAGGGCGCTGAACTCGAAAACGCGTTCGGTCAGGTCGCGAATCTGGCGTGTCAAACGCTTCATCGTGAAGGCGGCGGCAGTCGGATAGCGCCGCAAGACCTCCCAAAAGCAAGCGTCCGACATGGCGGCGACGAAGGACGGCTTGATGGCCACGATATTGGCCGTGCGCGGCGCGCCGTCGATCGCGGCGAACTCGCCGAACATGTCGCCGGCCGTGATGTCCCGGTAACTGACTTCCCGACCTTCGAGCGAATAGGTGACGGCCCGGACCTCGCCCTCGACAATGAAGTAGACGTCGCGGCTCTTGTCCTGGTGATGGATAATCTGCTCCTGGGCATCGTAGCGCCGCCATCGGCAGCGCTCCGCCAAAGCCGCCAGGTCGTCGGCCGGCAGATCCTTGAAAAGTTCGATGCCCTGTAGGTTGCCTCCGGTCGCCTGCATCGTGGAACTCCTCGTGGTCGACTCTTCTGGCTTAGATCGAAAGACACGCGTGGCGCTGCTTGCCGTTGCAGATTAGCACAGCGCCGGCAGGGCGCCAGCGCCGGCGCGACGCTTCGCGGGTTCGACTCGACTGGAGATGGCAATCTTCGGATACCAAATTGTCCAATATTTTCGCGACGCTTGAGGCGTTTCATAGAGCAGGTTAATAATACAGCTCAAGGTTGGGAAAGCGGCAATGGCCGTAGCCTTATTTGGCGATTGGGGCATACAGTGTGCAGGCACGCACGGCCTGTCGCGTGCAAGGGTTCTTATGCGAACAGGAAGACTGGGGTCCTTGGCACAGATATAGGCCGTCATTTGGGAGCGCCTCATGAAGTGCGCTGACTGTGGGGCCGAAAACACGCAAGAAAGTTTTTATTGTGCGACGTGCGGCGGTCCGCTGTATGTCGATTGCGATGCCTGCGCTTTTAACAACAGCACGCGCGCCCGTTTCTGCGGCGGTTGCGGCCAACCGCTCCCGGCCGGATCCCGGACCGAAGCTCTGACCCGCGAAGCACCGTCGCCCCTGGCCCAGAACATCCTCAGTTCGAGGCGGGGCCTGGAGGGTGAGCGCAAGCAGATCACCGTCTTGTTCGCGGATCTTTGCCGTTCGCTCGAGCTGATCGAAGGCAGCGACCCCGAACTGGCGCGCGAGCTTCTGGACAAGGCCGTGCAGATCATGATGGATGCCGTCCATCGTTTCGAAGGCACGGTAAACCGCATTATGGGCGACGGCATCATGTCGTTGTTCGGCGCGCCGTTGGCCCAGGAGGGCCATGCCGTCCGGGCCTGCTACGCGGCCCTCGCCATGACGGACAGCATTGAGGAGTGGAACCGCGGTGGCCATCCACTCGACGGTCTCGATCTCAGAATCCGGGTCGGAATCAACACGGGCGAGGTGATCGTCCGCGCCATGCACAGCGATCTGTCGATTCACTATGACGCCATCGGCACCGCGCCGCACCTGGCCAACCGCATGGAGGAATTGGCGACACCCGGCACCATACGGCTGACCCAGGAAACCGCCCGTCTGGTGACCGGATATGTCGATCTGCGCAGCCTTGGAGCCATGCCCGTCAAGGGCATGCGGGAGGCCGTCGAGGTCTATGAACTTTGCCGATCGACCGACACCAGAACGCCCTTCCAGGTCACGCTCGCCCGCGGCCTGACACGATTCGTCGGACGGCGACCGGAACTGGAGACATTAGAGCAGGCGCTGAAGTTCGCCGGATCCGGCTTCGGGCAGGTCATCGCCGTCGTCGGCGAGCCGGGTATCGGCAAGTCACGGCTATGCTTCGAATTCCTCAGCGGTCTACGCGGCGAGGACTGGCAGGTCATGAAAACCGCGGCGGCCTCCTACGGCCGTACGACGCCCTGGCTGCCGGTCATAAACCTGCTCAGAGACTGTTTTCAGATCAAGGCCAACGACGACACGCCGGCAATCGCCGACAAAGTGACGTCCCGGCTCAATGGGCTGGACGAGCGGCTCTCCACGTTGCTGGTTCCCCTGCTCGCCTGCCTCGATCAACCGATCGACGACGACGATTGGCGCGCGCTGACACCAGCCCAGCGCCGACAGCAAATGCTGAAGGCGGCAAAGGCGCTGCTGTTCGCCACCAGCCGCGCACGGCCGTTGGTCATCCTGTTCGAGGACGTGCACGGCTGCGACCACGAATCCCAAGCCCTGCTCGATGCGCTGGTCGAGGGGATGCGCGCCGTTCGGCTGCTGCTGATCGTGACCTACCGGCCGGATTTTCGTCACACCTGGGGCGGCAAGAGCTACTACGGTCAATGTTCGCTCGAACCATTGGCGGAAGGCAGCGCGCTGGAGCTGTTGGATACCGTATTGGGTCGCGACCCGAGTCTCGACCCGTTGAAACGGGAGCTAGTGGAACGCACCGAGGGCAATCCCTTCTTCCTCGAGGAAAGCGTTCGGGACCTGGTAGAAAGAGGCGCTCTCATAGGGTCGCTCGGTGCTTACCGGATGGCCAGATTGCCCCAATCGCTGCAGGTTCCAGCGACCGTTCAATCGACGCTGGCAGCGCGCGTCGACCGTCTGATCGCGGCGGACAAGGATTTGTTGCTGGCGGCTTCGGTTATCGGCCGACGCGTGGACATTGAGCTTTTGCAGGTCGTCACCGGCGTGGCGGAGCACGCATTCAAAGCCGGGCTGGCCCGCCTGTGCGCGTCGGAATTTCTGGACGAGGCCGATCACTTTCCGCTCACCGAGTACGTGTTCCGTCATGCACTCACCCAAGAGGTGGCTTACGCCAATGTGCTCCACGACCAACGACGCCTGTTGAGCCGGCGCATCGTCGCGGCCCTCGAAAGTGGGCGGAGCAAGGAAGAGGCTGGATGGCACGAGCGGCTGGCGCTGCATGCCTTCCGCGGCGAACTGTGGGAAAAATCCGCCACCCACTACCGGGTGCTTGGCGACCGTGCCCTCGAGCGTTCCGCCAACGCGGAGGCGGCCAACGCCTATGGCCGGGCGTTGGCTGCGCTCGGCCACCTGAGTGCCGACCAGGATTTCGCCCGGCAAGCGATCGACGTTCGCCTGGATCTCGCCAACGCCCTGTTCGCGTTCGGCGAGCCCAACCGTGTCCTGGAAGTCGTTCGGGAGGCACAGCATCTGGCCGAACAGAACGGCGACCGGCATCGCATCGCCCGCACCCACTCGGCGATGACCCTGTATCACTGGATGATGGGCAATCCGGTCCGGGCGATCGAGTCCGGTCGCCAGGCCCGAAAAGTCGCGCACGATCAGGGTGATTTTGACCTCCAGGTGCTGACCGCGCTGCGCCTGGCCGTGGCCCTGCAGGCGCACGGCGACTATCAGGACACGGTCGAGCTGTTCGGCTGGGCCGTGGACGCGATCAAAGGCGACGACGTCAGCCTGCATTTCGGTTTGACGTCGATTGCCGCCGTCGCCGCGCGAACATCGCTCGCGCGCAGCTTCGCCGAACTCGGCCGCTTCGAGGCGGGCGTCGATATGGCCGAGGAGGGCGTACGTCTTGCCAGCTCTCTCAGGCACCCGTTCAGCCAAGTCTATGCGGCGCGCGAAGTGGGATTGTTCTACATTCGACGGGGTCAGCTCGAGCGCGCCATCGAACTGCTGGAGGAAGGCGTTCGGCTCTGCAAGGCAACCAGCAATCAGGTGCTCTATCCCGTTAGCGAGGCGACTTTAGGTTATGCTCTTGCCCTCGCGGGCAAGATCGACGATGGGATCCGCCTGCTCGAAGCCGCCGCGGAGCACTCGTTGGCGATGGATCTGATGGTTCGGCTTTCGCTCCAGCTCTCTTGGCTTGGCGAGGCCTATCTTCTGGCCGGCCGAAACACGGAGGCGGTTGCCCAGGGCATACGGGCGCTCGAGCTGGCGCGCCGCTATGACGAGCGGGGCCACCTTGGCTGGGCACACCGTATGTTGGGCGACGCCTATCGGTCCTCGCGGCCCGCCGCTGTCGCCGAATCCGAACGCCACTATCGAAAGGCGCTCGAGATAGCCGACGATCTTCAGATGCGCGTTCTCCAGGCTCATTGCCGGCTCGGTCTCGGGCTGCTGTATCGAGCCACCGAAGACGGCGCGAACGCGCGCAAGGAATTGTTGGCGTCGATGCAGCTATTCCGCGAGATGGGGATGGCGAACTGGCTTCAACGGGTCGAAACATTGGCAGGCCCGACCGGTCGATCGGCAGAGCGGGCCGGAGCGAAGCCCCGGTAGCGTGATCCCCGGCACGTCGCCATGGACAATTACGCGCTATGGCTGTCACAATATTCGCGAGAGATGAATAGAGGGAAGCAAGATGGGCGAGTCGGAACAACGCGTTTACCTGGTACGCAACCGGAAGGCTATCCCGCGCAGCGAAAACGAGAAGAAGATCGAGCTGAGCAAGCGATTTGCCGTAGATGACGATGGTGACTTCAGAGTTCATGACAGGTTTTTTCACCTCGAGGACTACCAGGCCCTCCTAGGAAGCGCGTCGGGTGAAGCGACGAAAAAAACACCGGAAATCAAGCCGGAAAACGCGGCGGCCTATTTGAAAAAGCTGGAAAGCGAGCTGAATTGGCCCAACTCGGTGCTGGACGTCACCGATTCATGGAGTAAGTGGGCCGGCACCAAAGGAAAAGGGGTCCGAATCGCGGTATTGGATACGGGTATCGATAAGAACCACCCGGCGTTTCCCGAGGAGGCGATCGCCGGGACGGCGGATTTTACCGAATCCAAGACCGGCTCCGCGGACGACGACGGCCATGGCACACACTGCGCCGGCATCATTGCCGCACGCCGCGCGGGCAGGCCGGGTGCGTCGAAAGCAAAGAACCTTGGCAAGGCCGATGGCCAACCGGCAGACGTCGGGGTTCCGTTCTATGGCGTCGCACCCGAAGCGAAACTCCTGATCGCCAAGGTCCTGAAAAAGAGCGACGACGAGGTATGGGGCGATCCCGGTTGGGTCGTGGACGGCATCCGATGGGCGATCAAGCAGCGCGCCGACATCATCACCATGTCCTTCGCCGCCAGGCGGTCGTCGCCGGACCTGTATTTTGCCATTCACCAGGCACTGTGGCTGGGCAAGTTCGTGATCTGCGCCGCGGGCAACGACGGCTCGCTCTATCAGAACGGGATCGGATATCCCGGCCGCTACGGCGGCGTGATAACGGTCGCCGCCCATGACCGCAACGGCAACCCGACCGGATTCTCTTCGACCGGCGGCGAGGTGGATCTCGTTGGTCCGGGAGAGGATATCTGGTCGACCTTTTGCAAGGATGGCGAAAGCGGCTATGCGAGGCTTTCCGGAACCTCCATGGCGGCGCCCTTCGTCGCCGGGCTGGCCGCGCTGATTGTCAGCAAGCACAAGGACAACAAGCAGGCAAACGGAAGCACGCTGACCAACAACGAGGATTTAAAGGACCATCTGCTGCGCATGGCGGCGCATCCGGGCCATCATGACAACGCCACCGGCTATGGTGTATTGCGGCCGCTCCGCTATTTCGAAAGTGACCATTCGATATAACCGTTCCACACCGATGGAACCCAACCGATAGGCAATCTGGACAGGGCAGGCGAGGAGATCAGGTCATGCCACAGGACACACCCAATGCTCCGCCGGAGTATCAGCGCGATGGAACGCTCATTCGTGGCGCCGACGGCAATCTCTATTTCGTTCCCGGAGACTTGGAAATATTTCGCGTGGAAGGAAATGACGAAATCGCGGTCGACAAGGCGGTTCTCGCCGAAATGAAGGACGCCGGGATAGATAACCGCGGTGACATCGAAAACGATTTACGGATGAGCAAGACGACGGTTGCGGAACTCCGGAGAGTGAAGCGGGTCTTGCCGGAAGGTTCGGAAGGCGATTTGCGGCTGACCAAGACGACGTTCTTCGATCCTTGAGCCCACCCGAACAACGAGCCGTGCCAAAACCGCGCGAGCCGGCGGAAATCGCAATTGCCACGGACGACGCGCTGTTCGACCTGGCGAAACCCGGCGTTCGCGAGGGTCGGACGCGACGCCGGCCACCGGCTGACGACCGCCACCAGGCCGACCCAGCGGGCACGCCCGCCAAGCCGCGGATCGGCTCCTTGGCGGCGCGGGGCCACAAGTCATACCGCCGGGGCACGCACCGGACCGTCGCGCCCGAGGAAATGCTGGCGCGGGTCGAACGATTCATGCCGATCATGGGCATCACGCGACTGGCCAATGTCACGGGACTCGACTGCATTGGCCTGCCCGTGGTGGCGGCCTACCGGCCCAACAGCCGTTCGGTCGCGGTGTCCCAGGGCAAGGGCCTCGATCTTGCCGCGGCGAAAGCCTCGGCCCTTATGGAATCGGTCGAGTGCTACCATGCCGAGACGATCACGTTGCCGCTCAAGCTCGCAGCCTATGAAGAGCTCCGCTATACGCACGACCTGGTCGATCCCCTCGAGCTTCCGCTGTGCCGCGACACGGCCTATGATCCCGAGGCTCGGATACTGTGGATAGAGGGTCGCGACCTGATAAGCGGTCGCAATACCTGGGTACCTCACGAACTCGTCCATGCCGACTACACGCTGCCGGCGCCCAGCGGCAGCGGCTGCTTTCTCGCCAGCACCAATGGCCTGGCCTCCGGCGGTCATCTGCTCGAAGCGGTCAGCCATGCCCTTTGCGAACTGGTCGAGCGCGACGCGGTGGCGCTTTGGGACCAGCGCGAAGAGTCGGCGCGCCAAGCGACCCGAATCGATCTTGATACGGTGCCCGATCCCGATTGCCGCGAGGCAATAGAGTTGTGCCACGCCGCCGGGATGGCACTCGGCGTTTTCGACGCGACCAGCGATATCGGGATTCCCACCTTCGTGTGTTATTTGATGGAACGTCGCGACCCGCCGCGCCTGCTCGCGCACGCGGCGGTCGGGTCGGGCTGCCATCCCGATCCGTCGATTGCATTGCTGCGCAGCGTGACCGAGGCCGCGCAGATCCGCGTTACCTTCATATCCGGCGCGCGCGAAGACCTGCCGGGCCGGGCCTATGACGATCCGGAGCCATCCGCCGGCGCCGGGCAACGGCCCCATGTCGCACGGTTGGACGGGCCGTGCCGACGGTTTCCGGGGACCGCCGGGAAGCGCAGCGATTGGCTTGACGATGACGTGGCTTGGGCCCTTGGGCTCCTGCGGGCCGCCGGCCTGAAGCAGGTGATTCTGGTCGACCTCAGCAAGCCCGGATTGTTCGACCTTCCGGTCGTTCGGCTGGTGATCCCCGGACTGGAAGGCGTTGGCGACCATCCGCGCTATCTGCGCGGGCGCCGCGCGCGGGCCGCAATGAATAGTCATCCATGAAAGCCTGCATCTTCCTGGGCCCGACCCTGCCGCATCACGACGCGCTTAGGGTGCTCGACGGGCATTATCTGCCGCCGGCGGCCAAGGGCGATATTTATCGCGCCGCGTGCAACCGGCCCAAGGCGATCGGCCTGATCGACGGTTGTTTCCATCAGGTTCCGGCAGTCTGGCACAAGGAGATGCTGTGGGCGATGAGCCGGGGAATTCACCTGTTCGGCAGCGCCAGCATGGGCGCGTTGCGCGCCGCCGAGCTCCAGCCGTTCGGTATGGCGGGTGTCGGCCAAATCTTCGCAAGCTTCAGGGACGGCAGACTCGAAGATGACGACGAAGTGGCGGTTTGGCACGGGCCGGCGGAGTCCGGTTATCTCCCGCTGTCCGAGGCGCTTGTGAACATCCGCGCCACGCTCGGGCGCGCCGCAGCGGAGCGGGTTATCGATGAGCCGACCCGGACCGCCCTGACGGGTGTGGCCAAGGCAATATTCTATGCGGATCGAAGCTTCCCGGAAGTTCTCAAGCGCGCGGCCGAAGCCGGCTTGCCCGAACGGACGGTCGATCGCCTGCGGAAATGGCTGCCTGGCGGCCGGGTCGACCAAAAGCGCCGCGATGCGACCGCCATGCTGCAGGTTATGCACGATCGTCTGTCCGGGGACTTGGCGCCGCTAGAGGTCGGCTATCGCTTTCAGCGGACCGAAATTTGGGAACGAGCCTTTGGCAAGCTTGCCGATCTTTCCGGCTAGCGCGTTATCCGTTCGCGTTAGAGTCGGTGCCAGCCCGCTCCCCCACCCGGCTGCCCATATCATACGATTCCGTGGGCGGCCGGGAGGGGGAGCGGGCTGGATCGACTTCTTCGGATAATGCTCTAGCCCGATGCCATGGGTGAACGGCCGTTGCACCGGCCCGCTTCTCGCCATGGTCGCCCCGGCCTAGTCGAGATCGACCCGCAAGGAGAAATCGCCCGCGCCACGGTAGGCCCGCACCATCAAGTAACAGCCGCCGGACCCGGGCGAATCGATGACCACCTTTTCATTGGCGCGCATGGAATAGCCGACCAGGTCGTAGTCCTCGATCGTCGGCGGCGAATCGTGTTTCACATAGAGGTCGTAGTCCTCGCCGTGCGGCCCTTCGAGCGTGACAGCGAGCTTGCCGCCCAAATCGATCTTGAAGGTCCGGGCCTCGCCGGTTGCGCAGAGCCGGTGGTCCGATGCGACACGGGTCCTGACCTCCGAGACACCGGTTCGGCCGGGCTCGGCCCGGCCACCGATGATCGCCGTGAAGGGCGCCACTTTCCGCTCCGGTTCGAACCGCCGGCCGCCCCGCCAAAGAGGTTTTCCCAAGTCGTTCTTCGTGGACATGTCCCTTCTCCCGTGGCGTGTTCGCGGTTAGGAATGCTTGACTAAGGAGCCCGCTCCGGTCGGAGCCTATTCGGCCGAAAGCGGTTCCGCTGTGGCTTTCCGCACAGGGTGCGTCGCGCCGCCTTGACCGGCGCGTGTCCGTCTAGGCCGTGAGCAACACGAACCCCAGTTCGGTGTCGGTCCGTCGGGTCAGGTCGACGTCCACCGGGCCCTCCGGGACATGCCCCCCGGCCGTGACCCGCAGGGTGACGCTCTCGACGACCAGATCGAGCCGTTCCGGAAAACGGAATCCGTAGCGGCCTTCCCCGTCGGTCATGGAGCGGACCTGACGAGCCGTCCCCACGACCCGTTTTGCCATGCCGCGTCCCACGGTCCGAACGTCGGCCACCTCCGGTGGTGTCATGCCGACGCTTTCCGAAACGATGTCCTGACCGTTCACTCGCGTCAGTTCGACGACCGCGCCGATGATCGGCAGCCCTCTCGCCATATCACGCACGACGCCGCCCAACCGGCGCGTCTTCGTGCCGGGGCGGTGGCGGGCGCCCGGTCCGGCGCGGGCCGCCCGCGGCTTCATCAGCCGGACCAAATCGCCGGGCGCCAAGGCCGTGGCGCCCGATCCGACCTTGGCAAAGGCGGCACAATCGACGCGCTCGCCACCCAGAGGTTGAGCGAGCGAGGTGACGAGCTTGCTGGAGATCACGCGCGCGCCAGCCGGCAGCGGCTCCAGGATCTCGCGCGCTTGAAAGCCGATCCGGTTGCTCGTTCGGTCGACCGACTGCACGGCCAGGATCAGCTCGTTTTCGCCCGGAACCGTCCGGATCAGGCGATCCTCCACAATCGACGGCAGCGAGAAGGCCGGTTCGGACGGATGGCTTTGCTTTGGGTCCATTTCCATCTGATAGGAACCGGCCAACCTGTTCGTGAGCACGTGAGAGCTCCCTTTTTTGAAGGTTGAGCTACCGCGCGGATCCGGGCGGACCAATCTTCCGACCCGCCGAATGCCGGACCTTGACGCTGTTCCATGGACCACGGTTGCCGCCAAAGCGGCTGTGACATTTCCCACAATTTCTTGGTTTGTCGCGCGCCAACGGGTTGCGGTGGGCGAGGAGATTCCGGCCCCTGGACCCCAGCCGGTCGGTCTCGAGCGTCGTGGGGCCCGCGACCCGGACCTCAATGGGTGGTGGTGCCGCGGAGGAAAACGCCGACCGCGGAGGCCGCGGACGCGTCGATTTTACCCTCGCCCGATTCGGGGCCACCGAGGGGAAGGCGCAGGTGCTGCGGGTCCTTGACTCTAGCCTCGTTTCTTAAGGCCACACGGGTCGTCTGACACCGCAATCGGCAACGGCGGCACCTGGCGCAGGCGCCGCGTCGCCGATCGCCGGCCGACCGGGATCAATCGCGCCAAGCGCTCGCATCGATGTCCAGGTCCGGGAACTTCGCCGGGTCGAACACCGGGTGCTCTTGGCCTTGCTTCAACTGTTCCCTGTAGTCCTTCAAGACCCGCAAGCCGACCGGAAACAGCATGGCGATGGCCAGCAGGTTGACCAGAGCCAGAATGCCCATCATGGGATCGGAGAAGAAGAACACCGCCGTGGCGCCCGGCGCCGAACAGCCGAGAAACACCAGCCCGATAATGAGGATGCGCAGGATATGGCGCGACAGATTGGTGTCCGTGAAGACCGTCAGGGCGTTCTCGCCGAGATAGTAGTTGTAGATGATCGAACTGAAGGCAAACAGCAGGATCGCCGCGGTCAGGAAATACTGGCTCCATTCCCCGACGTGTGACACCAGGGATTGCTGGGTCAAGACGACCCCGTCGACGGCTTCCGCGCCGGCCACATAGACGTCGCCCAGTAGGATCATGAAGGCCGTGCAGGAGCAAATGATGATGGTGTCGATGAACACGGAAAGGGATTGCACGATGCCCTGGCTGATCGGGTGACGAACATAGGCCACCGCGGCCACGTTCGGCGCGCTGCCCAGGCCCGCTTCGTTGGAAAAGAGCCCACGCCGGATGCCGTTGGCCACCGCGGCACCCATGCCGCCGCCGACCGCCTCCTCGAACCCGAAGGCGTTCTTCACGATCATGGCCAGCACGGCGGGAACATCGCCGATGTTGATCAGAATGACGATCAGGGCCATGCCAATATAGCCGATGGCCATGATCGGGACCACGACGTCGGCCACCTTGGCGATCCGCTTGATGCCGCCGTAAACCACGAAACCGGTGACCAACGCGAGCGCTATCCCGGTCCAGATCCTGTCTATGCCGAGGCTGTCCTGTACCGCACCGGCCACGGTGTTGCCCTGGAACGCGTTGAAGCCCAAGGCAAAGGCCGCAATCAGGGAAACCGCATACAACATCGCCAGCCAGTTATAGTCGCGACCCAAGCCGTGCAGGATGTATTGAGCCGGACCGCCGCGATAGGTGCCGTTTTCGTCCGTGCGCTTGTAGATTTGGGCCAGCGAGCATTCGAACAGGCTGGTCGCCATGCCGATCAGCGCAATCGCCCACATCCAGAAAACCGCGCCGGGACCGCCCAGCGTTATGGCAACCGCCACACCGGCGATGTTGCCGCCGCCGACCCGGCCCCCGACACTGACCAGCAGGGCCTCGCGCGAACTGACGTGTCCGTCCGCCGCCGGCTGCCCGCCCGGGAACAGCACCCGGAACATGCGCCCGAAAAACCGGAACTGAACCAATCCCGAGGCCAAGGTGAAAAAACAACCAAGGACGACCAAGAACGGGATGAGAGACCATCCCCAAGTGCCGTCACCGATGGCGTTGAAAATGGCTTCCAGGTAACTCATTCGTCTTCCCCCCTGTTTTGGCCCGGCTTGTGCTTGATTTGCCTGTTGCCGCCTGACCGTGCCCATGCCGTGTTTTGCCGGTTAGCAGCGCGGGCTCGCGGGAAATGGTAGCAGATTGAACTGTTGAACGCGATTCCCGCCTCGGACCACATTTCGTCCGACGGGCGGATCCCCGAGAACAGGTCTTGAGGCCGGCGCAGCCGATCCTGCGCTTCGAAGATGATGCGCGGCCGACGGCCGGAGCGCGATTTCGAGAAATCTCCGGGCGCGCTATTCCTTCGTTTACTTTTGCCCGCGCGGGCGCCAAAACACCCCGAATCGAGGGTCGCCGACTTTGGAGGATGCCGACGTGAAAGCCGCCGTCTGCCGTGAATTCGGGAAACCGCTGGTGATCGAGGATATCGAGATCGCGCCGCCCCAGGCGGGCGAGATCAGGGTGAAGCTGGCGGTCTGCGCCATCTGCCACAGCGACATCTTTTACGCCGAGGGTGCCTGGGGCGGCAAGCTGCCGTCGGTCTATGGCCACGAGGCCTCGGGGGTGGTCGAGCAGGTCGGCGCCGGCGTCTCGAACGTGAAGCCGGGCGACCACGTGGTGGTCACCCTAATTCGCGCCTGCGGCCATTGCCATTTCTGCGCCATGGGCGTGCCGGTCGCCTGCGAGACGAGTTTTCCGCTCGACGAGCACAGTCCGCTCAGTTCCGCGGACGGCTCGGCGATCGTGCACGGGTTGCGCACCGGCGCCTTCGCCGAATTTGTCGTGGTCGACTCCTCGCAGGCCGTGGCGATCCCCAAGGACCTGCCGCTGGACAGCGCCTCGCTGCTCGCCTGCGGCGTGATCACCGGGCTGGGCGCGGTGGTGAACACGGCCAAGGTCCCCGCGGGCGCCAGCGTGGTGGTGATCGGCACCGGCGGCGTCGGGCTGAACAGCGTGCAGGGCGCGGCGCTGTGCGGCGCGACCACCATCATCGCCGTCGACCTGTCTGACGACAAGCTGGCGGCGGCCAAGTCGTTCGGCGCGACCCATGGGGTCAACCCGACCAAGGAGGACACCGGCGCCGCCGTGCGGGCGCTGACCGGCGGGCGCGGCGCCGACTATGTCTTCGTCACGGTCGGCGCCAAGCCGGCCTTCGACCAAGCCTTTGATCTGACCGGCCGCCTGGGCACCGTGGTCCTGGTCGGCATGCCCGCCATGGGC
>JBFJPL010000021.1:0-48982 GCA_041617155.1 Kiloniellales bacterium
ATCACCAACGCGTTCAAGGGCCCGCTGTAGGCGGCCGCTTGACGGCCTTGCAAGGCCGGCCTAGAACAAGGCCCATGTTCTGGCTCGACCCACGATGTATGGCACGCTGAAGGGCTTTGCCCGCTAGACTTTCCGCACCCCTGACGGTGCCGGCCCCTTGCCCCTGTCAGCCAGGACCGCCCCATGACCATACAGCTCTACAATACGCTCGCCCGCAAAAAGCAGGCCTTCGAGCCGATCGACCCGGTCAACGTGCGTGTCTACGTCTGCGGGCCGACGGTCTATGATTTGCCGCACATCGGCAATGCCCGCCCGGTCGTCGTCTTCGATGTGCTGTTCCGCCTGCTGCGGCACGTCTATGGGCCGGATCACGTCACTTACGCGCGCAACATCACCGATGTGGACGACAAGATCATCAAGGCCGCCCAGGAGACCGGTGAGCCGATCGATTCGATCACCGTTCGAACCGCCGCCGCCTTTCACGCGGACATGGCCGCGCTGGGTGCCCTCGAACCGACGGTCGAGCCGCGCGCCACCGGCCACATTCCGCAGATGGTCGCCTTGATCGAGCGGCTGATCGCCCGCGGCCACGCCTACGAGGCAGAGGGGCATGTCCTGTTCGACGTGCCCTCGATGCCGGACTACGGTCGGCTGTCGCGGCGCAACCGCGAGGAGCAGATCGACGGCGCCCGGGTCGATGTGGCGCCCTATAAAAAGGACCCGGCCGACTTCGTGCTGTGGAAACCATCGAGCGGCGACCAGCCGGGCTGGGACAGTCCTTGGGGTCGCGGGCGGCCGGGCTGGCACATCGAATGCTCGGCCATGAGCGAGGCCCATCTGGGTGCCACCTTCGATATCCACGGGGGCGGCCAGGACTTGATTTTTCCCCATCACGAGAACGAACTGGCTCAGTCGACCTGCGGGACGGACGGCAGCTTCGCCCGCTATTGGATGCATAACGGCTATGTCGTGGTCGAGGGCGAGAAGATGTCGAAATCGCTCGGCAACTTCTTCACCGTGCGCCAACTGCTGGAGGAGGGCTGGCCCGGCGAAGCGATCCGCCTCGCGTTGCTGTCGGCCCACTACCGCCAACCGCTCGACATCACCCGGGTCAAGTTGGAGGAGAGCAGGGCACAGCTCGACCGTCTCTATGGCGCGCTGCGCCATGCCTCAGAGGTTCCTTTGCTAGAGCCGTCCAAGAAGAGGATCGCTGACATACAATTGGCACTCGAAGATGATCTTAATACGCCAAAGGCAATTTCATTGCTTCATGAATGGGCAAGTGGATTAAACAGCCTACCGGACACTGAAAGCAAATCTCTGCTCAAAACATCGATACGGGAATCAGGATATCTGCTTGGCCTACTGCAACAGGATCCGGAGTCGTGGTCAAAAGGCCTATACTCTGTCGGCAAAGATCTAGAACTCCGATGGAGCATCGATATTTCTGAAGGCGAAATCGAAGCCCTGATTCAAGCACGCAACGTGGCACGCAAGTCCAAGGACTTCACCGAGGCGGACCGTATCCGCGACGAGCTGAAGGACCGAGGCGTCGTGCTCGAGGACAGTCCTCAAGGCACCACGTGGCGGCGCGAAGCCTAGCCGGTCCGCTATGTGCCGCATTTGAGATGACTTACGCCGGCGGTATGGCGCGGCGCAGCGTGATCAACACCACCTCGCCGCGGTTGTTGAAGCGGACCGGCAGGGCGGAGATGCCCACGCCGGTGCTGGTATACCCCTGCATTTCATCATGACGCCAAAGGCCGCGCGCATAGCGGCGGTGGCAGCTCAAATGGGTCAGGATCGGCCGGCCACCGGGCAGGCAGATCTGCCCGCCGTGGGTGTGGCCGGTCAGGTACAGGTGGAACCCGCAATCGGCCGCCGCGTCGGCCAATTCCGGCGAGTGGACGAGGGCTATCTTGAAGCCGGTGGGCGCGTTGCTGAGCGCCGCCCGTGCGGCCCCGCTATAGAAGTAGTGGACATCGTCGGTACCGGTCAGATGAATGGCCTCGCCGCGGCGCTGAAGGCTGAGACTTTCGTTGATCAGCATGATGATGCCAAGGGCCTCGAAGGCGGGAACCATGTCGGCGCAGTCATGGTTGCCCAGAACGGCGCAGATACCGTGGCGGGCCCGCACATTGGCGACCAGGCCGCGCATACCCGGCAGGATCTGCTCATGAGGGCCGGATACCCGGTACCGGTAGTCGCCGGTCAGAACGCAGAGGTCGACCTCGACTTCGGCGGCGTGTACCCGGGCAGCCGCCATCGCTTCGGGCAGGGCGTCGACGTGCAGGTCTGTCAGCTGCAAGATCGTGAAGCCGTCGAACGCGCTTGGCAGATCAGGGAAGGCGAGATCAAGCCGGGTCAGCCTGATGTCGAACGCATTGCGGCGGCCGCGTTGGTAAAGACCTGTCAGCTTCAGGACTGTGCCAAACAGCTTGATCAGCAGCTTGAAGATTTGCCAGAGCCTGCGACTATGGTGTCCTTTGGGGCTGCGCCGCACCCCGGCGGCTTCCATCTTGCGCCGCCTCTCACGCCAGGCCTGACGGCTTCCTGCCGGTGCTTGCACGCTGCCGCCTCGCTATCCCTCAGGCACGGTCCCAGCGTTCTTCTACAGGAATTTGAAGCCCGGAAGCCAACCTTTTGCAGATGGATAGATGAGTGGTCGAATGTGAGCATTTTGAATCATGAGCTTCAGGGATCGGAAAATGCGCCGCACACAACGCCTCGGGCTCCATTCGCCCCGATCATCGACCAGAGCGATTGGAGCCCCGCGGATGCCATGCGCACTAGGTCTAGCGCTACTGAACCAAGAAGCAGCTTTCGACGGCGGTCTGGTTGAAACTCTCCTCTCGCGCCAGGATCTCGTATTTGATTTGGCCGTCATCGTCCAGGGCAATGAATGCTGCGGGAATTTCCGTCGACGTTTGCCCGGGCGGGAGTTCGACACTCGATGCGACTCCTTGCTCCGCAGGCGTCTCGACCTCAACGACAACCTGGTAGTTGTGGATCTCGACGTCCATGATCGGACGGGGAAAACCTTCACCGGGATGTGACTCCGTCACGGGATCCCATCCGATCGTGACCGCTCCGGCAGGAACCACCGGGATGGTGTCCACGTCGTCACAGTCGACGTCGGCGAGGTCCACAGGAACTTGGTTTAGAGTGATCCCCTCTGGCGGTGCCGGCATCAAGTGCGTCACTTCCGTCTCACTCTCCAGCTCTTCTCCGTCAAGCGTCAGGCCGGAGACTTCATAAGTCCCCGCCGGGAATCGCTCGAAGAACTCCTCGGGCGTCAGTGTGACCTCCTCCGGATCGTCACTCTCGAAAGGCGGCTCGGCGCTCTCGAAAAAGATCTCGGTGAGGCCTTGCTTCTTTAAGCGCCCCTTGACTCTGACATTCAGAATCTCGCGTTCCCTTGGATCCTCGATCCTTAGTTTTTTCCAGGCCTCGCCATCGATCAGAGCGTGAATGCCCAGGTCCCCGTCGGTGTTGTTGAGCTCGAAGAAGATCTCCGCTTCATCGAAGGGAATCTCATCCTCGTCGGCAAGGGCGGCTTGCGCAAAGGCCCCGAGTGAGAGGCCACCTGCCAGTAGACCGGCAAGTATCCTGTGCCTTTGTGAGGTGGCTCGTAACATGTCCTCAAACATAGCTTCGTCCTCCATATTGGTTGACCATGCCTCATCGACCCTGGACCAAGAGGGAGGGAACGTGAATCCAACGCCTGTCAGATGCTTGTGTAGACGTTGCTGCCAGATCTTGTGCTTGGATCGACGTGTCCTGATGTGGGCGGCGTTTCGGGTCCGACACCAAGCGGTTTTCTTGAATTCTTCGATGCGAGCTGTCCGGCCCCGGCAGGGGCTTGCTATCTGACATCTGTCGGATAGCGCCTATTCGGCCCGGTCAGGGGCGGTAGTGCTCAGACGGTCGAGGAGGCCGCGAAATGCCAGTCAAAAAAACCTTGCGCCATGTGCCATGGGATTCGCCGCGTACCCACAATCAGCCTTGAACCGACAACTCGTTGCGCGATTTCGACGGACTTGTTCCAGACGGACTCGCAGCCATTTCGGGTGCGAAAAGGTCCTCGAGGAAATAGGCTGAGAAAGCCGTCTTACCCGGCAGATCGGATTTGAAATAGATGGACTGTGCCTGCTGACGTACGGTGGCCTCGGTCGTGCCGCGCAGGTGGGCGATCTCCTTATGACTCAAACCCTTGAGTATGAGCAGTCCGACGTCCCGTTCGGCGGCGGTCATGCCCCAAGTCTCGAACTGTTTTTCCATTTCGTCCTTGATCCCGTTGAGGCTCGCCTGCACCTTGGAGCGCCAAGCCTTGCCTTCGATGCGGGCGATCTCCAAATCCTGGATCAGGGCCATCTTTTCTTCATGGTGGGACTGCATGCGCTGGGCCAGGAGCGCAACGCCGACGGCGGCCGAAATCGTCAGGAGCATAGCCAACGCGTCGACGAGGAAGTCGAGGATTTCGATATCTTCATCTTCGGTCACGACCTCGAGCGTGAGCAAAAGCACATAGGACCCCACGCCCAAACCGGCCAGTATCCACCTGTTTTGCCGTTCGCTGAGTGAACTCACCTGTCAGCCTCCCCATGGTCGGGCCAGAACAAGAATTGCGGCCTCCGATTATATCCCTTTGCGAGCTGGCGCAAAGGCACACCTGTGGCCCCGCGCACGATGTGCCGACATGCCTGGCGATTTGCTGCGAGGTGAAGCGCCAAAATCAGAACTCGTACCTGACTTCGACCTTCGCGAATAGCGCATTGTCCGCACCGTCGCCGAAGGCTTTTCCGGGCATGAAGAAGCCCAGTAGGCCCCTGACCGCGATATCCTCGGTCTCGCCGAACCCCAACACCAGGTCGATCTCGTTGCCCAAACGCCGGCTCCGTCCGTTCGGTTCGGCGTCGAACGCGGAATCCCGCAGCTCATCGATCGCCTTGTCTTGGCGGTAGTGGTGATAGATCAGGTTTAGGGACGTCCCCTCGCTCGGTCTTATGCCAAGGCCGGCGGTGAAGATGGACATGTTGCTGAGCTCGGGATCGAAGGCCTCGCCATAATATAAGAAGGGGGTGAGACCACCGACCTCGGCCTCGTTACCCTGGAGGCCGGTCTGGCGGAATGACCCGTCGCGTCCATCCTCGGGATCGGCGTCGCCGCTGCCGAAGGCGTAGCCTAGAATGATGTGTGGCGACAGCGGCAAATCAAAGCGATAGGTGCCGAGAACATCGATGCCGTAGCCGCGCACCTCGCTATCATCCTCATGACCGCGTACGTGCGCGGCATCGAACCAGTAGGTCAGGCGATCGTCTATGATCCCGGTCGAATAGAGGCCAAAGAAGACCAGATTGTCGCGATCGATTTCATTACTGTCCCGTAATATTTCGTAAGCCCCCACGGTAACGTCCTCGGTCAGGTCATATCCGCCGTAAAGGATGTAGTTGGTGATCGAATCTTCCTTGATGGCATTGAGCAGATCCTGGTCGAGCAGCGCCTTGCGGCTGATCGAAAATTCAAGGAAAAGGGCGGATTGCCGTAGGAAGGCTCGAAACGCGTCGAGGTCTGCGTCGAACAACCATTGCCGATCATCCTCGAAGGATTGGCGGCCGACCCGGAGCGACAGGCCATAGTTCGGGTCCGTCAGGGTGACATAAGCTTCCTCGATAAGCAGTTCGGTCTCCCGATCCTCGCCCCGGCCCTCCTCGTGCAGCTCGAAGTCCCGTTTCAGGGTGGGTTGGAATTTGGCCCCAAAGTACTCGTTCGGCTCGAAATCAAGCTCGAGGGCGAGTTCGATCTGCAGCTCGTCGAGATCGTCGGCCCGGCTGCTGTCGAGGTCGAAGTTCTGTTTGCGTTCATACTTCACCTCAAGGCTGCCCTCGATCTCGAAGTAGTCGAGAAATGACTCGGCCGCCTCCGCCGCGGCGCCATTGGATGGAAGCGTAGCCGCAACACCGGCCCATAGGATCGTTCCAACGATGCGGTTCCAGCCGCGCGATCGATTGCGCAGAGCGGCAACGAGCCCCGGCCACGCAGCGGTTCTCAAGCCCCGCGGTCCTTTTGCGCAGCCTTTCATAGGCGAGCATCTCGAAATGCCCGATCGGCCGTAGCAATTCGTATGCTCCATTGTCCCGTGCTAAGTGCCGCCATCCCTCAGTCCCGACGAGCCCCGCCAAACGCAAATTGCAGAACGCCCCGACCTCCCACCAAGTTGGTAAAGTTTCAGCCAAGGACATCTTAATTTTTTCCATCCAAATGCCAAACCAAGCCAGTCGGCAGTTCGACCGCAAGTGGGTCACGACAAACAAGGAACTAAGCGAGCAACATTGATAGCCGCGCCAGTCGGGGGGCTGGTCGGTTTTCCGGGGCAGCGTGCCGGGCAACCAAATTTGGGGGTTCCGCATGGTCTACCCGGACTTGAACTGGCTGAAATCCGGCGTCGCGCAGCCAAGCCGTAGACGCCGCACGCGCCATGCGGCCCAGTCTATCGTTTCGTGAGATGTGACCGCGATCTGGCCACGGTCCGTTTCGCCAAATGGAACCGCGAGTTCTCGGGCTATCAGGGTCCGCTGAAACGACCTCGTGTCACGGGCCGGGGCGACCAAGCCCAAATCTACCAAGCGGTCATAGAGTGCAAAAAGACACGGCGCGGTTGGCCCACGAGCTTTGGCCAGATCTCGGAAACGACGCGCGATTCGCAATCCGATGTCCGAACGTTCCGGAAGCTCGAATATTTGCACTGACTTGCCAGTCATGCATGCCTCGGACAGCATCGCCGCGCTGTCGCCCGTCGCCACAATACGGTTAGCGAAGGCCAGATAGGCGGCGTAGGGGTTGGCCCCTTCACCAGACCAAACATGACGGGCAACCCCTGGCGCTAGGGAGTCCAGTGCCACGCATATCGCGTTGCGTGCGCTCGGGCTGCTTGCAGCGACCATAAGCGAGCCGCCCGCCGACACCGCTTGCTGAGCTAAACCGGACGCTAAACGGCGGGCCGTTTCTCGGTCGAAGACGTAAGGTGGTGTGCCGCCATCAATGAGCACTGCGGTCCTCGGTCTCGGCAGGTGAGAAAGCCTCTCCAACCAACGGCAAGCCGCTTGGCAACGCTGTTCGACTGTGACCCAGTTCAGTGTCAAGGGAGTCGTCAAGACGTTGTGTCTGTGCGGCAATGGTTGCTGTGGGGTGGTGATGACGAGGTCGAAGAAACCAAGCGGCGCCCGAGGCGGACCGATGTGGATGAGGCGGCAGTTGCCGCCGGAACGCCGGCGGATCCAACGCGCGACGGGCACGCTGCGCTTTCCGCTCGCGATGACGAAATCCGGCCAAGGCGGTCCTAGGCGAGCGGCGGCGTCGGGTGCTATGCCGGTCAAACCAACCCGCACGGCCAGATGTCCCAGAGCGCTGGAGGAGCTATAGCGCAGCGGCTTTTCCTCGAAAGGCCAGCCCAGCTTTTCCGCCAGATTCAGGATTTGCTGCCGGTCGACGAGGCGGCGTGAGGTCAGGCCCCATACGCGCGGCAATGTGGCCGCGGCGTCCTGCTTCGTCCCTGGGCACCTTGGCCGGTAGCTGTTGGCCGGGACCACACTGGTCCAGAAGTCAGGGCGACAATGCAAACGCTCCCGGTCCCCCGGAAACAGGCGGATGCCCGCCGCCCGACCCGGGCAAATACCGTCAGCATTCGCCGCAAGGCGCGCTTCAAATGGCAGGCCGGATCTCGAGCTTCGTAGCGGCATTTCTAGTCGGGCCCCTGCGGAACGGTACCGGCGGGATCTTGGGGCGCGCCGGTGCTGGTTTCGCACGATCTAAGGCGTGTCTTGTATTGCTCGGTGCAGGCGTCCTTTGCCTTTTCCCGTACCGTGTGGGCACCGCCGATGCAGGCTTGTCGCGCGGCATCTTCGGTAAGTGCAAGACAAGAGGTGATCACCCCCCAAAGGAATCTGGCTGCCTCGGTCTTGCAGGTTTGCCGCGCCGTCTCGGCCGTCGCGACGCAGTTGCCTTTGTTTTTTCCGAAACGACCTGCGTCGTCGACCGGCGCGGCATGGTGACCAGGGAGAACCGCGAAACCGAGCGCCAGCCACCGCAAGCTATGTACGTGCAACAAAAACAAGACGACTCCTTCTAGTTGCCGAGCTGCTTTGGTTTGGGTTCCGGATCGTGTATCGGTCGCTGCACGCAGCGGTCGCTACCGGTATCTCTGAAGCTGTGGCCCTCGACGGCGACGAAGGCCCAGCTGTAGCGATCGTCATAAAGATCCAACTTCAGGAGACCCCAAGACTCGTTGTGAAATACCTCGCTGTTGGGTTGGGGCCGGATTTCGCCTCGCTCCAGCGAATGGCCGCCGGTGCCCACGGTGAACATGCGAATGCCACGCTCGGGGTCCACGTTGCCGTCCGGCGCAAGCGGCGCGAAGCGCTCGTAGTTGTGGTCGTGGGCGGCCAGCACGACACTGGTTCCCGCCTCGTAGAGAATGTGAAGAGTTGCCGCCATTTTGTTGGCCCCGCCGGTGCTTCCTGAGCTGAAAGCCGGGCGGTGCCAGTAAGCCAGAATGCAACGCGCCGCGGTCCTGGCCAGGTCTTCGCGCAGCCATGCTTCCTGCACCAGAAGATTGAGTCCTTCGAGTTCACTGTTGAGCGCGACAACGTGCCAGGCGCCGATATCGGTGCTGTAGTAGCCGCGCCCACGTTCTCCTGCGGCGGTGCCCCAGTAGTCGTAGTAGGCCTCGGCGCCGTCGCTGGCATATTCCTGGTTGCCGGGCACCGGCAGGATTCTGTGACGGAACCGGCCCCAGTTCGGTTCCAAGCAGGCACGGTAGGACGCGTCGCTGCCGTCCGGATAGGCGAGATCACCGATCGCCAGGATCGTCCCGGGCAAGCGCGCCAGAATCTCGGCGGTGCGCAGGCCGCCGAAGTGGCGGTCCTCGCCCCAGAACCAGTTAAGTATCCGCTTGCGCAGAGATTTCTTGCAGTTGGCGACATCGCCGGCGGCTAGGATCGAGACCGCTTCCTGCTTGTCTTCTGTGGCCGCGAGGTTCCGTTCGGAGCCGATTTCGAGCAGGAGCACAAGAAACAAAACGCGGGCGAAGGGTGGCGAGAGCGGACATTTCGATGCCATGACGCGCAGCCCTGGAACAATTGGTTCTCAGTGCGCCGAAAGGAAACGCGGCGGTACGTGCAATCATGGCCATGTATATTCAGCTGGTAAATCCGCCTTCTGTTGGACAAGCAATTTGCACCCACGCACGTGGATCTAACATTTGTCAGACGAATGCGTAGATGGATCTTTCGTCACCGAAAGCTCGTGGCGGGACGGGGCTTTTACCGGCACCCATAACGTGCCGAGACTGTCCGATTGGTGATACAAGCGCCGTCAAGAAGAAGGATTCCACAACAGTGATGTTGCCGGAGCCGTCCTTAACAGCCACGCTCACCTGAGACTTGCTATCGGCAACGAGCCAGCCTTCGGGCGGGATGAATCGGACATCGGACGTTGGAACGTCCGTCACCAATTCTTCTCCGGTTTTCTCGTTTTGGAGTTCGACGATGTAGGTCTCGACGCCCCGGACCGCCGCCCAGACCTGTGCCTCGCCGGGGGCAACAGGTCGGTGAGTGGCGCCATAAATAAAAGTAATAGCTATAAATGACTACATGAAAACTTTCCAGCCGGGAAAGGGCGACATTGCACCACACGCACACAATACCGGGCGCTGGGTGCAGTGAACTCCGCCCCGTTAACCATGCCCCGAGATTGACGCAGCGCCGTGGCTGTGCTGAAAACGGGCTCGTTTCGGTACAGGGGAAGGCTGGCGGCTCAAGATGAGCGACGACAAGCGCGTCTATCTTTTCGATTCGACTCTGCGCGACGGCGCCCAAACCCAGGGCGTCGATTTCTCCGTTGCCGACAAGACCGCCATTGCCCAGGCACTGGACCGCTTGGGTGTGGACTACGTCGAGGGCGGCTGGCCCGGTGCCAACCCGACCGACGATGCCTTCTTCGGCGCGCCGCCCGATCTCGATACCGCCCGTCTGGTCGCCTTCGGCATGACGCGGCGGGCGGGACGCTCGGCCGAGAACGACCCGGGTCTGGCGGCGGTGCTGCACAGCAAGGCCGAGGTGGTCTGCCTGTTCGGCAAGTCGTGGCATTTCCATGTCGATGTGGCGCTGGGTATCGCGCGCAGCGAGAACATCGACATGATCGCCGACAGCGTGACCCAGGCGGTCGCCCGCAAGGCCGAGGCCATGTTCGACGCCGAGCACTTCTTCGACGGCTACAAGGCGGATCCGGGCTTTGCCTTGGATTGCGCCAAGGCGGCCCACCAGGCCGGTGCGCGCTGGGTCGTATTGTGCGACACGAATGGCGGCACCTTGCCCGACGAAATCGAGCGAATCGTCGGCGCGGTGGCGGAGGTCATCCCCGGCAGTCACATCGGGATCCACTGCCACAACGATACGGAGAACGCGGTCGCCAACTCGCTGGCGGCGCTCAGGGCCGGCGCGCGCCAGGTGCAGGGCACGCTGAATGGCCTGGGCGAGCGTTGCGGCAATGCCAATCTCGTATCATTGATTCCGTCATTGATGATGAAGACGGACTTCAAGGTCGGCGTCACGGAGGCGCAGCTCGAACAGCTCACGCCGATCTCGAGGCTGCTCGACGAGCGGCTCAATAGGGCACCGCTGAAGAACGCCGCCTACGTCGGTGACAGCGCTTTCGCTCACAAAGGCGGCGCCCATGTTTCGGCGGTCGAAAAGGACCCGCGTACCTATGAGCACATCGAGCCAAATCTGGTCGGCAACCGCCGGCATATCGTGGTCTCGGACCAATCCGGCCGGTCCAACATCATGGCTCGGTTCCGCGAAATCGGTATCGACGTAGACGCCAAGGACCCCAAGGTCGTGACCGTGGTCGAACGGGTCAAGGCGCGGGAGTTCGAAGGCTATGCCTATGACGGCGCCGAGGCCAGCTTCGAGTTGCTGGCACGGCGGTCGCTCGGCCGTGTGCCCGCGTTCTTCAGCCTGCGGCGCTTCCGGGTCATGGACGACCGCCGCTGGAACGCCCGCGGCGAACTGGTAACGGAATCCGAAGCGACTGTGAGCCTGGAGGTTGCCGGTCGGTCCAAGTTCGAGGTGGCCAACGGCAACGGCCCGGTCAATGCACTGGACACCGCGTTGAGGAAGGCGCTCATTCCGGTCTATCCACAGCTCGAAGACATGTACCTGGTTGACTACAAGGTACGCATCTTGACGCCGCAGGCCGGGTCGCGCGCGGTCACCAGGGTGATGATCGAAAGCGCCGACAAGACCGGACGGCGCTGGACCACGGTCGGTGTTTCGCCCAACATCATTGATGCCTCGTTCAACGCGCTTTTCGATGGCATAACCTGGAAACTGCTGCAGGAAGGGGCGGAGGTTCCGCAGGAGGTCTCATGAGCTTGCCAGGCAGGTTGTTCTGGGTCGCACTATTGTTGTTATGGTGGCTCGCTCCGGCGGCGGCTCAGAACACGATCGAGCTGAAGCCGCCGGCTGCCGGACAAAGTGAAACAGGGACCGAAGCTCGACCCGAGTCACCGACTCGCTTGCCCCAGTTTGACTTCGACCCGGCGGCCCGGCCCGAGGCCGACGCTGTCCTGGCGGCCCTGACCGGCCTGATCGACCGGGGCCGCGACCGGCCTTTCTTCGGTCTGCCGGAAGGGCAGACTTGGCGCCTCGAAGGGCCGCTCAAGATAGCGCTCTACAGCGACCGCCGCGGCGAGTTCGTACCGGCGCTGAAATCGGCAGCCAACGCTTTTTCACGAGCCAGTGCCCTGCCGATCGACCTGGTCACGAGCCGACCGCTCGCAGCTGCGGCCGGTGCCGAGGCCGTGCGCTGGGCGACCGGGGCCAACCTCGAGATCCTGATCGGGCCCCGACCCGTCATGGCCCAGTTTGCCGGGGCGATTGCGGTCAACCAGTGGATGCTTGAGCGTTTCGAGGATGGCCACTGGCCTTTCACCTTCATCTTTCCGCGCGACGACAGCTTGATCGGTCGAGTCATGATTGCCGGCGAAGAACCGCCCGAGGCGCTCGAGGCGTCGCTGATCTTGGCCCTGGTGTGGGCGCTCGGCGGCGTCAGCCTGGGCGACGAACTGCAGGGGCTGATCGATCCCAAAGCGCCCCAGCCGGCTCTGACGCCGCTCGGCCAGGAGGTCTTTGCCCTCATGTACAATCCCGAGATGGAAGCCGGCCTGTCGATCCCGAGCGCGCTTCGCCGGGCCCGGCGGCTGCTCGACCGTTAGAGGTCCATGGCCGGCACCGACAGGACCCGCGATGCCTTAACCGGCGGGCCGACGGTCGTACTGGTCGATCCGCAGTTGGGCGAGAACATCGGCATGGTCGCCCGTGCCATGCTCAATTGCGGGCTTAGCGAACTGCGTCTGGTGCGGCCGCGCGACGGCTGGCCCAGCGCGGCCGCGGCGGCTGCGGCCGCGGGCGCCGACCAGGTGCTGGACCGAGCCAAACTGTTCGACGACACCGCATCGGCAGTAGCCGATTTGAAGCACGTCTACGCTGCCTCAGCCCGGCAGCGCGACATGGTCAAGCCGGTCGTGACTCCGCGCCAAGCCGCCGGCGAAATGCTCGCCGCGTCGTGCCGCGGCGAAGCTGCTGGGTTGCTGTTTGGCCCGGAGCGGTCGGGCTTGACCAACGACGACGTGGCCCTGGCCGACACCCTGCTCGCGGCGCCGCTCAACCCGGCCTTCGCCTCGCTCAATCTGGCCCAGGCGGTGCTGGTCGTGGGCTACGAGTGGTTTCAGGCAGCCAACGAAAGCGAAGGTCGGCGGCTGGAGACCTGTGGCGCGCCACCGGCCGACAAGGCCGAGTTAATCAACTTCTTCGAGCGCCTGGAGAGCGCTTTGGAAGACACAGGTTTTCTCCATCCGCCGGAAAAGCGCCCGGGCATGGTGCGTAACCTGCGCAACATGATCCAGCGTATGGCACCGACCGACCAGGACCTGCGCACCCTGCACGGCATCATCTCCGCACTTCGGAGCGACCGGCGGGGCCACTAGGCACCGGCTCCGACTTGCTGGCGCAGCGCCAGGGCCGAATGGGCGGCAAGCGTGGCGACCACGACGGCGCCGCCGGCGAGCGCCAGCGGGCCGGGCGCCTCGCCAATCACCAACCAAACCCATAGTGGCCCCAGCACGGTCTCCAGCAGCAGCAGGAGGCTCACCTCCGGCGCCGGCAAGTAGCGCGGGCCGAGCGTGATCAGCGCGAAGGACACCGGCACCACGAAGAGCCCCATGATCAGTAGGTAGAGGAGTTGGCTTTGGCCGAGCTCGACCGGTTGTGCCAATGGGCTGGCAATCAGGCCGACCAGAAGGCCGCTGAGCGCCATCGCCGGGATCATGTTGACCGCGCGGGCGTGCCGCAGGATGGTGAAGTTGGCGCCCAGGGTCACCGCCACGCCGAGCGCCGCCAGATCGCCCAGGAAGGCGCTGCGGCCCAGGCCCTCGAAGGCAAGCAGCCCGATGCCGCCGAGCGCCACCAGGATTGCGCCCCAGGTTGCCGCTGCAATGTGCTCGCCCAGAAAGACACGGCTGGCCAGGGCGGCGAAAAATGGCGAGGAGGCGACGATGATCAAGACGTTGGCCGCCGAGGTGTAGGTCAGCGCAACGATGAAGAGAATGGTGCCGATGGAGAAAGCGAGTGCCGCCGCGAGACCACGGACACCGATCACCTTGAAGCTTGCCAGAGTGCCGCGCCGATAGAAGGCGAGCACTAACAAGAACATCCCCAGGCCCTGCAGGTAACCGCGCCAGGCCAGGAGGGTCCAGTGATCGATTCCGATCAGACGAATCAACAGGGCATCGGGCGTCAGAATCAAGACCCCCAAGGTGACGACCGCGAGCCCCTTGGCATGTGTCGATTGGCCGTCCATGGCGTCTCCACTATCCTGGCTCCCCGTGGCATCCACGGCGGACCGCGATGTTTGACATTTGCGCGGCGATTCGTATAGTCCGCGCGCAGCAATTCTCGGGAATGCGGGTTGGGGCAATGCCTCAGGCCCCGCCCGGCCGCCGGCCGGGACTACCGGGACAAGAGCCGAAATGAAAAAGGAGTCTTGAACGCCATGTCGAACCGCGTTCAATCGAAGTACAAGATCAACCGCCGCCTCGGGGTCAACCTCTGGGGCCGCCCCAAAAGCCCCGTCAACAAGCGCGATTACGGCCCGGGCCAGCACGGCCAGCGCCGCCGCAAGCCGTCTGATTTCGGCACCCAGCTTTCCGCCAAGCAGAAGCTCAAGGGCTACTACGGCAACATCGGCGAAAAGCAGTTTCGCCGCTACTACCAGGAGGCGGTTCGCCGGCGCGGCGATACCGGCGAAAACCTGGTCGAGATTTTGGAGCGACGCCTGGACGCGGTGATCTACCGCGCCAAGTTCGTGCCGACGGTTTTCGCTGCCCGGCAGTTCGTCAACCACGGCCATATCCTGGTCAACGGCAAGCGGGTCAATATCCCATCCTACCAGGTGAAGGACGGCGACGAGGTGCAGATCAAGGCGAAGAGCCGGGAACTGCCCTTGGTGCTGGACGCCATTGAGACGTCCGAGCGCGATCTGCCGGACTACATCGAAGTCGAGCTCAAGGATATGAAGGCACGCTTCGTGCGCGGCCCCAAGCTGGCCGACGTGCCCTATCCGGTGCCAATGGAACCAAATCTAGTGATCGAGTTCTATTCGCGCTGAGGCACCTCACCGCTTCGATCACGACGGCCCCCGTTTCGGGGGCCGATTGTTTTTCGAGCTTCAGGTGGCGCCGGCAAAGTCGCTCAGGTCGGCCTGCTCATCGGCGGCGAAGGCAATTTCGATGTGATTGCCGTCCGGGTCGAAGATATTGACCTGACGCAGCTCCATCCCGGGAACGATGGAGATTCGATAGGCGATCCCCTGGTCGCGCAGCCGGGCGAGGAATCCGGCCAGACCCTCGGCGCGAAATGCGAAATGCTCGATCCGTGGCTGGCCGGTCTCGGGCGCTTGCGGCACCTCGACCAGATGAACGGCCGCTTGGTCACCGCAGTAGAGCCAGGCGCCGCCGAATCGGAAGGGCGGTCGCACACCGGCCTCCAACCCCAATACGTCTTGGTAGAACCCGGTCATCGGGCCCAGCCGTGCCGTGCGGATGTTAACGTGATCGAGGTAGCTGAGCGTCATCGGGGCCTCTCTTATAGCTCTTAGCTTGCGCGCGCACACGCCAGGCGTCTAGCCTAAAGCGCCCGATAAAGCCGGGTTTTTGCAAGCTGGTCGCGGAGCCCGTGGTTCATGAAGAATGACCATTTTCCCAGTGTCTTCGTCTCTCACGGCGCACCGACGCTGCCCATGGAAGACATTCCTGCGCGCCGCTTTCTAGGGGAGTTGGGTCGCTCGCTTGGCCGACCGCGGGCCGTGCTCTGCATTTCGGCACATTGGGAACGCACCGACCCCGCGCTCAGCTTGGCCGAGGCACCGGAGACGATTTACGACTTCCACGGTTTCCCTCGCGCGCTCTACGAACTGGATTACCCGGCTCCCGGAGCGCCGGATTTGGCCCGCGCCGTGGCCAAGCTGCTCGCTACGGCCGGCGTTGAGGCGGCGCTGGTCGAGGACCGTGGCCTCGACCATGGTGCCTGGGTGCCGTTGATGCTGATGTATCCCGGGGCCGACGTGCCGGCCACCCAGCTCTCGGTGCAGAGCGAAGACGGCCCGGCCGCACACCAGGCCCTGGGGCGGTCACTGGCGCCGTTGCGCGCGGAGGGGGTGCTGATCCTGGGCTCCGGCGGTGCGGTGCACAACCTGCGTGAATGGCGCGCCGGCGACAGCACCGTCCCCGATTGGGCAGTGGCCTTCGATGACTGGCTAGTCGACCGGATCGAAGCCGATGATTTGGCAGCTTTGACCGACTATCGTGCACAAGCGCCCGAGGGACCCCGGGCGCATCCAACCGAGGAGCACTTTCTGCCACTCTTCGTGGCAATGGGGGCAGGGATGACGCCCAATGGCGCCGGCGGCCGGGTGTTGCATCGTAGCTTTGCCCCTGGCGGCCTCTCGATGGCAGCCTTCGCCTTCGGCGACTGAACGCGGCGACCACCGCGCAGGCCATTCCAGAGAACAGCCTGGGGTGTGTGACGATTGACCGCGGACGTCGCTCTCCGGATCCGCCCGAGCAGCGGGCAAGAAACCACCTGGGTCCGTCTTGGGCCCAGGTGGGTTCTAGTGGCCTGATTTGGACCACTAGGTCGTGGGAGGAGGTTGCTTATCTCAGGCCGCGGCCGACGTTGCGGTTTTGGGGCGCTTGAAGCGCTCCTCGGCCAGACGGTCGGCGGCCTCGGACGTCGGCACGCCGGCGCCTTCGGCGCGGCGGAAGATTTCGATTAGGGTGTCGTGGATCAGCCCAACGTGGGCGAAGGCCTTGTCCTTGTCGTAGCGCGGCCCCTCGTGGCTGATGTTGATGATGCCACCGGCATTGATTACGTAGTCCGGCGCGTAGAGAATGCCGCGGCGCTGCAGTTCGGCGCCGTGTCGTGGTTCGGCAAGCTGGTTGTTGGCCGAGCCAGCGACGACCGACGCGCGCAAGACCTTGAGGGTTGCATCGTTGATCGTGGCGCCGAGCGCGCAGGGCGCATAGACGTCGCTAGCCACGCCATAGATCGCGTCGGGTTCCACCGCCTCGGCGTCCAGTTCCTCGACCATGCGGTTCACAGCCTTGCGGTCGATGTCGGTGACGATGAGTCTCGCGCCGTCGCGGGCGAGAAAGCGGCAAAGGTACCGTCCGACATGGCCGAGGCCCTGTACGGCGACCGTGACACCGTTCAGATTGTTGCGACCGAGCTTGTGTTTGACCGCCGCTCGGATCCCCATGTAGACACCGTGCGCAGTGGCGGGCGAGGGATCGCCCGCGCCGCCCGATTTGATGCCGGCAACATGCTCGGTCTCGCGGCCCATGATTTCGACATCCTCGACCCCAATGCCGACATCCTCGGCGATTACATAGCGGCCGCCCAGCGAGTTGACGAAGCGGCCCATGGCACGGAACAACGCCTCGCTCTTCATGGTCTTGGAGTTGCCGATGATCACCGACTTGCCACCGCCGTAGGGCAGATTGGCGAGCGCCGATTTGTAGGTCATGCCGCGCGATAGGCGCAGCGCGTCGGTCAGCGCTTCGGCCTCGTTCTCGTAGTGCCACATGCGACAGCCGCCAAGCGCCGGTCCGCGATTGAGATTGTGTAGGGCAATGATCGCATTCAGGCCGCTCTCGGCGTCATAGCAGAATACGACCTCGGCGTGGTCGTCGAATTCAGGATGGGTAAAAACGGACATTTCAGACGTGAACCTCGCTTCAAAAAAGCAATCCCCTGGAACCCACGATCTGATCTCAATATCAACAAAGCTCCACTAGTATTCAATAGATGGTCACTTAATAGTGTGTAAATAGACCGAATATTGACCAAGGGAACCAATAAAGGTCAGGAACGTTCCTCCAAAGCGCTTATCGGGAAATTTTTGGTCTCGGACTTCTGCAAGGTTTGTCGATGCCGGCGAGCTCAGTTCCGGCGCAGACTTTCGATCGCGGCGTCGCGCGCGGCCAGCATCCGATAGGCCGCGCGCCATAGCGTGAGGTTGTCGACCAGGCCGCCGGGCTCCAGTTCCGCATGGGCCAGGTTTTCGACCAGATAGAGGTGGGCCCGGCCGTCGGGCAGAGCTCTGGCCAGGGACTGGCTTTCGGTTTCCGGGATGATCGGATCGTCGAGCCCGTGGATGAGGATGACCTCGGCCGTAACCGTCGAAAGATCCTGGCGCTTCAGGTCGAGTTCGGCGATCTCCGACCGTACGGCTGGCGGCAGAGCGGCGATCAGTTCCGGTACCCTCTCGGGGTCACGGTTGACCAGCAGGCGATGCACCGACCGGCCCTGGGGACCCAGTCTCGACACCAGGTCGCTGATCTCCGCGTCAAGATGCCTTAGCTTGCGCCGCGCTATGATTGACAGCAGCATACGGTCGCGGCGATCGTCCAGGCGGTCGGCGTTGCTCAGCACGAAGACCCATTTGCCGTAGGCGTTGGCCTGCCTGTGACGCCAGGGCGCGCCGGGGCTTTCACGATAGCGGCTGGTCGCGAAGAAGGTGATCACCGCTTCGAGGTCGTAGTAACCGCCAATGGCGACGACAAAGCTCGCGAGATCGCGCGCCGGCGGTTTCAGGATCGCCAGCAGCGCCGGCCCGACGGCATAGGAAACCGCGACCACGCCGACCACCGCTTGGTCCCGGCTGTCGTTTTGCTCGGCCAAATGCCGGATCGCGGCGCCGACTTCCGAGGCGTCGGCGGCGGCCACCTTCAGCTGCCGGAGGTTGGCGATGTCGGGCACCAGCACGGCGAAGCGCGCCCGCGCCAGGCTTCTTGCGGTGGCCACCAAATAGGGGTCGTCCTTGCCCCCGACCGCGGCGCCGGGCACCAAGACCAGTGGGGCGCCCGGCGGGTCGACGGCACGGTAAAAGTCGCCCTGGTGACGCCTGCCGTCGACCTCGTAGGCGATCGCCTCGCGCCGCACCTCCGGCTCGCCGGGCCCAGCCTCTCGTGCGAAGGGGCCGGCGGCCAGATCGTCAAGCAGCGCCCAGGCCTCGAGGCCGCGCGAGGGCGAGCACCCGCCCAGCGACAGCGCAGCCAGGACGGCCAAAGTCGACAGTCTTGGGAGAGTTCCTTTAAGCGGCCTCACATGGGCCTCGCCGTTGCTCGCCTCAGCCGATCCGGCCTTCGAGCGCGGCGACGAACATGGTGCGCAGCTCCGCGGCGCCGATCGGGACCGGGTTGCCCGGCGCCGTCGGGTCGGCGGCGGCCATTTCGGAAATCTCCTCGAGCCGCTCGTCGCCGACGCCGAGGTCCTTCAGGGTGTGCGGGATCTTGAGCTCCTGCCGCAGGCCCATGACCCAGTCCATGACCGCGCCGAAGGACGGCTTGGGCAGGCCGAGCCAGGCGGCCAGCCGGGTCATGCGCCGATCGATGGCGCTGCGGTTGAAGGCGAGCACATAGGGCATGACCACGGCGTTGGTCAGGCCGTGATGGGTATCGTAGATCGCGCCGATCGGGTGGGACAGCGAATGAATCGCGCCCAGGCCCTTCTGGAAGGCGGTTGCGCCCATCGAGGCGGCGGCCAGCATGTTGGCGCGCGCCGCCAGGTTCTTGCCGTCCTTGAACGCGACCGGCAGCCAGTCCTTGACCAGGCGCATGCCCTCGACCGCGATGCCCTCGGCCATCGGATGGTAGCCCGGCGCGCAATAGGCCTCGAGGCAATGGGCCAGCGCGTCCATGCCGGTCGCCGCGGTAATGTGCGGCGGCAAACCGACGGTCAGCTCAGGATCGGAGATCACCGTGCCGGGCAGCATCTTCGGATGGAAGATGATCTTCTTGGTCTCGGTCTGCTCGTTGAGGATGACGGAGGCGCGGCCGACCTCGGAGCCGGTCCCGGCCGTGGTCGGCACGGCGACGATCGGCGCGATGCCCATGGAATCGGCCGCTTTCCAGTTGTCGCCGACGTCCTCGAAGTCCCACAGCGGCCGGCTCTGGCCCGACATGAAGGCGATCGCCTTGGCGGCATCCAGGGCGCTGCCGCCGCCGAAGGCGATTACGCCGTCGTGGCCGCCGGCCTTGAAGGCGGCGACCCCGTCGGTCACGTTCCGGCCGACCGGGTTGGACCTGACGTCGCTGAACAGGCCGGTCGGCAGACCCTCGGCCTCGTTGTTGGCGATCGCCTCCTTGACCATGGGCAGCCGCGCCAGACCCGGATCGGTGACCAGCAGGGGTCGGGCCATGCCGAGGCTCTTGCAAGCGCGCGCCAGGTGCTTGATACGCCCGGCGCCGAACAGCATTTGGGTCGGATAGCTCCAGGTGCCGCGCAAGCTCGCGGGATCGACGGGCGTAGTCATGGCTTCTCGTCCTCAGACAGCGGTCCGCAGGTGGAAAGATTTGGGCCGCGTGAGCTGTTCATAGCCGATGCGCGATAGGCTGCAACCGCGGCCCGAATCCTTGACGCCGGTCCAGGCCAGGGCCGGGTCCAAGTAGTCACAGCGGTTCATGAAACAGGTGCCGGTCTCGACTCGCTCGCCGATCGCCAGCGCCGCCTCCGGGTCGGTGGTCCAGATCGAGGCGGTCAGGCCGAAATCGCTGTCGTTCATCAGGGCGATGGCTTCCTCGTCGGAGGCGACCTTCATGATGCCCACGACCGGTCCGAAGGACTCCTCGGTCATGACCCGCATGCCATGATCGACCCCGGTCAGGATCTGCGGGGCCAGATAGGGCGTGCCCGCGCGGTCGGCCGGGAAGCCGGCCGGGTCGACCAGCGCCTTGGCGCCCGCGGCTACGGCTTCGGCGATCTGCCCGCGTACGAAGTCAGCGGCCTTGGCCCGGACCATCGGGCCCAAGGTGGTCTCCGGGTCGAGCGGGTTGCCCAGCACGTAGTCGCGCGTCAGCGCCACCGCGTCCTCGACGAAAGCGTCGTAGACCGCCTCGTGAACGTAAATTCGCTCGATGCCGCAACACGACTGGCCGGAATTGAAGAAGGCGCCGTCCACCAGACCGGCGACGGCGTGCTCCAGTTTTGCGTCCGGCCGGACATAGGCCGGATCCTTGCCGCCCAGTTCCAGGCCGAGGCCGATGAAGCGCTCGGCGGCGGCCTCCTGGACCGCGTGGCCGGCCGGCACCGAGCCGGTGAAGGCAACGAAGTCGATGCCGTCGTGGCCGATCAGATCGAGCGCCGCCCGGTGGCCGAGGTGCAGGTACTGGAATACCCCCTCGGGCAGCCCGGCGGCCTCGAAGGCCTCGGCGAAACGCTCGGCTGCGAGCGGCGTCTGGGCGGAATGCTTGAGGATCACCACATTGCCGGCCATGAGCGCCGGTACGACCGAGTTGACCGCGGTCAGGTAAGGATAGTTCCAGGGCGCGACGACGAAGACCACCCCGAGCGGATCGCGGCGCACGAACCGGGTGAAGCCGTCCTTCGGCTCGGCGCCGACATCGGCGAGCGCCCGGGGCGCGATCTCGATCATGTAGCGGGCCCGTTCCTCGAAGCCGCCGATCTCGCCCGGGCACTGGCTGCGCGGCCGGCCCATCTGCCAGGCAATTTCCTTTGCGATATCGCTTGCCTTGGCGACGAACGCGTCGACCGCCTTGGTCAGCAATACCTGACGTTCGGAAATCGGCACATGACGCCAGGTCGGCTGTGCGCTACGGGCCCGGGTTAGGGCCGCCGCGATTTCGGCCGGCCCGGCCAGCGGCCGCTCGACATAGACGCTGCCGTCGACCGGCGTATTGCACTGCAGCTTGTCGGTCATGTCTTGCCACCCTAAACCGACCATCCAGATCGAAGCGCAGGCCCGGTGGGCCTAGCCTCAAGCCCCTTTTTCGGCAGGCCCTTCGCCCTTGGCTTTCGGTGCGGCCTTGCTGGCCGGCTTGGGCTTTCTCTTGGCGGTGCTCTTTTTGGCTGTCGCGGTCTTGGCCATTACCGCCGTGGCCGTCGTCGCCTGGGGCCGCTGGGCCGTTGGCCGCGGCTTGCTTGCACCGGCCTCGCCGGGCCATACGCCGAAGGGATAGGGCATGTCTTCAATGCTATAGGTCAAGAACGAGACGACCTGCTGGAAGTAGGTCGCGAGATTGTCGCCGAAGCTTTGCAGTCGTTCGTTGGCTTTGCCTGTCAGGAGCTTGAAAAGGAACTGGAACACGACGACGAACCCGGTGACCAGCTCCGCGACGTTGAAGATCACGACGAAGAGGATCATGTAGATCAATCTTATCCAGGTGCCCTTGTTGGTAAGATTGTTTTTGGTTTGCGATACCATTTCTGTAGGCCTCATCCGTTGTTTTCGTTGGCTCAGCGGATCGCTGTTCGCGCTGACTTTAGGCTCAGGGCGGGGTCGGCACAACACCTCCCCCGCGCGGCCGTCCGGCCGGCGCCCGGCAAGCGGTCAAGGTCCTTGGTGCAATTTCACCCTTCGTCATGCTTCCCCATTGTGAGCTTTTCGAGGCGTCTAGACGGTGGCGCGCCGCCACTCTTGCCGTTCGACAAACTCGGGACGAGGTTCGTCTGAATTCATGGAGCGCCAGCCTACCACAGGTCGTTTGTCGTGGCTGTGGGTGTTACTGCGAATTGACAGCCGCGTTAGATTCCGCCAGATCGAGCTGCTCGGCCGGTCGAGGCGTTATCCTGTCGACCGCGGCCGGCACCCTGGCTTCCAACCCCAAGGGGTTGTCGGCAAAGAGCTGTACCCAGCGGCCGTCGAAGCCACCCTTGGCGGCGGTATACCAGGCGCCGGGCAGCCATTCCCCCCGTTCGTCCTCGATCGTCCCGTCGCCCCGTTCGCCGCTGTGGGCGAAATAGTCGTGCTGCCACCAGTAGCTGCCGTGGCCGTCCGTCCGGCCGCTCGCCGCGCCACGCCCGGCGTTGGGGCCGCCGTAGTCAAAGGCCAGGCGCGTGAACGAGCCGGTCCGGCCGAACAGATAGGTGCCCCAGAACCAGTGTTTGGCGAGGTAGCCGTTGCGGTGCTCGCCGTCGTCCTCGATATCGTAGGAGTTGGCGAAGAATGTCTGGCGGCCGGCCGGCACCAGACTGGTTCCGTGCTCGCTCAGAATCGGGCTTTCGAGCTCGATGGTTCGCGCCGGCGGCGCCCAATGCAGCTGATAGGGATTGCCAATCCAATGGCTTGGCAGAATGTCCGCCAGGTCTTGCAGTTCATAGGTGATCCGCGGCACGCCGGGCCAGTCGGTGCTTCCCGTCGCCTTGGCCGCCATCTCGCCGGCGTTGTGGCCATCGACTCGCCGCGCCCGCCAGTCCGCCGTGGCCTTGGGGTCGCAGTCGCAGACGAAGACATAGTTGACGTCGCGCGGCCAGCTTGCGCCGGAAATTCGGAGCGCGGCATCGTCGCCCCGGCGGCTCTGTTGGGCAATGGCGTGCTGTTCCTCCTCGATCCAGCGCAGTTCCCCCCGGTAGAAATCCCAGGCCCGCGACCAAGGCGCCTGCCAGACCATCAAGTGCTTGCCGAAGCCGGTCTCCCAGAAATTCCAGCCGCTAGCGCCGGGTATGCGCCGGTCGTGCGTGCTGTGGCTCGTGATGACGGCGTAGGCGATGCGCTCCGTGCCGCCGCCGGGCAGTCCGCTCACACCGTCGACGCGGATCTCGACGCGTTCCCAATCGTGGATCGAGCGCTGCTGTTTGGCGTGGTAGATATGGTACAGCAGAATCACCGATTTTTGGCCGTTCTGCATGAATTCGATGATCGCCGTATAGAGCGTCGGCCTGATTTGCCAGTGCTGCCGGTTGCCGGTTTGCGCTTTCGGTGACGGCGGACTCGAAGCCACGTACAGATCGATATCTTCCCAGTTCGCCTTGTTGTTGGAGAATACGCCGTCGCGGTCGAAATCGAAGTTCGTGATCCAGTCGTAGCCGTGATGCTTTCGAGCACCTTCGTCGGCTTTCTTGAAAATGACCGGCGAATAGTAGCCCAGATACAGCCGCCGCTCTTGGTTCGTCAGGGACCAATCCGCACCCCATGCCGGCGCGGCCGAAACAATGAGCCCCAGGATGCTGCAGGTCAGGGTGCGGCTTTTGCGTCGTGTCATCGGCGAACTACCTGTTCGTTGCGACGGAAATCCCTCCCTGGCTTAGAAACTGTAGCTCGCGGTCAGGAGGAAGTTGTGTCTGTTAAACCGGGTATCGAGGTCCAGAGTCTCGCTGCCGACGTCGAGCGAGAACAGTGGCTGGTCGCTGGCCAATGCCCGGTACTCGAGCCCTAAGGAAAGGTCCTCGGTAACCGCATAGCCCATGCCGAGGATCAGCCGGGTCCTGGTGAAGCCCTTGTCCTTCTTCAGGACCATCTTGCCGCTTTCGAGGTCCATGGACAGCTTGAGCTTGTCGATGCCGATCCCGGCGTAGGGCGTGAAAATCGACCGCGACTGTTCGCCGCGCGCTCGGTGCCTGCTGAAGCCGCTGGTCCGGTCGTCGAGACGATCGAGCACAGTCACGTCGTCCCGCCGGTCGAAATCGCTGCCTACGACGGCCACGCCCTGGTCGGTCAAGCCGCCATCCATAGCGACCGTCCGATCGAAGCCGCCGGTCCGTTGATCGTCGAATGCCGCAGCCGGCTCCATGGCTCCCATGGCCAGCACCGCCATGCCGCATGCGACTGCTACTCTATGCGCTGTCATCTCCGCCCTCCTTCCCAAGGGTCAGTATCCGCAGCGCCCCCCAAAAGATAAATTCCAGTAACCTAAATATAACAGAACTTGATTAAATATACAACGGAATGTTACAGAATTCGCATTTCGACATACCTGTCACGCCAACATGAGTTTAAGTAAAAATTAACCATAACCTCCTTGGGAAATGGCTTTCGATACTGTTTTTCGGGCAGGCGGATTTACCATCGGCAGGACAATCTGGACGGCCGCCTTCCCGCGATCCAATGTCCGGTTGATGAGCTCGGCTGCCAGCCGGAGTTCAGGGCCGCCGAATACCGCGGCGAAGAAGCCGCCGAAACTCGCGCCATCGAGGCCTGCCACCGGGCCCGCGCCCCTCCTTCGCGCAGCGGGAGAGGCAAATCGGGCGGGCGCCGCCAGATCCCCGGTCGGTAGACAAAGTTGGTCCGGTGAAATGTGTCATTTTCAGTGACCTTTGCTATAAGCGCCCCCCTCGACCCACTGGCACGAGGCGCGGCGTGATCTGCATCCTGCACGGCTACCTGCTCGACGGTTCCGGCAGTAACCTTTGGACCCGGGCGGTCGTGCGCGCGCTGGTCCGGAGGGGCGAGACCGTCCACCTGGTCTGCCAGGAGAACCGCCCGGAAGACCACGACTTCGTCGCCGCGGCCTACCTCTACGAACCCGACGGCACGGTCGCGCGCCTGTTCGAGCGCGAGGTCGCCTATCCCGGCCGCTGCGTTCTGCACCGGCCGCGTCTCGGCGACACGCTGCCGGTCTATGTCGCCGACCGTTACGAGGGCTTCGCCCGGGCGGTCCCGATGGTCAACCTGCCGG
The DNA here is from genome assembly GCA_041617155.1 of Kiloniellales bacterium. GTDB lineage: Bacteria > Pseudomonadota > Alphaproteobacteria > Kiloniellales > JAKSDN01 > CAMYKD01. Next base: position 25,028 of record JBFJPL010000021.1, read on the forward strand.
ACTCCGCGATCGAGGCCTATCTGGCGCGCAACGTCGCGGTGGTAGAGCGGGTCGTGCGAGACAATGCCGTGACCTCGATCCACGCCAATCACGCGGTGCTGATGTCCGTCGTGGCCGAACGGGTTCGGGCGGCGGGCGGCCCACCCTACGCGGTCATGCCGCACGGCAGCGCCATCGAGTACGCGGTCAAAAGGGACCCGCGGTTTCACCGCATGGCGGCGGGTGCCTTTGAGGCGGCCGCGCGAATCTTCGTGATCGGCGGCGAGATGCGGCGGCGCGTGCTCGAGACCTTCCCCGACCTGCCCGGCTTGGCCGAAAAGCTCGAGGACCTGCCGCTCGGCGTCGATACCGGCACCTTTGGCTTGGTCGACAGGGCCGGGCGCGCGGCGGAGATCGCCCGCCTGGCCGAGGTCCTGAAGGACCAACCGAGGGGCCGCGCAGCGGCGGCGATGGCCGACCTGGACGCAAGTCTGACTCGCGACGATTTGCGCCACGCCCTGGCGCCGCTTCGAAACTACGAGGAGAAGCGGCCCGACGACGATCTCGAAGCGAAGCTCGGCGCGGTGGATTGGGCGCAGGGCGATCTATTGCTTTTCGTCGGCCGGCTGATTGCCGCCAAGGGACTGCAGAGTCTCGTTGCCGCCTTGCCGGCGATCTTCGAGGCGCGTCCGCAGGCCCGGCTTCTGGTGGTCGGTCATGGGCCGCTCAGGGAAGTCATGGAAGCGCTGCTCTGGGCCCTGCAGCAGGGCGCGGGCGATCTGGTGCGCAAGATCGCCCAGTGGGGCAGCTTGCTGGAGGAGGGCGCCCAACCCTTCGAGGATCTCCGGCTGTTCTTCGACGAGCTGACGGCGCAGGGCGAATGGGATGCTTACCTCGACGCGGCCAAGCGCACGATCCGGCCCGAGCGAGTGATCTTCACCGGCTACCTGACCCACCGGGAGCTTCGGCACCTCTTCCCCTGCTGCGACGTGGCGGTGTTTCCCTCGGCCGTGGCCGAGGCCGGGCCGCTGGTCTTCCTGGAGGCCCTGGCTTCCGGCTGCCTCCCGCTCGGTACCTACTTCGCCGGCATGGCGGCCAGCATCGACGCGGTCGCCGGCGCCGTGGCGCCGGAGGTCGCCGAGACCATGAAGCTGATGACCGACCCCGCCGCCAAGGTGGCAGAGATCGCCGTTAAGGCGACCGCCGCGCTCGCCCTGGACGGCACCCAAAGGCAGGCCCTGCGCGACCATGTCGTCGCGCACCACGACTGGACCGGCGTGGCCGCCAGGCTGGCCGCCGCCTTGTCCGAGCTCTAGCAGTCACGGCAGGGCCAGACGGCCGCCGTCGACGATCAGCTCTGTGCCGGTGATGAAAGAGGCCTGGTCCGAGAGCAGGAAGAGGATGGCGTTGGCCATGTCCTGCGTCGTGCCGACCCGGCCCAGCGGCACGGCGGCGGCGGCCTTCTGCTTCAGCGCAGGGTCGGCGTCCCAGCGCGCCTGCATGGGTGAATAGGTGCCGCCGGGCAAGAGCGCGTTGGAGCGGATGCCGTCGGCGGCGAACTGGATGGCAAGCGACTTGGAGAGCGAGATGATCGCCGCCTTGGAGGCCTGGTAGGCGTCCTGCGGCTTGTCGTCGCCGCGCAGGGCCTGGACCGAGGCGACGTGCACCATGGCGCCGCCGCCGCTCCGCTTCATCAGGGGCACCGCGTGGCGCACGGCGTGGACCATGGATTTCAGGTCGATCTTGAGCACCTCGTCCCAGACCTCCAGATCGACATCGACCATGGAGACGTCACGCCCGAACCACAGCACGCCGGCGGCGTTGACCAGATAGTCGAGCCGCCCGGTCGCCTCGAAGGTCCGCTCGATCGCGCCGCCGACGAAGCCGTCGTCGGCCACATCGCCTTGCAGATAGAGCGCGCGGCCCGGCCCCTCGGCGATCGCCTTCGGCCGGTCCTTCATATCGATCAAGGTGACGTGGCAGCCGGCGGCCAGCAGGTCGTTCGCGGTGTTCAGGCCCATGCCGCCGCCGGCCCCGGTCACCACCGCCGTCTTGCCATCGAAGCTCATGCTGTTGAATCCTTCCCGTTTGCACCATCTAACAGGTCTGGGCGGGTTTCGGGCAAGAGGTAGAATGCGCCATCTGCTTAGGGAAGGTCGGCGGCCGCTGGGCGCCCTGCTCCCGGCCTTGGCGCTGGCCGCTTCGCTCTGGAGCCAAGCCTGGGCCGAAGAAAGCCTGCCGGTCTTGGCGCGGGTCGGGCCCTGGCCGGTGGCCTCGCGCCTGATCGGTTATGACGGGCGGCTGTGGCTGGTCAACAGCGTCAAGGGGATCAACCACAACAGCGCTGACATCTACAGTTACGACCCGCTGGACGGCACCCTGCGTTACGAGCGGCGCCTGTTCAGCCAGGACGTGGGCCAGCCGGCGGTCGCGAACGGTCGGCTTTACTGGCCGTTCGAGGACTCCCGCTTCAGCTTGGGCTGGGGGCACTATCTGACGACCGACGGTAGGAACTGGCGCTACGGCACCATCCCGACCGCCCAGATCTTCCACACCCATGCGATGGTCGCCTTCGGCGAAGGTCTGGTCGCCGCCACCTCGGCCTGGCGCGCCGGAATCCAGGTCTCGACCGACGGCGGCACAACCTGGCGTGAAGCCTACGACCACCCGACGCCGGAACGGCGGGTCAGCCGCATCACCGAACTGGTGACGGTGAAGGATATCGTCCTGGGCCAGCTGCGCGGTCCGGAAGGGCGGCGCCTGCTGCGCTTCGGCGGCGCGGGACCGACGGCCCTGCCGCACTGGCCACAAAACGAACCCATCCTGGGCCTGGCGGTCTTCCGCGATGCGCTCTATGGATTGGTTCGCGAAGCAGGCCGCCTGGCGGTCTGGCGCAGCGACGGCCGGCGCAGCGCAAGGATCGCCGCGCCGCGCCTGGGCTGGCGCCCGGTCGACCTGGCCGCCGACGAGGGCGGGCTCTGGGCGCTGAGCGCCGATGCGGCGGGCGGTTCCCTCTGGCACAGCGACGACGGGGTCGCGTGGTCGCGCCGATTCCGCCTCGCCGGCGGCGCGCCGCGCGAGGTCGCGCTCTATGCCGGCCGGCCCTACGTCGCCGGCGTCGGCGAGGACGGGCGCGGCATTCTTTGGGGGCCGCGGCCGCCGGCGCGGGTCGGCGCGCGGTCCAAGGCCCTGCTGGACGGCGCCCGCCGGAGGGTCACCCGGGAGGCGGACTGGCCGGCCTTGGGCGCGGCGCTCGACCAGGCGCTGGCGAACGTCGAGAGCTATGCGGGACACGGCCGGGCGCTGCGCGACCTGGTCTATCGCGCCGCCCGGGCCGGACCGCCCGTGGGCTTCTTCGAGCAACGCCTCGCGCGCCGCCTGCCGGATCAAACCCTGGCGCTGATCGGCGGTGCCGTCGAGGTTCCGGCCGCCAAGCTGGGACGCTGGATTCTGCTTTGGGGCATGGCGATCGCCGGCGACGGCCAGGTGCCGCCGGACCTGATCGAGGCCGCCTGGCGCGCGCCGCCCAACCGCAGCGAAAAGTATTTCGAGACCGCGCCGGCGGCGATCTGGGCCGCCTCCATGGTTGGCCAGAACGACCGCGCGACGGTCGACGCCTTGATCGCGCGGCTCGACCGCTCGGGCGATCCGGACTGGCTCAGCGGCGATGTGGTCGGCGCGCTCACCGCGCTGACCGGCCAGCACTTCGCCTACGACGTGGCGGCCTGGCGCACGTGGTGGGCCGGTGCCGAGGCCGCTTGGCCGGAGTAGGGGAGTGCCGCCCCGATAGCAGGCGGTCTATTCGGCTGCCGCGGCGCCGTCTCGCGGTTCGCGCACCAGCTCCAGAAGCCGGGTCATCGCCCGGGTGACCAAGGTGTCCTTGCGCCGGACGAAGCTGGTCGGCAGACGCGCCGTCTTGGGCGGCAGGCTGTGAATGGCGACCGCGCCCTCGTGCCCGGGCCGCGCCACGAAGGCGCGCGGCAGCAAGGTGACGCCCATGCCGGCCATGACGCAGCCGAGGATGGCTTCGGCGGTGCCGAACTCCATGAGCCGGACCGGCAGCAGACCGCTCTCCCGCATCCATGCCTCGGCGCGCGCCCGGTAGGAACAACCCTGGCGGAAGACCAGCAGGACCCGCTTGCCGATGTCGTCGGGGCCGGCGCAGGCCGGTTCGGTGACCAGCACCAGCTCCTCGTCGAAGACCGCTTGGCAATCCAGATCGGGGTGGCGGATCACGCCGCCGACGAAGGCGCCGTCGAGTTCGTAGGCCAGGACCCTTTCCACCAGATCCTGGGTCGGTCCCGTGGCCAGCGTGATATCCACCTCAGGGAGCTGCTCGTGATAGGCGGCGAGGACGCCGGGCAGCCGGACCGCGGCGGTCGTCTCCATCGAGCCGATCTTGAGCTCGCCGCTTTGCTCGCCGGACTCCCTGACCGCTTTCTCGGCCTCCGCGAGCAGACGCAGCACCTTGTCGGCGTAGTCCAGTAGCACCCGGCCGCCGGGCGCCAGCGCCATGCCGCGGGCCTTGCGGTAGAAGAGCGGCGTCTGGAGCTGCCGCTCCAACTGCCGGACTCGCCCGGTCACGTTCGACTGCACGCAATTGAGCTCGCCGGCGGCGCCCGACACGCTGCCGACCGCGGCGACCGTCCGGAACACCTTGAGGTCACGGGTGCTGATTGTCATTCTATCATTTTATATGAACGATATGTCTTTATCAAATCATTTGAAATGATCTGAAGCGCGACCTACGATCGGCCCGTTGGCCCCTTTCACCTGCCTTTGTGGCGCAGAGACCGGAACCACATGCTGTGAGCCGCCTGGCCCACCTCTCGATGACCAAGCTGATGATCGGCGGCATCTCGGCGCTGGCGTTGGCCATGGGCATCGGCCGCTTCGCCTACACGCCGGTTTTGCCGTCGATGCAGCTCGACCAGGGCTTCGACAACCAGCTGGCCGGGGTCATCGCCTCGGCCAACTATCTCGGCTACTTCATCGGCGCCTTCGCCGCCGGCGCGGTGCCCAAGCAATGGTCGCGGACCCGCGTGCTGCGGGTCAGCCTGCTGTCCGGTCTGGTCACGACGGCGGCCATGGCCGCCACGGAAAGTGCCTGGATCTGGATCGTCCTGCGCTTTCTCTCGGGCCTGGCCAGTGCCGGCATCCTCGTGCTGGTCACCGCCACTGTGCTGGAGCACGCCGCGCGCCTGGGCCGGACCTACCTGGCGGCGATCCTGTTCGCCGGCGTCGGCCTCGGCATCGCGATCTCGGGGCTTGCCGTGCTGCTGCTCGACCAGCAGGTCGGCTGGCGCGGCGACTGGCTCGCCCTCGCGGTCATTTCGGGCCTGCTGCTGCTGCCGGCGTGGCTTTGGGTCGTCCATGAGCGCCACGCGGCTGACCCCGAGGCGAGCGAAGCGCCGGACGAGCGCCCCTATAGCTACCCACTGGCCTTCCTGGTCCTGGCCTATTTCTGCGAGGGCGCCGGCTATATCGTCAGCGGCACATTCCTGGTCGCTATCGTGCAGGCCCTGCCGGGCCTTTCGGCCTACGGCGAAGTGGCCTGGATCATCGTCGGCCTGGCCGGCGTGCCGTCGTGCCTGTTGTGGGCCGCGTTGGGCGCCCGCTGGGGTTTCGTCGCGGCCCTGATCGCCGCCCACCTGGTCCAGGCTTGCGGCATCGTCTTGCCGCTGGTCTCGGCCGGTCCGTTCGCCGTCGTGCTGGCGGCCATCCTGTTCGGCGGCACCTTCATGGGCATCACGACCCTGACCGTCGGCCTGGCCGGCCGCATCGCGCCGGCCAACCGGGCGCGGGTCGTCGGCCGCGTCACCGCCGCCTTCGGCCTTGGGCAGATTCTCGGGCCGATCGCGGCCGGCGCCATGGCCGACCGTGCCGGCGACTTCGAGCTGGCCTTGATTTCCGCCGCGGCGGTGGTCGTGCTGGGCGCGCTGCTGCTGCTGATCGGCCGGCTGTTCGCCGCGGCGCCAAAGCCGCCGCTGTCGCACATCGAGGAGTAACCCCAAGAGAGGCGGCCGCCGGCATTAATATTGGTTTGGAATGTCCAGCACCGCCATGGTCACCCGCGACACGCAGACCAGCTTGTCGCGCTGGTCGGTGATCCGGATCTCCCAGATTTGGGTTGATTTGCCCAGGTGCAGCGGCCGCGCCGTACCCACCACATGACCGTCGCGCACGGGGCGGACGTGGTTCGCATTGACCTCGAGCCCGACGCAGTGGTGCTTGCTCTGGTCGACGCAGAAGGTGGCCGCCCAGGACGCCAGTGTCTCGGCCAGCACCACGGAGGCGCCGCCGTGGAGGAAGCCGGCCGGCTGGTGGGTGCGCCGGTCGACCGGCATGCGCGCCTTCAGGTACTCGTCACCGGCTTCCAGAAGTTCGATGCCCAGGCGGTCGATCAGGGTTTCACGGCCTTTGTCGCGCGCGTAGTCGAGCGGAAATTCCTTTAACCAGATGGCCATTTTTCGCCCTCCGATGTGCTCAGGCGCGCTCGAAGTTGCGGATGATCTCCCAGTCGGTCACCCGGCGGTCGTATTCCTGCTGTTCCCACTGGCCGCAGTGCAGGTAGTGGTCGACCACCTTGTCGCCCAGCGCTTTGCGCAGCACCTCGGAGCCGTCGAGCGCGGCCAGCGCCGCGCGCAGGGTCTTGGGCACGTCCGGCACGTCGCCGGCCTCGTAGATGTTGCCGCTGTAGGCCGGCTGCAGCTCCAGCTGGTTCTCGATGCCGTGCAGCCCGGCGGCCAGCACGGCGGCATAGGCCAGGTAGGGGTTGGCGTCGGCGCCCGGGATGCGACACTCGACCCGGGTGCCGGCACCGGGGCCGAGCACGCGGAACCCGGCGGTGCGGTTGTCCAGACTCCAGGCCAGTTTGGTCGGCGCGAAGGAGCCGGCCTGGAAGCGCTTGTAGGAGTTGATGTTGGGCGCGAAGAAAAAAGTCATCTCCGGGGCGCAGGCGAGCAGGCCGGCCAGGTAGTGCTTGAACAGCTTGGAATGGCCCAACTCGTCCTTCTCGTCGGCGAACAGCGGCGTGTCGCTCTTGGCGTCCCACAGCGAGGAATGCAGGTGGAAGGAACTGCCGGCCAGCTCGTAGGCGAACTTGGCCATGAAGGTCAGCGCCTTGCCGTGCAGGAAGGCGATCTCCTTGGCGCCGTTCTTGTAGATCACATGACGGTCGGCCATCTCCAGCGCCTCGGCGTAGACCAGGTTGATCTCCTCTTGGCCCGGCCCCCATTCGCCCTTGGAGACCTCGACCGGGATGCCGGCGCCGTCCATACCATTGCGGATCGCCCGGATCAGGCCCTCCTCCTTGGTGGTCTGGAAGATGTGGTAGTCCTCGATGTACCAGCCGGCGTGCTTGAGCCCCTTGTAATCCTTCTCGCGGGCCTGGTCGTAAGGCTCGTCGAACAGGTAGAACTCCAGCTCCGAGGCCATCTTGGCGACCCAGCCCTGGTCCGCCAGGCGGGCCAGCTGTTTCCTCAGGACGGCGCGTGGCGAGTGCGGGATGTCCTCGTGGTGATGGTGGTCGACCAGGTCGCAGAGCACCAGCGCCGTGCCCTCGAGCCAGGGGATGCGCCTTAGCGTGCCCAGGTCCGGCTTGAACACGAAATCGCCGTAGCCAAGGTCCCAGTTGGCCGCCTCGTAGCCCGGCACCGGCTCGTTCTCCATGTCGATGGTCAGGAGGTAATCGCAGCCGTGGGTCTCCTCGACGATGTTGGAGAGGAAGAAGTGCCCGGTGACCCGCTTGCCCATGAGCCGGCCCTGCATGTCGACCATGGCCACCACCACGGTGTCGATCTCGCCGGCCTCGACCAGATTTTTCAGGGTTTTCAAATCGAGGTTGCTGCTCATCGGTGTATTCTCCGCGCCGAAAGAAAAGGGGGCCGGTCAAGGACGACACCTTAGACCGGCCCGCATGATCCCAATAAGAGAACTAGATTAGGCCATCAGTAGCGGTAGGGCGGCCCGGCTTTCCGCATGGTCTCGTTGTATTCCTTGAAGATTTTGATCACCCTGGCGGCCCTGGGGCTGGTCTTGGCAATCTCGTCCCAGAACTTGAGGGCTTCGTCTTCGACTTTCTTCCACTCCGCATCGGGGATGGAGGTTAGCTTCAGTTTCGTGCCCTTGGTGCGGAGATGCGCTTCGCCGCCCCAGTACCAGTGCTGGCGGTAGTAATGAGAGCTGTCCATGCACAGGCGGAACAGCGTCTTCAGGTGCTCGGGCAGGGCTTTCCACTTCTCGGTGTTGGCGAAGTAGGAGCCGCACCATGCGCCGGAGATATTGTTGGTCAGGAAATAGTTGGTCACGTCGGCCCAGCCGACCGTGTAGTCCTCGGTGATGCCGGACCAGGCAATGCCGTCCAACTCGCCGGTTTGAACCGCCACCTCGATGTCCTCCCAGGGCAGGGTCACCGGGACGACGCCAAAGCGCTGCAGGAACTTGCCGGCGGTCGGGAAGGTGAAGACGCGCTTGCCCTTGAGGTCATCGAGGCTGCGGATCGGCTCGACGGTATTGAAGTGACAGGGGTCCCAGGCGCCGGCGCTGAGCCAGGTGACGTTTTCTACCTCGCCGTAGGCTTCCTCCCAGATTTCCTTTAGGCCGTACTGGTGAAACAGCACCGGCACATCGAGCGAGTAGCGGGTCGCAAAGGGGAAGTAACCGCCGAACACGGACACATCGACCGGTGCGGCGATCGAGTCGTCGTCGCTCTGAACCGCGTCGATGGTGCCTCTCTGCATGGCCCTGAAGAGCTCGCCGGTGGGCACCAACTGATCGGCGTAGTACAGCTCGATGACCATGTCGCCGTTCGCAACCTTGTTGAAGGCGTCGATTGACGGTTTGATCACGTGCTCGGCCAGCGCCGGACCGGCATAGGTCTGCAGCCGCCACTTGATGGTCGACTGTCCGTGCACGGCCGGCGCGGCCAGTGTCGTGGCGCCCGCCGCGGCGGCTGTCGCCACGCCGGCTTTTTTGAGGAATTCGCGTCTGTCTTTCATGTCTTCCGTCTCCCTTGCTAGTGTCTAGGTTGGGTTTCAACCCCCGCTTAGTGATTTGATATGGCCCGAACCGAGCTGGCTTCGACTGCTGTTTGCTGCCATCAGGCAAGCAATACCGATCCATGGTTCGAGGCCGGCAAACGTTATCTCCCATAGTGAAATTCGGGCAACCACAGGGCAATCTGAGGGAAGGCCATCACCAGAGCCAGACCTAGGGACATGACCAGCACGAAGGGAATGATCGAGCGATAGATGTCCGCGAGGGTGATTTCCGGTGGCGCCATCGCCCGCATGAGGAAAAGGTTGTAACCGAAGGGCGGTGTCATATAGGCGATCTGGCAGGTGATCGTATAAAGCACGCCGTACCAGACCAGGTCGAAGCCCAGGGCGCCCACCAGAGGCACATAGAGCGGCGCGACGATCACCAGCATTGCGGTATCGTCCAGGAACATGCCCATCAGGATGTAGGAGAGCTGCATCATGATCAGAATCTCCCAGGGGCCGAGCGCCAGACGATCGACGAAAAAGGCCTCGATCGCCTTCACCGCGCCAAGACCGTCGAAGACGGCGCCGAAGCAAAGCGCCGCCAGGATGATCCACATGAACATGCAGCTCACGCCCAGGGTCTTGCGGACGGTGTCATGCAGGACCTTGCGGGTCAGGCGGCCCTTGGCGAGCGCCGCGACGGTCGCCGCGGTCGCGCCCACGGCCGAAGACTCGACCAGGCTGGTGACGCCCAGGAGGAACAGCCCGGTCATGAAAAAGAAAATCGCCAGCGGAAGGATGCCGGCCCTCAGCAAGCGGAATTTTTCCGGCCAGCTGTGGCTGCGCTCTTCCTTGGGCAGGGCCGGACCCAGTTTGGGCTGAATCTTACAGCGGACGACGATATAGAGGATGAACAGCCCCGCCATCAGGAGGCCGGGGAAAACACCGGCAAGCCATAGCTGGCCGACCGGTTGCCGGGCGATCATTCCGTAAAGCACCAGAACAACACTGGGCGGCACCAAGATACCGAGCGAACTGCCGGCCTGGATGACACCGGTGACCATTATCTTGTCGTAGCCGCGCCGGAGCAGCTCCGGGAGCGCGATGCTGGCGCCGATCGCCATGCCCGCGACACTCAAGCCGTTCATGGCCGAAATCACCACCATCAGGCCGATCGTCCCGATCGCCAGGCCGCCGTTGAGCGGCCCCATCCAGACGTGGAACATCTGGTAGAGGTCGTCCGCGATGCCCGACTCCGACAGCATGTAGCCCATGTAGATGAACAGGGGCAGGGTCAGCAGCGGATACCATTTCATCAGCTTCATGGCTGCGCTGAACGCGATCTCGGAGCCGCCGTCACCCCACAGCAGCAGGGCGGCGATCACGGCGACAAAGCCGATGGCGCCGAACACGCGTTGCCCGGTCAGAAGCATCAGCATCATCGTGGAGAACATCAGCAGAGCAATGAGTTCATAGCTCATGACAGGGTCTCGCCCCGGGCCTGCGCCAAGTCCTTGAAGAAGGTCCCGATCGACTGTAGAAGCATCAAGGCCACGCCGATGGTCATGATGATCTTGATCGGCGACATGATCGGCGACCAGGTGGAATAGCTCGTCTCGCCATACTGCAGGGCGTAATGGGTGCTGGAGAAACCGCCATAGAGAAGAACGACCAGATAAAATATCAGGAACAGGGCGGTGATGGCGTCGGCCACGGCCTTTCTCTTCGGCGACCATCTGCTATAGAGCAGATCCATTCTGACATGGGCATCCAGTTGCATGGAGTAGCCGCCGCCGAGCAGGTAGTAGGCGACCATGAGGAACTGCGCCATCTCGACGACCCATATCAGCGGTATGTCGAAGACGGTTCTGGATATGGACGAATAGAGCAACACCCCCATCATGGCGAAGATCAGATACATGGCGAAGAGGCCGACCACCCGGTTCACCGCGTCGACATACCGCACGTAGATTCTTATGGCTTTCGGCAACTCGTTTTTCCCATTGCGGCGGTACCTATTCTGACCCCCCGGCGCGCCCGATCACAGGCTTTCCCGGATCGGCCATATCCGTCGTTTTCCGCGGGCGTCGGTGCGGATGGGCGCACATCCAGACATCCCGACCCGTGCCGACGCTTCCGGATTTCAGGTTCAGCACTGCGTGTTGAACCGCGAAGGTGAGATCAATCTGCCCCCTGTCCAGGATCGGATTTATTGTTCTTGACCTGCGCCCTCGTACCGACCCGCTCTTGCCTCCCAGCGAAAAGTGTAAGCCCGCTTCAACGGCGATGTAAAGCAGGGGCGGCGCCCGGCATACTTGGGCGAATTCGCCTCACTTTGTCCTTGGTCCCGATCGCGATCCGGCATCCTTTGCCTATGACGGCCGCGGGTTTTGCCTTAGGCTTCGGCTCAGGACTGGCCAAGAAGGTGAGGGGGAGATGCTGAGAACCGGCGAGGAATACCGCGAGTCGCTGCGCGACGGCCGCCAGGTGTGGATCAATGGCGAGAAGGTCACGGACGTCGCGACGCACCCTGCCCTCAAGCCGATCGTCGATGTCCGCGCGCGGATCTACGACATGGCTCACGAGGAGTCGACCGCGGGCATCATGTCTTACCGCGACGGCGATACCAACGAGGCCAACAACATCGCCTACCGGCCGCCAAGGCGCCGTGAGGACTGGGACGACAAGCGCCGCTTCGTCGATACCGTCTTGAAGGAGATCGGCGGCGTGGTGACCCGGGTCGGCGACGAGACCATCGGCGAGGTGTGGTCGCTGTGGGACGGCAAGGAAGTGCTCAACGAGATCGATCCGCAGTGGAGCCGCAACGTCGAGCACCACGTATTGCGGGCGCTGCAATCCGACACCTTCCACGTGTCGGCCAATACCGATCCGAAGGGCGACCGCTCGAAACGGCCGCAGGATCAGGATCCGGACATGCTGCTTCACCTGGTCAAGGAGACCGACAAAGGCATCGTCGTGCGAGGCGCCAAGTACGAGACCGCCGCCGCCTACTCGAACCAGGCCTTCGTCAAGCCGACCATCGCCAACTGGGGCGATCAGAAGCTGTCGGACTATGCCCTCGGTTTTATCGCCGACATGGGGGCGCCGGGCATGAAGCACATCTGCCGGACCGGCTTTGCCGGGCGCGCGCCGGCGGAGGACTATCCATTGTCCAACCGCTTCGACGAGGTCGATACGCTGATCGTCTTCGACGACGTGCTGGTGCCCTGGGAGAACGTGCTGTTCTACCGTCACACCCACGCCGCCGCCTTCATTCGCGCCACCCTGCACCGCTATTCGGCTTTCCCCTTCGTACAGCGCATCCTCTACCTGGCCGACATGATGATCGGCGCGGCGCTGTTCAACGTGCGCCAGACCGGGCTCGACAAGCAGCAGGCGGTGCGCGAGAAACTGGCTCAGCTCGCGTGTTACCGTGAGACCATCCACGCGCACCTGACCGCGGCCATCGCGCTGGCCGAGGAGAGCCCGGCCGGCCTCTTGATGCCCAACCCGTCGCTGCTCTACACCGGCCGGGTGCACGCCTGCACCAAGCTGCCGGAGATGATGCATCTGACCCGCGAGCTGTGCGGCGGGCAGATCTGCGTGACCCCCGACCATGCCGCCTTCACCGACCCGGAAACCCGGCCCTACCTGGAGAAATACTATTCGGTAAACGAGGACTGGGTGGCCGAGGACCGGCGCAAGCTGCTCGCCTTCGCGCGCGACCTGCTCAACTCCGGCTACGCCGGCCACCGGCTGACCTTCGAGCTGTTCGCCCAGTCGCCGCCCTTCGCGCACCTGAACGCGGTCTACAACAATTTCGATTTCTCGGGCCCGCTCGATTTCGTCAAGAAATCCGCCGGTTTGTCCGACCGGGTCATGGGCAAGCTCGAGAAATAGGCGGGGCGATATGGCGCACGAACGAATCCGCAAGTTCAACACCCGCGAGACCTATCCCGAACAGAACCTGGACAACGACCTCTGCCAGGCGGTTCGGGCCGGCAACATGGTGTTCCTGCGCGGCCAGGTCGGCCAGGACCTGGAAACCCGGGAGTCGGTCGGCGTCGGCGATGCCGCGGCCCAGACCGAGCAGGCGATGAAGAACGTCGAGATGTTGCTGGGCGAGGCCGGCGCAAAGCTCGAGCATATCTGCAAGATCACGGTCTACTTGACCGACGTGCGCTACCGCGAGGCGGTCTACCGGGTGATCGGCCGGTGGCTGAAGGGCGTCTTTCCGGTCTCCACCGGCGTCGTCGTCGACGGCCTGGCGCGGCCGGAGTGGGTCATGGAAATCGACGTGACCGCGGTGATATCGGAGGAGGCATAGGTCGTGCTGAGCGCCGACGAGATCGCGTACTTCAGGGAGCAGGGCTATCTGGTGGCGCGCGGCCTCGTGCCGCAGGCGGATCTCGATGCGCTCGGCGCCGAGCTTGACCTCTGGATCGAGGCGAGCCGGGCGCACGACGCCAACTACGGCGAGACGCCGGACGGCAAGGCCCGCTTCGATCTGGAGAAGGGACACAGCGCCGCGCACCCGAAGCTGCGCCGGGTCGCCAACCCGGCCGACATCTCCGAGGCCTACCGACGTGTGCTGTGGGACGGCAGGGTCGCCGACGCGGTGGCCGAGCTGATCGGCCCCGACGTCAAGTTCCACCACTGCAAGCTCAACATCAAGCTGCCCGGGATGGCGACCCGGGTCGATTGGCATCAGGATCATCCCTACGACCCGCACACCAATGACGACATGCTGGCCGCGCTGGTCATGCTCGACGACACGAGCGAGCAGAACGGCTGCATCCGCGTGGTGCCGGGCAGCCACCGCGAGCGCTACAGCCTGTTCCGCGACGGCCGATTCGTCGGCAAGGTGGCGGACGACTTGGCCGAGCAGTGCGCGCGCCGCTCCGTACCCGCGGAAGGCCGGGCAGGCGATGTCTGCTTCATCCATACCTGGACCATGCACGGCTCGGCGCCCAATCTTTCGGCGCGTCCCCGTCGCCTGCTGATCTGCGACTACACCGCCGCTGATGCCTTCTGGCTGACTCCGCCCATGGTGCCTTCGGTGCACAGCGGTCGGGTGATTCGCGGCAAGCCGTCGCCGGTCGCGCGCCTCAAGGAGGGCATCCTGGAAATTCCGCCGCACTACGAGGCCGACTCCTTCTTCACCGTGCAGGGGCAGCAGACGGCGGGCGAGGGCTGAAGCGGTGACCTTCTCGATCACCGGGCGCTGTGCCCGCAGCGGCATGTTCGGCCTGGCGGTGACCAGCTCCAGCCCTTGTGTCGCCAGCCGTTGCGCCTGGGCCCGGCCGGGGGTCGGCGCGGTCGCGACTCAGAACATTACCGACCCCGGTCTGGGTTCGCGCGCGCTCGATTTAATGTCTTTTGGCAAGACGGCGCCACAAGCTCTTGAAAAAATTCAACAAGAAACACCGCATCTGGCCTATCGGCAGCTCGCCTTGATCGATGGCGCCGGCCGCACGGCGCACCACTCGGGTACCAGAACCCTCGGCACCCACGGCGTCGTGGAGGGCCGCGACTGCGTGGCGGCGGGCAATCTGCTGGCCGAATCGGGCGTGCCGGCGGCCATGGTCGCCGCTTTCGAGGCGGCGCAGAGCGAACACCTGGCTGAGCGCCTGCTGCGCGGGCTGGAGGCCGGTCTGGCCGCCGGCGGCGAGCAAGGACCGGTCAAGTCAGCCGGCGTTCTGGTGGTGCACGAACTCGACTGGCCGTTGGTCGAGCTGCGCCAGGACTGGTGCGACGACGACGTGATCCCGGCCCTGCGCCGGGCCTGGGAGGTCTACCGCCCGCAGATGGCCGACTATGTCACCCGCGCCCTCGATCCCTCGGCGGCGCCCAGCTACGGCGTGCCGGGCGATCCCTAGCCCTCACGCTTCTGGCGCCCCCAAACCAATTGTGATGGGCATGATCGGGCTATTTCTCGGCCAGCGCGCGATCGAGGAAGTCGAGGCGGTCCTGGCCCCAGAAAAGTTCGCCCGCCAGGACGTAGGTCGGGGCGCCGAAGACGCCAGCGGCCAGCGCCTCCTCGGTTAGCTGCTCGTACCTGGCGCGGGTTTCCGGATCGGCGGCCCGTGCCATAAGGCGGGGGCCGTCGTGGCCGGTTTCCATGGCCAGGGCCTCCAGCGTGGCGCGATCGGCGATGTCGCGCTCCTCGGCCCAGACCGCGCGCAGGATGGCGTGCGCCAGCTCGAGGGGTTTGCCGCCCGTCTCGCCAGCCGCGATCACGGCGCAGGCGGCGTCCAGCTCCGGTGCCGGAAAGTGTTTCGGCTGCAGGTTGAGCGGCATGTCGCACGCCTTCCGCCAGCGGTCCAGCTCGACCATGCGGTAGGCCTGGCGCGCCGGTGCGCGTTTCGGCAGTGGCAGGCCGCCGGTCTTGGGAAAGATCGTCGCAAAGCTGACCGGCTTGACCCGGACTTTGGCGCCGTGGGCCCGGGCCATCGCCTCCAGTCGCTGGCTGCCCAGGTAGGCGTAGGGCGAGTTGAGCGACAGGTAGTAGTCGATCACCTTGGTCATGGAAAGACACCTAGCGGTTCGGTGGATCGCCTACTATACGACATTGGCCTCTTTGACCGGCCGGTTTTCAGGAATTCGCCCGTAGTCCAACTTAGAGAGATCGAGGCTTCGGTAGGCACCATACACGATCATTTCGGCAATCGCGCGGCCGGCGGCGGGCGCCTGCTGTATGCCGTGGCCGCTGAAGCCGTTGCAGAACAGCAAGCCGCCGATTTCCGGGTGCGGGCCCAGGACCGCGTTCTGGTCGAAGGTGTTGTAGTCGTAGTGCCCGGCCCAGGCGCGGGCCAGCTTGATCGCCTCGAAGGCCGGCACGCGCGCGGCCAAGGCCGGCCAGATGACCTCGTCGAACAGGCCGTACTCCTCTTCCAGGTCGTCGCTGTCCCGATCCTCGCTTTCCGGCGGCGAGACGATGGCGAGGTACTGCCGGCCCTCGGGCCGGAAGACGACGCCCGTGGGATCGATGGTGAGCGGCGATTGGCGCAGGTCTTCGCGACAGTCGAAGACGTAAGTCATACGCTTGCGCGGCCGGACCGGCAGCTCGATGCCGGCCAGAGCGGCCAGCCGTCCCGCCCAGGGTCCCGCCGCATTGACCAGAAGGCCGCAAGGCAGACCTCCGCCCGCCTTGAGCTCTATTCCAGTGATCCGGCCGCGCTGATGTTCGATGTCGACCACCTCGTCCCGCAGGTAGGTCGCACCGAGGTTCTGCGCCTTGCGCCGGAAGGCCTGGAGTAGCCCGGCCGGATCGAACCACCCCTCGTTCGCCTGGCCGTAGCCGGCGCCCGCCAGACCCTCGATGTTGAGCCAGGGAAAGCGCCGCGCGATCTCCTCCGGGGTCAGCAGCGCGACCTTGGCGCCCAGCGACTGCTGCAGGCGGCAGTTGGCTTCGAGCACGGGCAGGCCGGCGGCGCTCGCCAGAAACAGGTAGCCTTGTTCCCGGAAGCCCAGGTCCGGACATTCGCCGTCGACCGCCAGGGCTTCCGCCGCGCTCCGCAGGAACGCCATGCCGAACAGCGACATGGATACGTTCTCGGGCGTCGAGAACTGCTGGCGGATGCCGCCCCAGGATCGCGTGGTGGCGCAAGCGGCGTAGCTCGGGTCCCGCTCGACCACCAGGATCTCGCCCTTGAAGGCCGGGTCGGCGGCCAGGAAATAGGCCACCGCGCTGCCCATCACCCCGCCGCCGGCAATCACCACGTCATAGGCCACGCTTCAGTCCGCTCCGTCGGGACCGAGCAGGGCGGCGCGAAAGCGGTCCTTCAGGTGTTCGCCGTCCTTGGGCGGCAGGACCAGCGGAAGGTCCTCGGCCCGCACCTTGATATCGAAGAAGACCGGTCCCTCGGTGTCCCGCAGCAGCGGTAGGGCGGTGGCGAGCGCAGCCTTGTCGCGCACCGTGCCGGTGACCGGCAGGCCGAGCGCGTGCGCCGCGGTGGCCAGGTCCGCCGGCCCCGCAGTGTGTGTCGGCTGCATCCCGGTCTCGCCGTAGCGCTCGTTGTCGAGCACGGCGACCGCAAGGTTGGTCGGTCGCTTGACCCCGACCGTGGCGAGCGCGCCCAGGCCCATCAGCATTTCGCCGTCTCCGGTCAGCACCAGCACCCGCCGCGCCGGCTGCGCCAGGGCGAGGCCCAGGCCCATCATCACCGCGCCGCCCATGGCGCCCCACAGCGGGAAGGTGAGGGGATGGTCGCCCGCCGCCGTTGCGTCCCACGCCGGCGCGCCCAGGCCGGCCACGACCAGGAGGCCGCCACGGTCGGCGAGCAGCTGGGCGACCACGTCGCGCCGCCTCAAAGGATAGCGCTCGCTGCGCTTCGACAACATGGCTAGTGCCCGAAGCTCTTCACGCCGACCATGCGCTGGGCGATCAGCACCGCGGCCATGGCCTGCTCGTCGAAGACCTGCCTCGCCGCCGCCGACACGACCTCGCCCGCGCTCGCTGGCCGGTCCAGCTCGAAGATCCGGCATCCGATCAGGTTCAGTACCGGCGCGGCGGCCCGACCCATGGGCTCCTGCCAGGGATTGAACTCGCCCTCTTGGCCGCGCATGGTTACCAGCATGAGCAGCGGAAAGCGGCAGGTCCGCGCCAGCGACAGCATGTTGACGACGTTGCCCACGCCGCTCGACTGCATCAACAGGACCCCGCGCTGGCCGCCAAGCCACGCACCGGCGAGCAGCGCGACACCTTCCTCCTCGGTGGTCAGCGGCACCGCCGTGATGGCCGGCTCGGCCAGGCAGCGCGCGATCAGCCGCTTATGCCCGGCGTCGGGCACATAGGCCACTTGCCGCACCTGCGCGGCCTGCAGGGCGGTAAAGATCTCGTCTGGCCAGGCGTTCCCGGCCGCGCTTGCCATGCCCATCCCAAGACCCGGTCAAGACCTCTGGAAAGGTTGCTTTTAGCCGGTTCCGGCAAGACAGGCCAGCGCTCGCTGCCGTGCGGCCGTCTGGGCACCGCCGGTCACGGTTTGGGCGCAGGCGTGACCGAACCAGTCGCCTGTCTGCAAGCCGGAATGGAAAGCGGCCTGGTGAAAATGCCTACGCTTCGGCCGCCTGGGCTCTCTCGAGGCAGGCGGCATCGCCTGAACGATCGTCAGGCGCCAAACGCCTTGGACATGGGCAGCACCCGGATGCGACGGCCGCCGGCCGCGGCAATGGCGTTGGCAACCGCAGGCCCGATGGAGGGAACGCCGGGCTCACCCACCCCGGTCGGCTTGTTCGTGGAGGGCACGATGTGCACCTCGACGTGAGGCATCGCGTCAATGCGCAGCGGCGTATAGGTATCGTAGTTGCCCTGCTCCACCTCGCCCTTCACCAAGGTCAGTTCCTCGGCCAGGATCGAACCGAGCCCGAAACCGGTACCGCCCTCCATCTGGGCACGAATGGTGTCCGGATTGATCGCGATGCCGCAGTCGACGGCCACGGTGACCTTGTGCACCTTGGGCAATCCGTTCTCCATTGAGATTTCAGCCACATGCGCGACCACGGAAGAGAAACTTTCATGTAGGGCCAATCCGCGGAATCTGCCCTTGGGCGCAGGCGTGTCCCAGCCGGCCTTCTCTGCCGCCAGCCTCAATACGGCGGCGTGCCGCGGATGGTCCTTCAAGAGCGCCATGCGGAAGCCATAGGGGTCTCGACCGGCTTCGGCGGCAACTTCGTCGAGAAACGATTCAACCGCATAGGCGGTGTGCGTCGAGCCGACAGCGCGCCACCACAAAACCGGCACCCTGACGTCCGTCGTGGTCAAGCCGACCGATATGTTGGGGATGTTGTAGGGAATGTTCGACGCCCCTTCCACGGAAGTCCCGTCAACGCCGTTCTGGATCAGACCCTCGAAGGGCGTGCCTTGAACGATGGACTGCCCGACAATGTGGTTCTCCCACGCCACGAGCTTGCCTTCGGCGTCAAGCCCGGCCTTGAAGTGGTGCACATAGGCCGGACGGTAGCGCCCGCCGCGCATGTCGTCTTCGCGTGTCCACTGCACCTTGACCGGGGCCCTGAAGCCGATCGCCTTGGCGACCGATACCGCCTCGGCTATCACGTCGCCATCACCGACCGCGCGCCGGCCAAAGCCGCCGCCGGTTTTCATGACGTGCATGGTGACCTGCTCAGGCTTGATGCCGGCGATACTTGCCGAGATGCCTTGGTAGATGTCCGGAATCTGGTGTCCGCCCCAAACTTCCAGCGTGCCATCGGCATTGCGACGGGCGACGGCGTTGAGCGGCTCCATAGCGGCATGTGCGAGATAGGGGAACTCGTAGGTGGCTTCGATGGTCTTTGCGGCCGAAGCCATGGCCGCCGCGCTATCGCCCTCCTTGCGGGCGTTGGCCTGAGGGGGTTGGCCCGCTTTCGCTCTGTAGGCGGCGAGGATTTCCTTGGAGCCGCGGGTCTCGGCACCGGACTCGTCCCATTCGACCGTAAGCGCCTGACGCCCCTTGATGGCGGCCCACATGTTGTCCGCCACAACGGCCAGGCCGCGCGGAATCTCCACCACATCGGTCACACCGCGAACCTTCAGGGCTTCGGTGCCGTCGAACGACTTGACCCGGGCGCCAAACTTGGGCGGGTGAGCGACCACGGCGGTCAGCATGCCGTCGAGCTTCAGGTCGATGGTGAAGGGATGTGTGCCCTTGGCCTTTGGCGCGCTGTCGAACCTGCGAAGCTTTTCGTTGCCGATCTCGGTCCACTGGCTGGGTTTCTTGACCGTGACATCCTGGGGGACGGGCATGGTTGCGGCCAGTTCGGCCAATTGGCCGAATGTCGCGGACTTGCCTGACCCGTGCGCCATCTTGCCGCCGCCCACGGTGATTTCGGACGCGGGGACGCCCCAGGTTTCGGCCGCCGCGGCCACCAGCATTTCCCGGGCGGCCGCTCCGGCCTGGCGATAGCGATCGAACGACGTGGCCATGGAGGTCGAGCCGCCCGTTCCTTGGATGGCCCCGCCCCACACGATATTGCCATAGAGATTGGAGTTGCCCGCCGCGCCCTTGACATCGATCTGCGACCAGTCCGCGCCTAGCTCCTCGACGACGAGCGTGGCAAGGCCGTGATAGGGGCCTTGGCCCATGTCGAACTGTGACGACAGGATGGTGACCTTGTTGTCCGGCGCAATGTGAAGGTAGCCGGTCAGCGGGTTCGCGGCGGCCGCGCCGGTTTGCCCTGTCGCTTCGGCGGACGCCGGTCGCAGACCGACCAGCAGACCGCCGGCGACGGCGGCGCTGCCGAGCAGGAAGCCGCGGCGGCTGGATTCGAGCGACGCGGGATCGAGCGAGGCGATGACTTTGTTCAGCATGGGATCAGGCCTCCAAACGCTTGGCGGCTTCATGGATGCCGGCGCGGATGCGGTGATAGGTGGCGCAGCGGCATAGATTGCCCCACAGCGCGCCATTGATGTCTTCGTCAGTCGGCTTCGGGTTCTCGCGGAGCAGGGCAACGGCGGCCATGACCTGGCCCGACTGGCAGTAGCCGCATTGCGGCACGTCGAGGTCGGCCCACACCTTTTGCACCGTTTCCGCCACCTTGCCCGTGACGCCTTCGATCGTGGTGATGGCGGCGCCTTCGGCATCCGAGACCGGGAGCTGGCAGGACCGAGTCGGCACGCCATCGACATGCACCGTGCAGGCGCCGCACTGGGCAAGGCCGCAGCCGAACTTGGTGCCGGTCAGCCCGATGACGTCGCGCATCGCCCACAGCAGGGGCATGTCCGCATCCACGTCGAGCGTGTGTACCTCGCCATTGATGTCGAGCTTGAAAGCCACCGGTAGTTCCCTCCCTATATCAGCGCCAACGCGTGAACCGTGATCGGCGCAGCAACCGAGTCGACCCTAACTAGAAATAGTGTTGGGGCCACCCAAAACAAGCTGGCGCCGCGCGCGTCTCGGCGGTTCGCCTATCGATCCGGCAACGGTGTTTGCTTGGCCGGATTTTGGTTCGGCTGTGTGACATTTTAAAGAAGGTGCCGTTCGTGTTACGTCCGGCCGGCGTTCGGTCGAGATCAGCGCAGTCGCCACGCACCGTTTCCGCGGCGGATCGAGGTTGCCAGCAATGGGGTTTGGGGCATGGCCCCCTGCTCTGACCAAGCCTGAGGGCCCGCCTCACGGTCGCGCTTGCCTGAAGCGGGGCGGCCTCCCTACTGTGGGACGGCAGGGCCGGTCGGGCGGTTGACAGGGAGATGACATGGCGGTGAAGGGCGGAGCGGCGCGGCTGGCCGTCGATATCGGCGGGACCTTCACGGATTTGGCGCTGGAGATCGGCGAGCGGCAGGCGACGGCCAAGGTGCTGACAACGGCGGCGGCGCCCGAAGTGGCGGTCCTGGACGGTATCGCCAAGGTCATGGCCGAGGCCGCGGTCGAGCCGAGCGAGGTTGGACTGATCATCCACGGCACGACGCTGGCGACCAACGCGTTGATCGAGCGCAAGGGCGCGAAGACGGCGCTGATCACGACCGACGGCCTGCGTGATCAGGTCGAGATGGCCTACGAGAATCGCTTCGAGCAATACGACATCAATATCGACCGGCCGCCGCCCCTGGTGCCACGTTATCTGCGCTGGACCGTGCCGGAGCGTCTGAACGCCAAGGGCGAGGTGCTGCGCCCGCTCGACGAGACCGCGGTCAAGGCCTTGATCCCGCGGATCGAGGCCGAGGGGATCGAGAGCCTTGCCATAGGACTGATCCACGCCTACGCCAACCCGGCGCATGAGGCGCGGATCGCCGAGATCGTCCGTGCCGCCTCGCCCGACCTCTGGCTGACGCTGTCGTCCGAGGTCTGCCCGGAAATCCGCGAGTACGAACGGCTCTCGACCGCCTGCGCCAACGCCTATGTGCAGCCGATCATGGCACGCTATCTGACCCGGCTCGAAGCGCGTCTGCGCCGGGACGGATTTGCTTGCCCCTTCCTGCTGATGACTTCGGGCGGCGGACTAGCCGGCTTCGAGACGGCGGTGAAATTTCCGATCCGGCTGGTCGAGTCGGGGCCGGCCGGCGGCGCCATCCTGGCCAGCCGAATCGCCGCCGAATGCGGCTTAGACCGGGTGCTGTCATTCGACATGGGCGGGACGACGGCCAAGATCTGCCTGATCGACGATGCCCGGCCGCTCACCTCGCGCAGTTTCGAGGTGGCGCGGGAATACCGCTTTCTCAAGGGCAGCGGTCTGCCGCTACGCATCCCGGCGATCGAGATGGTCGAGATCGGTGCCGGCGGTGGATCGATCGCCCAGGTTGACAGCTTGCAGAGGGTCAAGGTCGGGCCGGAGAGCGCCGGTTCCGAGCCCGGGCCCGCTTGCTACGGCCGTGGCGGCACGGCGCCCACCGTGACCGATGCGGACCTGGTGCTGGGCCGCATCGATCCGGATGACTTCGCCGGCGGCTCGGTCACCTTGACGCCGACGGCGGCGGTCGCGGCGGTCGCGGACGTGATCGGCGGCGCGCTCAATCTGGATGGTCTCCTGGCCGCCTTCGCCATCAGCGAGGTGGTTGACGAGAACATGGCCAATGCCGCGCGGGTCCACGCCATCGAGTGGGGCAAGGAGATCCAGGCGCGCAGCTTGATCGCCTTCGGCGGCGCCGCGCCGCTGCACGCCGCCCGTCTGGCTGAGAAGCTCGGGCTCGAGCGGGTGCTGATTCCGGCCGGCGCCGGCGTCGGCTCGGCGATCGGCTTTCTGCGCGCACCCATCGCCTACGAGGTGGTGCGCAGCCGCTACCACCGCTTGTCGATGTTCGATCCCGAATTCGCCAACGCCACCCTGAAGGAGATGAGTGCGGAGGCCTACGTTATCGTGCGCGATGCGGCGCCGGACGCCGATTTGCTGGAAAGCCGTGAGGCCTATATGCGCTACCTCGGCCAGGGTCACGAGATCGCGGTCTCAGTGCCGGTCCGCGCCCTGACGGGAGGCGACGGCGCGGTCCTTCAAGCCGCGTTCGACGCAGCCTACACATCGCTCTACGGCAGAACCATTCCGGGATTGGACGTCGAGATCCTGAGTTGGACCCTGACCCTTGCGACCGTCCTGCCCGACCCGGAACCGGTCGCGCCAACTTCGGCCAGGTTCTTGCCGCCGGCGCCGACCGGCCAGCGCCTGCTCTTCGACCCGATCCTGACCGACCAAGTGACGGTGCCGGTCTATCGCCGAGCCGACCTCAAGCCCGGCGCGCGAGTCGAGGGCCCGGCGCTGATCGCCGAGGCGCAAACGACGACAGTGGTTTCGTCCAGCTTCGATGCCACGACCGACGAAGTCGGCACCATTGTCATGAGCCGCTGCTGAGTGGGCTTTCGATCTGTTGGCAATGCTAACCAGCCTTCGGCAGTTCGTCGGGCGCCATGCCGACTTGCCCTTTGCGACGGCTATGGGCCGCGGGCTCGGGCCGGCAGCAGGGCGACGGCTACCAAGCCGAGCACCGCGCCCGCCGCGGCCAACGTGGTATCCTTCTGGGCATCGAAGATGTCGCCCTGGGTACCCATAAACGCCAGGGCGGCGTCGGGCGATATGACCTGGGCGGCGCCCCATTCCAGCATCTCATAGAAGCTGCCCAGCGCCAGAATCAAGGCGAAAGGCAGTGCGAAGCTCCATCGGCCGTCGACCCCGGCCCGCCGCATGAGGATTTCGCGTATCGGCAAGAACATCAGCAGGCCGAACAGGAAATGCACGACCCTGTCGTAGTGGTTGCGTTCCAGCTCTAAGGCCGATTGCAGCCAAAACCCCGCCGGCGTCAGCGAATAGGTGTAGTGCGATCCGATGGTGTGGATTGACAGGAACAGCGCGATCAGAAGGTACGACAGGTTCGAAAGCCGGAGGGTCCGGTGGCTTGCAACGAGAACGGCAAGCCAGATGACCACCAGGATGTTCTCGAGAAACCAGTCGAACCGGTCATGGGGTGCTATGGCGGCGCCGATCCACACCACGGCATAAGCGATCGCAATGACCTGTAGCGGACGGTTGTTGTGAAAAAAGTTCGAGATATTCGATGCCTTGCTCGCTG
>JBFJPL010000022.1:0-48300 GCA_041617155.1 Kiloniellales bacterium
ACGCGAGTGCCGCGTCGCGAAGGCTTGCCGATGCGCACGGCATCGCCCGCGCCTCCGCTCCTAACTCTCGCGTCTGTCCGGCCGATGCAGTCCATGACCAATACTCGGACAGGCTCCTAGCGCCTCTGATAGAACTTGTGGCGGCCGATCTGTGGACCTTCGACCATCGTCGTGCGCCACGGCGGATTGACGTAGTCGGCATGGTACCACAAGGCGCCGCCCGTTGGGTCGCTGGCGGCGCCGGTGAAGATGCGGCTGGCCAGGTACTGGCTTTCGACCCAGGCTTTCTGGTTGAGCGGTAGGTCGTCCTTGCCGTCGCACCACCAGGAGAACTGACAGTAGTTGTGCCGTTGCTGGCCGCCCTGCATGACCACCTCGCAGACCGTGCCCGGGAACTGGCGGTCGAACACGCGGTTCATGACCACGTGGCCGACGGCCAGCTTGCCGATCTCCGGCTCGTTGCGCGCCTCGTGATAGATGTTCATTGCGAGGCAATCGAGATCGCTGTCCCAATTTACGCCCCGGTAGAGCCCGCCGAAATCCGGCACCAAAGCAAGGGACGTGAACCCCAAACCGGCCAGACCTATGGTTATTGGCCGGCCGAAACGCCTGTAGAACCAACTGTTGGCCGCCGCGGCCCCCGTGACGATCCCGCGCCCCAGCCGGACCAGTCCCCGTCGGCATTTGCTCAGCGCCGCTTGGACCGGCCCCGTGCGGTAAACCGCGCGGCAGCCGGCCGCCAGACTGCCGAGTAGCAGCCAAGCCAGACGTCCGAGCGCGCGGCCGGTCCAGCCGAGCGCGTTCAAGACGGTGGAGTTCCCCTCGGTCTGCTGCTTGCTCCGCGTCGCGGTCATCCCTGATCTCCACAAGCATGTCACACCAAGCCACACAGGGCGCCGAACGAAGCCGCGCGGCGCCTCACATCGGGTCGATATTTCAAGTAGATAAGGGGTCGCGCGGCGGGGTTTTAAAGGGGGGGCCGGCTAGGCCGTTGGGGCCGGGGCGTCCGGGTTGATGATGAGGTTGACACAACGCAGTGCGCGTTCCAGATCGCTCTCGGGATCGCAGAAACTGACCCCGACGACGTCCCTGTCGTGCCAGACAGCCTGGGCGGGAAACGGGCCGACGGAAGGGTGCTCCAGCGTGACCGGGCCGTCCGGCGGCGGGTCGCCGGCCAGCTTGAGCTTCATCCCGGCCAGCGACAGGTTCTCGACCCGGCAGTAGTAGCAGCGCCCGCCGCTGCTCAAGGTAATCGAGGTGACCTCGTCCAGAGGCAGGCGGGCCCAACTGCGGCGGTCCTTGCTTGAAGTGGCATTGCGATCTGCGGACGCGGGCACGGCGTTGTCTCCGGGATGTCGGGGGCTCCGGTAACCAGCTTTAAGGGAATTGTGGTTAATGGAGGCTTAAGTTCGCCCGGCAGCGCCCGGCACACGGGTGCAAAGCCCCCGCGCCGCCACAACCGGATTATCTGAGTCTTAACCTCGGTGCTCTAGGCTGGGAGGCCTTGAGCGTGCCAACGCGGCGACTTCCGCGTTGCGGCCGAGAGAAAGACTGAGATCGATCATGTTGGGCAGCCTGTTTAACCGATTCGCCTCGTCGAAAGACGATGCTGACGCACCGCCGGAGCGGCGGCACGAGCAGCGCTTGCCGGTGACCGACGGCACGGTCGAAATCGACGGCGAGAGCTGTCCCCTGGTCAATTGGAGCTACACGGGGTTTCTGGCCGAAGCCTATGGCGGCGAGCACAAGGCCGGCGACAAGGTCGGCGTCAAGGTCTCGATCGCGCTCGGCGACGGTCGCTTCGCGTTCGAATGCCCGGCCATGCTGGTGCGCGTGGACAGCGAATCCCGCAAGGTGGTCGGCGCTTTCGCCGAAATGAACACCGCGACCCGCATAGAGATAGCCCGCCACTTCGGTTAGCCGACTGTCCGACACGACGCGAGTTCGACCGGCCGTAAGACCCGGATTGCGAGAGAAGGCTTGAGCCCGCCGCGCCCATGGGTTAGAAGGCCGCGATGAATGGCGGGCGGCGTTCCGCGTGACATCGCCGTCCCGTTGTGGCGTAGGATTTGGACCGGCAACCAGGCGTCAAAATTGCAGAATTCCATCGGCCCTGGCCCCTTGCACGGCCAACAAGGAGAACTCCCCGAGATGATCACTGGGACCGTTAAGTGGTTCAATTCGACCAAAGGCTTCGGCTTCATCGCGCCCGATGACGGCTCGAAGGACGTCTTCGTTCACATTTCGGCCGTCGAGCGTGCCGGGATCCACAAGCTCGCCGAAGGTCAGAAGGTCGAGTTCGAGGTGGCGCCTGGACGCGATGGGCGTACCGCGGCGGACAACCTGAAACTGGTCGAGTAATCCTCGGGCCGGGCGCTTCCGGTCCGCACAGCCTCACTTGGTGACTGCCGAACGACGGTGAGCGGTATTGGCCCGCTCACCGTCGCTTGGCGTCTTGCCGAAGTCAGCCTCCGTAGAGATACCCGCAGATTACGACCGCGGCGAAGATGCCGGCGACGTCGGCCGAGAGGCCGGCGGCCAGCGCGTGGCGGATGCGCCGGACCTGCACCGCCCCGAAGTAGACCGCCAGCACGTAGAAGGTGGTCTCGGTCGAGCCCTGTAGGGTGCTGACCAGGTACCCGGTGTAGCTGTCCGGCCCGATCGCCGGATCCTGGATGGTGGCGCTCAGGACGCCGTAGGCGCCGGAGCCCGAGAGCGGCCGCAACAGCGCCATCGGCAGCGCCTCGGGCGGCAGGCCGACCAGGTTGGTCGCCTTGCCGAGCGTGCCGATCACCGCCTCCAGCGCGCCGCTGGCCCGGAACATGCCGACCGCCACCAGGATCGCCACCAGGTAGGGGATGATCCTGAGCGCCACCTGGAAGCCGTCCTTGGCGCCCTCGACGAAGACCTCGTAGATCGCCACCTTGCGCGCCACGCCGAAGCCGAGCAGCCCGGTGATCAGACCCGGGATGATCCAGGGCGCGATCGCCCGGCCGTAGAACACGGTGAGCGGGATCAGGCCGGCGATGGCGCCCAGCACCAGGAAGGAGACCCAGGCCGGATAGGCCTCGCCGCTGCCGGCCTCGGGCGCCGCCGGTGCGCTGTCGGTGCTGCCCGCGTCGTCGCTCGTGCCGGCCTCTTCGGCGGGCGCCGCGGCCCCGTCGCCTTCGCTCAGGCCGGCCGGCGCCGCCTGCCAATAGCGCTGAAACGACTTGGCCGCGATGATCGCCACGGTGGTCGAGCAGATGGTCGCGAACAGCGTGGTCGGCACGATGCCCGCGGGGTCGGCCGAGCCGACCGAGGCCCTGAGCGCGATCACCCCGGTCGGCAGCAGGGTGACGCTCGAGGTGTTGATCGCCAGGAACAGCGCCATGGCGTTGCTCGCCGTGCCCTTCACCGGGTTCAGCTTGTCCAGCTCCTGCATGGCGCGGATCCCGAAGGGCGTGGCGGCGTTGCCGAGGCCGAGCGCGTTGGCCGAGATATTCAGGATCATGGCGCCCATGGCCGGGTGGTCGGCCGGCACCTCGGGGAACAGGCGCACCATCAGCGGCCGCACGGTCTTGGCGATAATGACCAAGAGGCCGCCGGCCTCGGCCACCTTCATCAGGCCGAGGAACAGAGCCATCACGCCGACCAGGCCGATCGCCAGGGTGACCGAGCCGCCGGCCGCCTCGACCGCCCCGCTGGTCAGCGCCTCCATGGGCGTCGGCGTGTCGCCCGCCTCCGATGGCACCCAGGTGATCTGCCGGAACCCGGCGACCAGAAAGGCGATCAGGACCATGGCGAAAAAGATGGCGCTCAAGCGGGTCTCCCCGGCGGTTGTGCCGGGTGGGGCTCCCGGCTGAGGGGCGACTCCGACGATGGCCGCTCCCGGTTAACGAAGCCTTTACCATGACGGCGATTTCGATCAACCGAATAAAGCCGGCTTGAACAACCTCGAAACTATCGTAGGATGAAGATCCGGTGCACGGTGGGCTTGAGCCGGTGTGCCCGGACCCGCGGTCGAAGGCCGCCACGAAAGTTATAATCCGCCCAGAATGGGCGGCGGGGGAGCTAGGGAGGCTTTTACATGAACCCGAACATCCATGGGCGGGCGTTGGCCTGCACGCTGATCGCCTTGTCTGTCATTCACCTGCCCGCGCACGACGCCTTCGCCGGCGGATTCGCGGTCCGCGAAAACAGCGGCTCGATGCTCGGCAACGCCTTCGCCGGCGTGCCGACCAACACCGAGGACATCAGCTCGATCAGCAACAACCCGGGGCTGCTGGGCGCCTTCGACGGCATCAACGCCGCCGCGGGGATCAGCTTCATCGTGCCGAACGCGGAGTTCAAGAATGGCCAAGCCAGTTCGGCACCGGCTGTGGGTCCCGTGCCGATCAACAATGACGCTTCCATCTTCAAAGGCAACGACGACATCGGCCGCAACGCCTTCATTCCGGCTACCTATGTTTCATTGTCTGTGACGGACGAGCTGAAGTTCGGACTGTCGATCACGGCGCCTTTCGGCCTCCTGACGGACAATCCGGATGGCTGGGTCGGTAGATATCACGGCCTGAAGTCGCAGCTCGAGACGATCGACCTCAATCCGATCGTCGCCCACCGGGTCACAGATTATCTTTCTATCGGCGGCGGTTTCCGAGCGGTCTATGCGGATGCCGAACTGAGCCAAGCTGTCGATGTCGGCTCACTTGCAGCGGTTCTTGGAAGCGGTACTGCGACACCTACGCAGAATGATGGTAGAGCCAAGTTGCAGGGCGATGACTGGGGTTTTGGGGGCAACGCCGGGATCATGTTCGAGCCCGGGAAATTGTATGCTCCGCTCGAAGGGTTGCGCCTGGGCGTTGGCTATCGGTCTCGTGTGGAGATCAAGGTTGATGGGAAAGTGAAGTTCGACATGAGTGGCACGTCCGGGGAGGGCGCTATCGTTCAAGGCGCCGGCTTCCTGGTAAATACTGATGCAACAGCGGAGGTGGACCTACCGGAGTCCGTAACTTTTGGCGCCCAGTACGATCTCAACGACCAGTGGGCCTTCATGGGCCAGGTCGAGTGGACCAACTGGAGCGAATTTGACGAACTGGTTGTGGAGATCGACCAGGGCGCTCAAGGCGACAACATCACCGAAGAAGACTGGAACGACGGCTGGTTCTTTGCCGTGGGCTCGACCTACCGGCCCGACTGGGGCGTGGAGGGCTTGGCGCTCCGTCTCGGCCTTGCCTACGAGCTGTCGCCGGTACCGGACAGCACCCGGACACCGCGCATTCCGGACAACGATCGGTTCTGGGTGGCGACCGGCATCAACTATCAGCCCTTCCCGTGGGCCTCGGTCGATTTCGGCTATACCCACATCTTCGTTAAGGATGCGGATATCGATCTGGAGGCAGAGTCGGCAACCGACTTCCGCGGCAGCCTTTCGGGCGAGTACCAAGCGCATATCGACATCTTCGCGCTTCAGGCCAATCTGACCTTTTAGACCTCCCGGGGCGCCGTCCGAGGGCGGCGCCCCGTTAAGGCCGGCGAAACATAGACGGGGTAGTCTGGCGGACGTGACAAGCTGAACAGGGCGGATCGAGATGGAAACCGTGACCCAAGGCGCCGAGATGCCGTGGCTCAAGGCCTATCCGGAGCGCGTCGACTGGGCGGCGCCGATCTCGGACGAGACGCTGACCCGGATGCTGGAGCGCACGGTCGAACGCTTCGGCGACCGGCCCTGCATCGATTTCCTCGACAAGGTCATGAGCTACCGCGAAGTCGGCGAGCTGGTCGACCGGGCGGCCAAGGGCTTCCAGTCGCTCGGCGTCAAGCCGGGCGTGAAGGTCGGCATCCTCTTGCCCAACACGCCCTATTTCGTGATCTGCTACCACGCCGTGCTCAAGGCCGGCGGCACGGTGGTCAACTTCAATCCGCTCTATGTGGAGGAGGAGGTCGAGCGCCAGGTCGAGGATTCGCAAACCCAGATCATGGTCACGCTCGACCTCAAGATCATGCTGCCGAAGGTCTCCGCGGTGCTGCACAAGACCGGGCTGAAGCAGGTCATCGTCTGCTCCATGGCGGGTATCCTGCCGTTCCCCAAGAGCTGGCTGTTCCGGCTCTTGAAGCGCGCCGACGTCGCGCCGCGGCCCAAGGACGGCCGCCATCTCAGTTTCGCCGAGCTGATCGACAACGATGGCGACGCCGCCGCGGTCGAGATCAAGCCCGACGACGTGGCGGTGCTGCAGTACACCGGTGGCACCACCGGCGTGCCCAAGGGCGCCATGCTGACCCACCGCAACCTCTCGGCCAACATCCAGCAGGTCTACATGTGGTTCCCGGACATCGCCGAGGGCGAGGAAAAGGTGCTCGGCATCCTGCCGCTGTTCCACGTCTTCGCCATGACCATGGTGATGAACTACGCGATCAAGTCGGGCGCGGCCATGATCCTGCTGCCGCGCTTCGAGCTGGAGAGCGCGCTGAAGGTGATCCACGAGAAGCGCCCGACCCTGTTCCCTGGCGTGCCGACCATCTACAACGCGATCAACAACTACGAAAAGCTCGGCGCCTTCGACCTCTCGTCGATCAAGCTCTGCCTGTCGGGCGGCGCGGCCCTGCCGGTCGAGGTCAAGAACGCCTTCGAGAAGCTGACCGGCTGTTACCTGGTCGAGGGCTACGGGCTCAGCGAGACCTCGCCGGTGGCGACCTGCAACCCGCTGTTCGGCGTGGTCAAGGAGGCCTCGATCGGCCTGCCGCTGCCCGGCACCATTATCGAGGTCCACGATATCGAGAATCCCGGCCAAATCGTGCCGCTGGGCGAGAAGGGCGAGATCTGCATTCGCGGGCCGCAGGTCATGGCCGGCTATTGGAACCGGCCGGACGCGACCGCCAAGACCATCATCGACGGCGCGCTGCACACCGGCGACGTCGGCTATATGGACGAGGAGGGCTTCAGCTTCCTGATCGACCGCCTCAAGGACCTGATCATCTGCAGCGGCTTCAACGTCTATCCCCGGGCCATCGAGGAGGCCATCTACCGCCACGAGGCGGTCGCCGAGGTGACCGTGGTTGGCGTGCCGGACGACTACCGGGGCGAGGCGCCCAAGGCCTACGTCAAGCTGAAGCAAGGCAAGACCTTGAGCGCCGAGGAGCTGCTCGGCTTCCTGAAGGACAAGCTCTCCAAGATCGAGATGCCGGAATACGTCGAGTTCCGTGACGAGCTGCCCAAGACCATGATCGGCAAGCTGTCCAAGAAGGAACTGGTCGCCGAGGAGCAGGCCAAACGCGCGAGCGGCGGGCAGCCAGCCACGAACTGAAGCGGCCGCAAAGTGTCTGACACCTTTTTGCGTGAAGCGGTTTCGCGGCGCGGTCGAAACCCGACCTGGACCCGTGTCGGTTCGATGCTTGACGTTAACGTAAAGTACTTGACGTTTAAGTTTCCTGGACCTATATCTACCGCACATGGATAGCGCCCGCATGGAAAGACTCTACACCGTCACAGAACTGGCCGAGAAACTGGGCGTCACCGCCCGGGCGCTTCGCTTTTACGAGCACAAGGGCCTGGTGCGGCCGCAGCGCGCTGGCAACAACCGGGTCTATACGCGCCGCGACCGGGGGCGGCTGGCACTGATCCTGCGCGGCAAGCGCCTCGGCTTCAGCCTGCGCGAGGTCGGCGAATGGCTCGACCTTTACGACGCCGACCCGGACCAGGCCGAGCAGATGCACCGCTTGGTCGAGAAGGTGCGCGACCGCATCGCCACCTTGGAACGCCAACGCAACGATCTGGAGGCGACACTCCAGGAACTCACCGAAATCGAACAGGCGGCGCAACGCCATCTGGACGCCAAGGCCGGAGATTGCAAATCGCCGGATCGCGAATCTCTGGGGCCGGTCCGGGGCAAGGGCGGCCGCAGTCACACCCCCGTCGGAGGTCTGAAGGATGCATAGGAACGTGGTTATCGCGGGTTACGCCCGCTCGCCTTTCCATTTCGCCGGCAAGGGCGAACTCACCAAGGTGCGGCCGGACGAGATGGCGGCCCAGGTCGTGCGCGGCCTGTTGGAAAAGACCAAGGTCGATCCGGCCGAGATCGAAGACCTGATCGTCGGCTGCGCCATGCCGGAAGGCGAGCAGGGGCTTAACGTTTCGCGCCTGATCAGCTTCCTCGCCGATCTGCCGATCAGCGTTGCCGGCGCCACGGTCAACCGCTTCTGCGGCTCCTCGATGAACGCGATCCACATGGCCGCCGGCCAGATCCAGATGGACGCCGGCGAGGCCTTCATCTGCGCCGGGGTCGAGTCCATGACCCGCGTGCCGATGGGCGGCTACAACCCCTTGCTCCATCCGGGCCTGGCCGAACGCTACCCGGCGGCCTACATCGGCATGGGCGAGACGGCGGAGAACGTCGCCGCCAAGTTCGGCATCGCGCGCGACCGCCAGGAGGAACTGGCGGTCGAGAGCCACCGCAAGGCGGCGGCCGCCCGCAAGGCCGGCAAGTTCACCGACGAGATCGTGCCGATCCGCCACGGCAACCACACGGTCGAGCAGGACGGCTGCATCCGGCCCGACACCACGGCCGCGGCGCTGGCCGACCTGAAGCCGGCCTTCAAGGCCGACGGCTCGGTGACCGCCGGCACCTCCTCGCCGCTGACCGACGGCGCCTCGGCGACCCTGGTCACCTCCGAGGATTTCGCCAAGGCCAACGGACTCGAGATCATGGCGCGCCTGCGCTCGGTCGCGGTCGCCGGCTGCGCGCCGGAGATCATGGGCATGGGCCCGGTGGTCGCCAGCAAGAAGGCGCTCGAGCGGGCCGGGCTCAAGGCCGGCGACATCGACGTGGTCGAGCTGAACGAGGCCTTCTCGGCCCAGGCGCTGGCCTGCGTCGACGAGCTCGGCCTCGATCTGGCCAAGATCAACCTGGACGGCGGGGCGCTCGCGCTCGGCCACCCGCTGGGTGCGACCGGCGCGCGGATCACCGGCAAGGCGGCGCAGATCATGAAGCGCGAAGGCAAGAAGCTCGCGCTGGCGACCCAGTGCATCGGCGGCGGCCAGGGCATCGCCACGATCCTGGAGGCGGTGTGATGAAGATCGAATCCGCCGCCGTCATCGGCGCCGGCGTCATGGGCGCCGGTATCGCCGCCCACCTCGCCAACGCGGGCGTGCCCGTCGTGCTGCTGGACATCGTTCCGGAGGGCGCCGACGAGCGCAGCGCGCTGGCCGAGGGCGCGGTCGAGAAGATGCTCAAGGCCGACCCCGCGCCCTTCATGAGCAAGCGCGCGGCCAAGCTGATCACCACCGGCAACCTCGAGGACGACCTGGACAAGCTGGCCGCCGTCGACTGGATCGTCGAGGTCGTGCTCGAGGATCCGAAGATCAAGCAGGCGCTCTACAAGAAGCTCGAGACCGTGCGCAAGGACGGTTCGGTAGTTTCCTCCAACACCTCCACCCTGCCGCTGGCCAAGCTGGTCAAGGGCATGGGCGCGCGCTTCGCGCGCGATTTCCTGATCACCCATTTCTTCAACCCGCCGCGCTACATGCGGCTGCTCGAACTGGTTGCCGGCGACAAGACCCGGCCCGAGGCGCTGGAGGCCTTGCGCGATTTCGCCGATCGGCGCCTTGGAAAGGGGGTGGTGGTCTGCCACGACAAGCCGGGCTTCGTGGCCAACCGGATCGGCACCTTCTGGCTGCAGTCGGCGGTCAGCCAGGCGCGCGAACTGGGCCTTTCGATCGAGGAGGCCGACGCGGTCATGGGCCGCCCGGTCGGCATTCCCAAGACCGGCGTATTCGCCCTGCTCGACCTGGTCGGACTGGACCTCATGCCCAAGGTCGACGGCAGCCTGGCGGCCACCCTGCCCAAGGACGACGCTTACCAAGCGATCCGCCGCGACTGGCCGCTGTTGAAAAAGATGATCGGCGAGGGCTATACCGGCCGCAAGGGCAAGGGCGGGTTCTATCGTCTCAACACCTCCGGCGGCCAGCGGGTCAAGGAAGCCATCGACCTCGAGACCGGCGAGTACGCGCCGGCCGGCAAGGCCCGGCTGGACAGCCTGAACGCCGCCAAGGCCGCCAAGGGCGCCGGTCTCAAGGCGCTGGTCTCTCACGATGACCGGGGCGGCCGCTACGCCTGGTCGGTGTTGTCCCAGACGCTCGCCTACGCCGCCTCGCTGGTACCCGAGATCGCCGAGCGAACGACCGACGTCGACCGCGCCATGCGCCTCGGCTACAACTGGAAATATGGCCCCTTCGAGCTGATCGACCGACTCGGCGCCAAGGACTTCGCCGAACGCCTGAAGGCCGAGAAGCGACCGGTGCCGGCGCTGCTGCAAAAAGCCGTGGAGGTGGGCGGTTTCTACCGCGTCCACGAGGGCCGGCTGCAGTACCTCGGCACCGACGGCGCCTACGCCGACGTGCCGCGCGAGGACGGCGTCCTGCTGCTGTCCGACATCAAGCTGGCCGGCGAGCCGATCGCCAGGAACGGTTCTGCCAGTTTGTGGGACATCGGCGACGGCGTGGTCTGTTTCGAGATCCATACCAAGCTGAACACCATCGACCCGGACGTCATCACCATGCTCGGCAAGGCGGTCCGGACCGTGCAGGGCGGCAACTACAAAGCCCTGGTGCTGTACAACGAGGGCAGTCACTTCTCGGCCGGCGCCAACCTGGGCCTCGCGCTCTATGCCGCCAATGTCGGTATGTGGCCGATGATCGAGGAGATGGTCGAGGGTGGTCAGAAGGCGCTGCGCGCCTTGAAGTACGCGCCCTTCCCGGTGGTTGCCGCGCCTTCCGGCCTGGCCCTGGGCGGCGGCTGCGAGCAGCTGCTCAATTCCGATGCGGTGCAGGCCCACGCCGAGAGCTACATCGGACTGGTCGAGGCCGGTGTCGGACTGATCCCCGGCTGGGGCGGCTGCACCGAGCTGCTGGCCCGCCTGGCGGCCGATCCCAGGCGCCCGAAAGGCCCCATGCCGCCGGTCGCCACGGCCTTCGAGACGATCGGCATGGCCAAGGTGGCCAAATCCGCCTTCGAAGCCAAGGAGATGGGCTTCCTGCGCCAGGAGGACGGCGTCACCTTCAACCGCGAACGGCTGCTGGCCGACGCCAAGGCCAAGGCCCTGGAGCTGGCCGAGGGCTATCAGCCGCCGGAGCCGGTCGAGCTGATCCTGCCGGGGCCCAGCGGCAAGACGGCGCTCACCTTCGCCCTGCGCGATCTGCGCGCCAAGGGCGTGGCGACCGCGCACGACGCGGTGGTCGGCGACGCGCTGGCCGATGTGTTGTCCGGCGGGCCGGGCGCCGACCTGACCGAACCGCTCGGCGAGGCCGAGGTCCTGAAGCTGGAACGCAGCCACTTCATGCGTCTGGTCAAGACCGATCCGACCCTGGCCCGCATGGAGCATACGATCGAAACCGGCAAGCCGCTCAGGAACTGAGCGAGAGGAGCTGAGGAACGCATCATGGTCACCTATGCCGCACCGCTCGACGACATCCGTTTCGTGCTGAACGAGGTCTTCGACTACCAAAACACGGTCGCCAGCTTGCCCGGCTACGAGGAAGCGACGCCGGAGCTGATCGAGGCCGTGCTGGAGGAAGGCGCGAAGTTTTGCGAGAACGAGCTGCTGCCGCTCAACCAGCCGGGCGACGAGGAAGGCTGCCTCTTCGAGAACGGCGTGGTGCGCACGCCCAAGGGCTTCAAGGAGGCCTATAAGGCCTTTGCCGAAGGCGGCTGGACCGGCTTGGCCTGCGATCCCGCCTACGGCGGCCAGGGCCTGCCCAAGACCCTGCAGTTCATATTCGAGGAGCTGATCTGCTCGACCAACCTCAGCTTCGGCATGTATCCGGGCCTGAGCCACGGCGCCTACAACGCGCTCGCCTTCCACGGCAGCGACGAGCAGAAGGCCACCTTTCTGCCCAAGCTGACCGACGGCACTTGGTCCGGCACCATGTGCCTGACCGAGCCGCACTGCGGCACCGACCTGGGCCTGATCCGCACCAAGGCGGAGCCGAACGGCAACGGCAGCTACAAGATCACCGGCACCAAGATCTTCATCTCCGCCGGCGAGCACGACCTGACCGAGAACATCATCCATCTGGTGCTGGCCAAGCTGCCCGACGCGCCGCCCGGCATCCGCGGTATCTCGCTCTTCATCGTGCCCAAGTTCCTGGTCAAGGGCGACGGCACTCTGGGCCCGCGCAACGGCGTGGCCTGCGGCTCGATCGAACACAAGATGGGCATCAAGGCCTCCTCGACCTGCGTCATGAACTTCGACGAAGCCGAGGGCACCCTGGTCGGCGAGCCGCACAAGGGCATGCGCTACATGTTCACCATGATGAACGTGGCCCGCCTGGCGGTCGGTATCCAGGGCCTGGGCCTGGCGGAGACCGCCTACCAGTCGGCCGCCGCCTACGCCAAGGACCGCCTGCAGGGCCGCTCGCTGGCCGGCGCCAAACACCCCGACAAGGCGGCCGACCCGATCATCGTGCACCCTGACGTGCGCAAGAATCTGCTGACCATGCGTGCCTACAACGAGGGCGCCAGGGCGCTGGCGCTGTGGTGCGGCTTCGCGGTGGACGTCGCCGAGAAGCATCCGGACGCCGACAAGCGGCAGGAGGCCGACGACCTGGTCGCGCTTTTGACGCCGATCATCAAGTCGTTCTTCACCGACTATGGCTTCGAGGCCACCAACCTGGGCGTCCAGGTGCTCGGCGGCCACGGCTACATCCGCGAATGGGGCATGGAACAGCTGGTGCGCGACGCCCGCATCGCCCAGATCTACGAGGGCACGAACGGCATCCAGGCGCTCGATCTGGTCGGCCGCAAGCTGGGCCAGAACATGGGCCGGCCGCTGCGCCGCTTCTTCCACCCCGTGCAGGCCTTCATCGAGGAACAGCAGGAAGATCCGCGAATGGCGGAGTTCGTGCTGCCCCTGGCCAAGGTTCTGGGCCGCTTGCAGCAGGCCACCCTGCATGTCGCCCAGCAGGGCCTGAAGGACCCCGAGGAGGCCGGCGCGGCGGCCAGCGATTACCTGAGGCTGTTTGCGCTGACCGCGCTCGCCTTCATGTGGGCCCGCATGGCGCGGGTCGGCCTGGACAAGCTCGAGGGCGACCAGGGCGCCTTCTACCGCTCCAAGCTGGCGACGGCGCGCTTCTACATGACCCGCCTGCTGCCCCAGTCGTCCGGCCTGTTCGCCGCGCTGATGGCCGGCAAGGCGTCGATCATGGAACTGGAAGAGGCGGCCTTTTGAGGTCGTGCGGGAGAGAGAAATGGCGATGAAAGCTTTGCCAACGCTCTTCCTAGCGTTCGCCGTGACCCTAGGTTCGGTGGTCGCCGCGTTTGCGCAGTCGCAGCCGAGCGGGACCCGCGTCTATGGCATCCATCACGAGAAGCACGGCGATATCGGCACCCATACGGTCAGCTTTTCGCGCAGCGGCAAGGACCTGTTGGTCGAGGTGGCGAACCGAATCGAGGTCAAGGTGTTGTTCATCACCTTCTACAGCTTCGCGGCTGATCGGGAGGAGATCTGGCGCGACGGCCGGATGATCTCCTATCGCAGCCGGACCAATGACGACGGCACCGACATCGAGGTGACGGCGGTGGCCAAGTCCGGCAAGCTGGTGATTCAAGGCCCCGACGGCCGTGTCGAAGCGCCGGAGGGCACCTTTCCAAGCCACCCCTGGAACCAGAAGATCGTCGAGCAGCGGTTGCTCATGGACTCCAAGAGCGGCGATCTGCTGAAAGTTACCACCAAGGCGGCCGGCGCGGAGACCATCGAGGCCGGCGGCGGCCCGGTCGAGGCGAAGAAGTTCGTCATGTCGGGCGAGCTGGAGCGCGAGTTGTGGTATCGGGACGACGGCACCTGGCTGAAGATGCGCTTCGACAGCGACGGCAAGGAAGTGACCTTCACACTGCGATAGGACGTTGGTCCACCCGACGCGCGAGTGACCCCATGAACCTGATCTTCCGCCTGATCCGCGTGCTCCTCGCCAGCTTCTGGCGCGCGCCCTTGGCGCTGTTCGACGAGTCGGTGGTGCGTTTCCGGGTCTGGCCCAACGATCTGGATTTCAATCTGCACATGAGCAACGGCCGCTACCTGAGCCTGATGGACCTGGGGCGATTCGACCTGATGGCCTGCCAGGGCCTCGCCAGACTGATGCTGCGCAACCGCTGGCAGCCTGTGGTCGCGGCCCAGACCATGGTCTACCGCCGCGCCCTCAAGCCGTTTCAGAGCACAGCCGCGTGGTCTGCTGGGACGACAAGTTCGTTTACCTGGAGCAGCGCTTCCAGGTCGGCCACCGGTTGGCCGCCTCGGCCATCGTCAAGGCGGCGGTTCGCGCCGCTGGCCGCACCCTGCGCCCGCGCGAACTCTTGAAGGCGATCGGCCAGGCACGGCGCTCCCCGCCGCTGCCGACGGCGATCAAGGCCTGGGCGCTCGCTGAGGAGTGGTCGAGCGAGCCGCGCGGCCCGGCGCCCGAGAGGCCGCCGATCGCCCCGGACCCGGTGGCGGAACAGGCGCAAGCCGAACTGCGCGAGGCCAGTTAGCGGCCCGATCCGGATATCAGCCGGGCGGAAGCCCGGCGGCCTGGGTTGGACACGGCCGTTCGAAATATCCCTTGAACCTTGGCTTGCGGCTCGCGGGCTCGGCGCGGCATGAATTAGTGTCAGACACCAATTTATGCTCTTGGCAGCGCGCCGGACTTCGTAGCTCTCCCCCGCCCCGGTGCCCGCAGATGGCGGGTGCCGTTCCCGGCTTTGCGCGAATGGCGCCGTGACCGGCCTTCGAGTCGCCAGCCATTGGCCATGACCTTTCGTCATTGACATAAGGATATCTTTATATGTTTATTAAGGCATTCTTGGTTCAATGACCGTCTCGAGGCGCGGAGGGCCGCCATGGATCAGCTTCTATCGGCACTGAAGGCGGCGGCAGAGCCGACGCGGCTCCGGCTGCTGGTGCTCTGCGCCCATATGGATCTGACGGTCTCGCAGCTGACCCGGGTTCTGGGGCAGAGCCAGCCCCGGGTCTCGCGCCATCTTAGGCTGCTGCTGGAGGCCGGGTTGTTGGAACGCCAGCGCGAGGGTAGCTGGGCATTCTACCGTCTGTCGATGCGCGGGCCCGCCGCAGAGTTGGCCCGCACCCTGGTCGACGCCATTCCGGCGGACGATCCGACGTTGAGCCTGGACATGGAGCGGCTCGACGAGATCCGCCGGGCGCGCGAGAAGCTGGCCGCCGACTATTTCCGGCGCAATGCCGCCGAGTGGGACCGGGTCCGCTCGCTCTATGTCGACGAGGCCGAGGTCGAGCAACAGCTTCTGGCCATGCTGCCCGAGGGACGCGTCGAGGATTTGCTCGATATCGGCACCGGGACCGGCCGCGTCATCGAGATCTTCGCCAAGCGCGTGCGCCGAGCCGTGGGCATCGATCTGTCCCACGAGATGCTGACCGTGGCGCGCGACAAACTGGAGCGGGCGCAGCTCAGGAACTGCCTGGTGCGGCACGGCGACATGTACAAGCTGCCGGTACAGAGCGCGTCCTTCGACGCGGTGACCATCCACCAGGTGCTGCACTACGCCGAAAACCCGGCCGCCGTGATCGCCGAGGCGGCACGGGCCCTGCGGCCTCAGGGCAAGCTGATCGTGGTCGATTTCGGCAAGCACGAGCTCGATTTCCTGCGCGAGGACCACGCCCACCGTTGGCTCGGTTTCCGCGATGACGAGGTGGCCGGCTGGTGCCGCGAAGCCGGGCTGAGGAGCGAACCGCCGATTTTTCTGCCCGGCGACCGCCTTACGGTGGGTGTCTGGGCGGCCGAGCGGCCAGTCGCGGCGTGAAGGAGAAAGCATGTTGACTGAAACAGCACTCAACCGCTCGTTCGGACCGACCGATCTGGAGCCCGTGACGGCTCAGGATCTGGCCTTCTCCTTCGAGTTCTTTCCGCCCCGCACGCCGGAGATGGGCGAACGGCTGTGGGTCGAGATCGAGCGCCTGGAGCCGCTCAACCCGCGCTTCGTGTCGGTCACTTACGGCGCCGGCGGCAGCACGCGTGACCGGACCCACGCCATCGTCAGCCGCATTTGCAACGAGACAGCGCTGCTGCCGGCCGCCCACCTGACCTGCGTCGACGCGACTCGGGAGGAGGTCGACGACGTCGCCCGCGCCTACTGGGCTGCCGGCGTACGCCATATCGTCGCCTTGCGCGGCGATCCCCAGGACGGCGGCAACGGCTACCGGCCGACACCGGGCGGCTATGCCTATGCGGCCGATCTGGTCGCCGGCCTGAAACGCGTCGCCGACTTCGAAATCAGCGTGGCGGCCTATCCGGAGGTCCATCCCGACGCCGCCTCGGCCGGTCAGGATCTGGACAACCTCAAGCGCAAGCTGGATGCTGGCGCCTGCCGGGCGATCACGCAATTTTTCTTCGACCCGGAATGCTACCTGCGCTTCGTCGAGCGGGCCCGGGCGGCCGGTATCGACGCGCCGATCGTGCCCGGCATTCTGCCGATCACCAACTTCGCGCGCACCGTAGAGTTCGCCGCGAAATGCGGCGCGACCATCCCGCCGTGGCTGAGCGCCCTGTTCGACGGCCTGCAGGACGACGCCGATACCCGAGATTTGGTGGCGGCCGTCGCCGCGGCCGAGCAGTGCCGTCATCTGCAGAGTCACGGTGTCAGCGAGTTCCATTTCTACACCTTGAACCGGGCCGAACTGACCACCGCGATCTGCCGCCTGCTGCAGGCGCCGGTCCCGATCACCGGCTCTGCCGAGCGCACGACGCGGGTTGCCCCATGAGCGATCTCCTGACCGCTCTCGGCGAGCGCGTGCTGCTCTGCGACGGCGCCATGGGCAGCCGGGTTCAGGCCATGGACCTGGACCTCGATCGCGACTACTTGGGTCAGGAGAACTGCACCGAGGTACTGAACCTCTCGCGGCCCGACATCGTGGTCGAGATCCACAAGGACTACTTCGCGGCCGGCGCCGATATCGTCGAGACCAACAGCTTCGGCGGCTCGCCCATCACGCTCGCCGAATTCGATCTGGCAGACCGCGCCTTCGAGATCAACCGGCGCGCGGCCGAGCTGGCGCATGAGGCCGCCGAAGGCTTCAAGGGCGATGGCCGGCAGCGCTTCGTGTTCGGCGCGGTCGGCCCCGGTACGCGGCTGCCTTCGCTCGGGCATATCGACTACGACAGCTTGGAGCCGGCGCTGGAAATCCAGTGCGCCGGTCTGATCGCCGGCGGCGCCGATGCCATTCTGATCGAGACCTGCCAGGACCCGTTGCAGATCAAGGCGGCGGTCAACGCCGCCAAAGCCGCGCGGACCGCCGCCGGGCGCGACGACTTGCCGATCATGGTGCAGGTCACGGTGGAGACCACGGGGACCTTGCTGGTCGGCGCCGATATCGCCGCCGCGGCAACCGTGGTCCATGCGCTCGGCGTGCCGATCCTGGGCCTCAACTGCGCCACCGGCCCGCAGGAGATGGCGCCGCACATCGATTGGCTCGGCGAGAACTGGCCGGGCTTCATCTCGGTGCAACCCAACGCCGGCCTGCCCGAGCTGGTCGAGGGCCGGACCCGCTACCCCCTGACCCCCGGTGAGCTCGCCAACTGGCTCGACCGTTTCCTCGCCGAGGACGGCATCAACTTGATCGGTGGCTGCTGCGGCACCACGACCGAGCATATCGCCGCGCTCGACACCATGCTGCGGCGGCGCGCCGAGGCGACCGGCCATGCCGGCGCGCGGCCGGCGCCCAAGCAGCGGCAGTCCTTCTGGGTGCCCGGTGTGGCCTCGCTCTATGGCCAGGTGCCGTTTCGCCAGGAGAACGCCTACCTGTCGATCGGCGAACGCTGCAACGCCAACGGCAGCCGGCGCTTCCGCGCCTTGCAGGAGCAGGGCGAGTGGGACGGCTGTGTCGCCATGGGCGTCGAGCAGGTCAAGGAAGGCTCCCACGCACTCGACGTTTGCACCGCCTTCGTCGGGCGCGACGAGACGGCGGAGATGGCCGAGATGGTGACCCGCATGCGCGGCTCGGTCTCCGCGCCCCTGGTGATCGACTCGACCGAGTTCCCGGTGCTCGAGGCCGCCATGAAGCTGTACGGTGGCAAGCCGATCCTCAACTCGATCAACTTTGAGGATGGCGAGGCGCCGGCCCGGCAGCGGGTCGAGCTGGCCCGCAAGTTCGGGGCTGCGGTGATCGCGCTCACCATCGACGAAGACGGCATGGCCAAGGAGACCGAGCGCAAGGTCGCCGTCGCCCGGCGACTCCACGACTTTGCCTGCGTCGAGCACGGCCTGCCGCCCGAGGACCTGATCTTCGACCCCCTGACCTTCACGATCTGCACCGGCAACGAGGACGACCGAAAGCTCGGTCTCTGGACCCTGGAGGCGATCGAGGTGATCGCCCGGGATCTGCCGGACTGCCAGGTCATCCTGGGGCTCTCCAACATCTCATTCGGCCTCAACCCGGCGGCCCGCCACGTACTCAATTCGGTGTTTCTCGACCACGCGGTCCGGCGCGGCCTGACCGGCGCCATCGTCCATCTTTCCAAGATCGTGCCCCTGCACAAAATCCCGCGGCGCGAGGTCGAGGTGGCGGAGGATCTGATCTTCGACCGCCGGCGCGACGGCTATGACCCGCTGCATGAATTCATCGCGCTGTTCGAGGGCCGCAAGGACGAGGCGACCGCCAAGCGCACGCGGGCCGCGGATGTCGAGACCCGCCTGAAAGAGCGGATCATCGACGGCGACCGCCAGGGTCTCGAGGACGACTTGAACGAGGCGCTTGTGACCACCCCGCCGCTCGACGTCATCAACACCCACCTGCTCGACGGCATGAAGGTGGTCGGCGAGCTGTTCGGCGCCGGCAAGATGCAGCTGCCCTTCGTGCTGCAGTCGGCCGAGACCATGAAGGCGGCGGTTGCCCACCTGGAGCCGCACATGGAGAAGGTCGAGGGCCAAGAGAAGGGCACCGTCGTGCTGGCCACGGTCAAGGGCGACGTCCACGACATCGGCAAGAACCTGGTCGACATCATCCTGACCAACAACGGCTACCGGGTGATCAACCTGGGCATCAAGCAGCCGATCGACAACATCCTGGCCGCCGCCGTGGAGCATCGGGCCGACGCGGTCGGCATGAGCGGTCTGCTGGTCAAGTCGACCGTCGTGATGCGCGACAACCTGGAGCGCATGACTCAGGACGGTATCGAACTGCCGGTGTTTCTGGGCGGCGCGGCGCTGACCCGCAACTATGTCGAGGGCGACTGTGCCGCGGTCTACGGCTGCGGTCGCGTGGCCTATGCGCGCGATGCCTTCGACGGCCTGTCGCTGATGGACAAGGTGGTGAACGGCGGCTTCGACGATCACCTGGCGAGCCGTCAGGCGCGCTACGCCGAGAAGGCGAGCAACAGCAATCGCACCCTGGGCCGGCCGGCGAAACCCCTAAATCGGCCGGCCGACATTGAGGAAACCCGGCTGCGCCGTCAGGAGCTGGCCGAGGGCCTGGAGGTTCCCGAACCGCCCTTCTGGGGCGCGCGGATCATCGCCCGGGCGCCGCTCGACGCGCTGGTGCCCTATCTCAACGAACGCATGCTCTACCAGTTCCAATGGGGCTATCGGAAGAACGGGCGGGAGCTGCGGGACTACATGGCCTGGGCCGCCAGAGAGCTGCGGCCGATCCTGAAACGCATGCTCGCCGTCGCCAAACAGCAGGATATTCTGGTCCCGCA
Source organism: Kiloniellales bacterium (assembly GCA_041617155.1). GTDB lineage: Bacteria > Pseudomonadota > Alphaproteobacteria > Kiloniellales > JAKSDN01 > CAMYKD01. Next base: position 19,670 of record JBFJPL010000022.1, read on the forward strand.
GGCGGCCTACGGTTACTGGCCGGCCAACGCCGAGGGCAACGACCTTATCCTCTACGACCCGGAGGACCGGGAGCGGGAGGTGGCACGCTTCAGCCTGCCGCGGCAGAGCCGGGAAGGCGGGCTTTGCATCAGCGATTTCATACGCGACCTGTCGTCCGGCGAGCGCGACGTGATCGGCCTCCAGGTGGTCACCATCGGCCAGAACGCCTCCGACGTGGCCCGCGAATGGTTCGCCGACAACCGCTATCAGGATTATCTCTATCTGCACGGTCTTGGCGTCGAGTTGGCCGAGGCCCTGGCCGAATATGTCCACAAGCGGATCCGCGCCGAACTGGGCTTCGGCCACGAAGACCTGCGCGACATGGCCAAGATGCTGCAGCAGGGCTACCGCGGCTCGCGTTACTCCTTCGGCTATCCGGCCTGCCCGACGCTGGAGGACCAGCGACAGATCCTGGATTTGCTCGGCGCCGAGCGGATCGGCATCGAGCTCAGCGACGAGTTCCAGCTCCACCCGGAGCAGTCGACCTCGGCCATCGTCCTGCACCATCCGCAGGCCAAGTATTTCACCGTTTGAAGGGGCTTGATCGAACCATGGCAGAGCTTCCCGGCACACTCGACCGTGAGATCGTATCGGCCGCCGTGCGGCAGACCCGGGCCGACGCCGATTGGTGGAACGAGGAGTGGCTCAAGTTTCCGACCATCAGCCGGGATGGCGCGGGCCACTGGCGCTACTGGAACGTCCCGCCGGCCAGCGGCATCTACCGCAAGGACTGGGCGCTGGGCGAGGCCCTGGCGCGCGATACCGTCACACAGATGCAGCGCTTCGCGGCCGGCAGCTCGGCGCTCAGGCGGATCCTGCGGGAGATCGACTTCAACTCAACCATTGCCCAGGGCTTTCTGAACGCAATCGAGGACATGCTGGCGAACCCGCCGGTCTATCTGGAGGCTTTCGCCAGCAAGGCTTAGAGTGGCCGCATCCGATCGCCGCTTTTGCCCCAACTGGCTTATTTAACATTATATAAATGTGCATTTTAGATATTTTACATTTCCTATTGTAATTTTGTTGACAGCCCCAAAATCATGGTGTGAAATAACCCTCGCGCCGGATTGAGCCGTCAGCTTGCGGGCGCTAGGACAAGTTTAGCTAAAGCGACGGGCGCCAGAAACCGCCCAGCTACGCTGAGGCGGTTTTTTTAAAGGCCTGGTCCCGGCCTCGACGGGACCCGCGGGATTTGAGTGGGCAGCTTGCGACCGCGTCACAATTCGCTAAAGCGCCACGGGGTGTTCTCCCGTGGGCCCGGTGTTCGAAACGCCAGGAGGTCGCACCGTGGAGACGCATGCAATCCCCGTAGGAGACCGATCAAGACCCTATGCTGACGCGACAGTGGAGCGCCAGCCATGAGATACTTCCCGGCATTCCTGGACCTTGCCGGCCGCGGCGTCCTGCTGGTCGGCGGCGGCGAGGCGGCGGCGCGCAAGCTGCGCCTGCTGCTCAAGGCCGGCGCCGAGGTGACCGTGGTGGCGCCGCGCGCCGGGGCGGAGATCGAAGCTCTGGCCGCCGGCGGCGAGGTCAAGCTGGTCCGGCGCGGCTTCGTGGCCGGCGACGTGACTGGGCGCTCTATCGTTCAGGCCGCCACCGGTCTGGATAGGGTCGACAGCCGGGTGGCCGAGGCGGCCCGTTTGGCCGGCCTGCCGGTCAACGTCGTCGACCGGCCCGATCTCTCCAGTTTCATCATGCCGGCGATCGTCGACCGCGACCCCCTGGTAATCGGCATCTCCAGCGGCGGCGCGGCGCCGGTGCTGGCCCGCCGCCTGCGCGAGAAGATCGAGGCCCTGCTGCCGGCCGGCCTGGGCCGCCTGGCGCGCTTTGCCGAAGCCTTCCGCGGTGCGGTCGAGGCCAATCTGCCGGGCTTCGCCGAGCGCCGCCGCTTCTGGGAGCGCTTTTTCGACGGTCCGCTGGCCGAAAAGGTCCTTGCCGGCGACGAACGCACCGCCCGGGAACGGATGCTCACTCTGATCAACGGCGCTCCCGCCTCCCGTGGCGCCGGGCAGAGCCGCTCCCGTCCCGGGACGGTGCACATCGTCGGCGCCGGGCCGGGCGATCCGGACCTCTTGACCTTTAAGGCGCTCAGGCTGCTGCAGCGGGCCGAAGTGGTGATCTACGACAAGCTGGTCGGACCCGAGATCATCGACTACGCCCGGCGCGACGCCGAACGGATCTACGTCGGCAAGTCCAAGGCCAACCACGCCAAGACCCAGGACCAGATCAACGCGCTGCTGCTGCGCCATGCCGGTGCCGGCAAGCAGGTCGTGCGGCTCAAGGGCGGCGATCCCTTCGTTTTCGGCCGCGGCGGCGAGGAGCAGGCCTATCTCAAGGCCCACGGGATCGAGGTCGAGGTGGTGCCGGGCATCACGGCGGCCACCGGCTGCGCGGCGGCGGCGGGCATTCCGCTGACCTTCCGGGGCGAGGCTCAGGCCGTCACCTTCCTGACCGGCCACGCGCGCGACGGCGAACCGGATCTCGACTGGGCGCACCTGGTCAAGCTGCGTCAGACCCTGGCGATCTACATGGGCGTCTCAACCGCCGGCGTAATCTCCCGCCGGCTGATCGAACACGGCCTCGACCCGGCGACACCGGTGGCCGTGATCGAGAACGGCACCCTGCCGAGCCAGAAGGTCGCGACCGGTTCCCTGGCCGGCCTGGAGGCGCTGCTCGCGGCCAACGGCATCGTCGGGCCCGCGCTGATCGTGGTCGGCGACGTGGTCCGCCTCGCCGAGTCCGGCGTGGTGCCGCAACAAATCCAGGTCCTGGCGGGCTGAGGAGGAGGCGAAGATGACGCTCAAAGCCTTGACCGCCAATCGTCTGCGCGACGGCGACGTGGTCTACCTCACGGCGGACGGCGCCTGGTCGGAGTCGCTCGAGGACGCCGACTTGGCCGAGAGTTCGAAAGCCGAGGCGACCCTGGAGGCGCTCGGCGAACAGGCGGTCGAACAGCGCCTGGTAGTCGACCCCTACCTCATGGCCGTGGCCCCGGTCGACGGCGGCTTCGGGCCGATCAGCCAACGCGAAATCATCCGGGCCAGGGGACCGAGCGTGCGGCTCGACCTCGGCAAGCAGGCGAGCGGGAGATAGCCCAAGATGTATCGATACGACGAATTCGATCACACCCTGGTCGCCGAACGGGTCGAGCAGTTCCGCGATCAGGTCAAGCGCCGCCTGGCGGGCGAGCTCAGCGAGGACGAGTTCAAGCCGCTCAGGCTGATGAACGGGCTCTACCTGCAGCTCCACGCCTATATGCTGCGGGTCGCCATACCCTACGGCACGCTGGCGTCGCGACAGCTGCGCATGCTGGCCCATATCGCCCGGCGCTACGACAAGGGCTACGGCCACTTCACCACGCGCCAGAACATTCAGTACAACTGGCCGAAGCTTGACGAGGTGCCGGACATCCTGGCCGATCTGGCCAAAGTGGAGATGCACGCCATCCAGACCAGCGGCAACTGCATCCGCAACGTCACCGCCGACCACTACGCCGGCGCCGCTGCCGACGAGATCGAAGACCCGCGGATCTACGCCGAGATCATTCGCCAGTGGTCGACCCTGCACCCGGAGTTCTCGTTCCTGCCGCGCAAGTTCAAGATCGCGGTCACCGGCGCCACGACCGACCGCGCGGCGATCAGGGTCCACGACATCGGCCTGCAGATGCGCCGCAACGACGCCGGCGAGCCCGGCTTCGAGGTGATCGTTGGCGGCGGCCAGGGCCGCACGCCGCTGATCGGCCCGACGATCCGAGCGTTCCTGCCTAAGCGCCATCTGCTGAGCTACCTCGAGGCGATCCTCAGGGTCTACAACCAGCTCGGCCGGCGCGACAACATCTACAAGGCGCGGATCAAGATCCTGGTCAAGCAGACCGGTGCCGAGGAGTTTGCCCGCCTGGTCGAGGAAGAATGGCAGCACCTTAGGGACGGCGCCCTGGCGCTGCCCCGGGAAGAGATGGAGCGGATCAAGGCCTACTTCGCCCCGCCGCCCTTCGAGACACTGGACGCCGAGCAGACCGCATTCGAGGCCAGGCGCTTCGAGGACCGGGATTTCGCCCGTTTCGTGCGCACCAACCTGTTCGCCCACAAGCAGCCGGGCTACGCCATCGTCAACGTCTCGCTGAAGCCCGTGGGCGGGGTGCCGGGCGACGCCACGGCCGAGCAGATGGAGCTGCTGGCCGACCTCGCCGAACGCTACAGCTTCGACGAGATCCTGGTCAGCCACGAGCAGAACCTGGTGCTGCCCCACGTCAAGCTCGCCGAGGTCTACGAGGTCTGGCAGGCGCTCAAGGCCCTGGGTCTGGATACGCCCAACATCGGCCTTGTCTCCGACATCATCGCCTGCCCGGGGCTCGACTACTGCAACCTGGCCAACGCGCGCTCGATCCCGGTCGCCCAGCGCATCTCGACGCGCTTCGCCGACCTCAAGCGGCAGCACGAGATCGGAGGCCTGAAGATCAAGATCTCCGGCTGCATCAACGCCTGCGGCCATCACCATGTGGGCCAGATCGGCATCCTCGGCGTCGATAAGAAAGGCGAGGAGTTCTATCAGATCACCCTGGGCGGCGAACCGGGCGACGCCGCCGCCCTCGGCCAGATCGTCGGCCCGGCCTTTTCCTACGACCAGGTCGTCGATGCGGTCGAAACCATTGTCGACACCTTTGTCGACGTGCGCCAGACGGGCGAAGGCTTCAACCAGACCTACGCCCGCGTCGGCCTCGAACCCTTCAAGGAGAAGCTCTATGCCGCTCATTAAGGACAACAAGCTGATCGAGGACCCCTGGGTGACCGTCATCAACGGCGACGCCCTGCCGATCGAGGAATGTATCATCGTCGAGCTGGAGCGTTGGCAAACCGCGCGCCAGGAGCTGATTGCCCGCAACGGCCGCCTCGGCCTTCGCCTCCGGAGCGACCAGCCGCCGGCCCTGATCGCCGAGGACCTGGCGCATTTCGACCTGATCGCGTTGGAATTCCCGGTCTTCAAGGACGGCCGCGCCTTCTCCTACGCCCGCCTGCTGCGCGAGCGCTATGGCTTTGGCGGCGAGCTTCGCGCGGTCGGCCAGGTGTTGCGCGACCAGCTGGTCTTCATGCGGCGCTGCGGCTTCGACAGCCTGGAGGTGGCGGACGAGGCGGTGCTCGACGCCTGGCACCGAGCGAAGCGGGAGATCAGCGTGTTCTATCAGCCCGCTACGGATCGCCGGCCTTGGGTCGGCAAGCTGCGCCACCGCCCCGAGGTGCCCACGCCGCCGGTCCACGAAGATACGGTCGTCGCCCACTGGGCCTACTAGTTGGCAACGTCGGGCGCCCTAAGGTTCCGGGCTTGCCAGAGCGAGGGAGTTGCGGGATGGACTATCGGCATCAAGCGCAGCGCCGCGCCGTCGAACTCGCACGGCGCTACGGAGCCCTTGAAGCCGTGTCCTTGCTGCGCGCCCTGGCAGTGCGCGAGTTTCCCGGACGAATCGCCGTGGTCTCGTCGTTCGGCGCGGAGTCCGCGGTGCTGCTGGCCCTGGTGGCGGAGGCCGACCCGCGGATCCCTGTCATCTTCCTGGAGACCGGCAAGCATTTCGAGGCAACCCGGCGCTACCGCGACCGCCTGATCGAAACCCTCGGCCTGGAGGACGTGCGCTTGGTCTTGCCGGAGGCCCGGCACGTCGCCAACCTCGACCCGGCGGGCACGCTCTGGCAGTCCGATCCGGATGGCTGTTGCCGGTTGCGCAAGGTGGCGCCGCTGGGGCGCGCCCTCGCCGGGTGGGGTGCCTGGGTCACCGGTCGCAAGCGCTACCAGGGCAACGGGCGCAGCGCGCTGCCGACCTTCGAGGCGGTCGACGGCAAGGTCAAGGTCAACCCGCTCGCGGCCTGGCCCAAGGCCCGGATCGAGGCCGCCTTCGCGGCGCGGAAGCTGCCGCGCCACCCGCTCGAGGCGGAGGGTTATCTCTCGATCGGCTGCGCCCCTTGCTCGTGCCCGGTGGCGGCGGGCGAACCCTTGCGCGCCGGGCGTTGGGCCGGCTGCGGCAAGACCGAGTGCGGCATTCACCGCTCCCCTTAAGCGGCTAAAGAACATGTACCGTCGTCCCGGCTAGCCTGCTAGGTCCTCGGGCATCGGCGGCAGGCGGCGTTTGACCGGCGACGACTGTATGATCGAGGTGTTGGTCATCGCGTAGGGCATGACCTCGTCGATCAGCTTCTCGAGCTCCTCCACCGAACCGACGTGCGCTTTGGCGATGAAGCAGTCCTCGCCGGTCACCCGGTCGCATTCGACGACCGCATCGAGGCTCTCCAGGACGCTCGCGACTTTCCGGAGTTGGCCGGGGATCGGCCTGATTCTGAGGTAGGCGGAGAGCTGGAGGCCCAGCGCCCGGGGATCGATCTCTGTCGTGTAGCCCTGGATAACTCCCGCTTCCTCCAAGCGCCGCACGCGCTCCGACACGCTGGGCGCCGACAGCCCGACCGCACGCGCGAGCTCCGCCATGGAGATGCGGGCGTCCTCGGTCAGTGCCCGAACGATTTGCACGTCGAGCCGGTCAAGGCCGCCGTTTTCATATCGAAGGCGTTTCATGACAAAATCATACAGTTCAAAGGGAAGTAATGCCTTCTAGATTCCCGATACCATTCAAACGCCTGTTTATACCTTTTATTCTCCGTGAATGAAAGCCAAGGCCGTCACCTTCACGAGAGCCGCGGAGATCGTGCCACCCCATGCCTGGTTCGGAGTCAGCGCGGTCTTTCACTATCTCGGGCCGTCCTTTGCCGTACTGTTATTTCCCTCGGTCGGTGTGCTTGGGGTCGCGTGGCTGCGCATCGCCTCGGCGGCGGCGATCTTCGCGCCCTGGACCCGGCCGTGGCGAAGCTGGGCGGAAGCCGACCGCCGGACGCGGCACTTGCTGGTCGCCTTGGGCGCCTGCCTTGCGGTCATGAACGTGTCCTTCTACCTGGCCCTCGACCGGTTGCCGATCAGCCTGGTCGCGGCCATCGAGTTCGGCGGCACGATCGCGGTGGCGCTCTACGGCCTGCGCACGGCGCGAAATCTGGCGGCGCTGGGTCTTGCCATGGCCGGCGTCTTCATGCTGATCGACGTCAGGTGGGCGAGCGATCCCATGGGGCTGTTCTGGGCCTTTTTCAACGGCACCCTGTTCGTCGGCTATATCGTGCTCGGCCACCGTATCTCGCAGGCCGGCGCCAGCGGCGGCGTCGAGCGCCTGGGCGCGGCCATGGCGATCGCCTTCCTCTTCGTCATGCCGGTCGGTTTCCTCGAGGCCCTCGCGGCATTTGACGCGCCGCTGCTGCTGATGGCCGGCATCGGGGTCGGGGTCTGTTCCTCGGTGATCCCCTACGTCTGCGACCAGCTCGCCATGTCGCGGCTGCCCCGGGCCAGCTTTGCGCTGCTGCTGGCGCTCCTGCCGGCGACCGCCACGATCGTCGGCGTGATCGTGCTGGCCCAGATCCCGAGCCCGCGAGACCTAGGCGGTATCCTCCTGGTCATGGCCGGCGTCGCGTTCCATCGCACGGCGGATATGGCTTGACGGAGCCTCGTCGAAAGCCGGTCCGCCCGGCTGATGCAGTGGGTGATCGATACTCGGGTAGGCGCCTAGAGTTCCGGCGCGTAGCGGGCAATCGCGCGGTGCCACTTGGCGGCGTGATCGCCGCCGAACACCAGGCTTTCGTCCCATTCGGCGAGGTACCAGCTGTGGTGCTCGATTTCGGCCTCCAGTTGACCCGGTGCCCAGCCGGAATAGCCGAGCAGGAACACCAGATGTTGGGGTCCCTTGCCCTTCTCCAGGGCATAGAGCAGCTCCCGGTCGCGGCTGAAGGCGACCCGTTCGTCGATCTTCACGCTGCTTTCGGGCAGCAAGTCGGGACTGTGCAGGATGAAGGCCTGCCGCGGTTCGACCGGTCCGCCATAGTGGACCGGCAGGTTGGGTCCGTCGGCGTCGTGCCGCGGCTGGCCGCCGTCCGAACCCTTGGTTCCGAGCAGCCGGCGGAGCGGCACCTCGCCCATGGGTTCGTTGACCACCAGGCCAAGGGCGCCATTGGCGCCATGCTGCACGAGGTAGATCACAGTCCCGGAGAAATTGGGGTCCTTCAGGTCCGGTACGGCGACCAATAGGCGTCCGGTCAAATCGTCTTCGGCCTGCGCGGCGGGCCCCGACGGCAAGATCGCCACGAGCAACGCGAGCGACAGGAGCGCCGTGCGCAGGGCTGGTAAGGAAATACCGCTGAAGCTGTTCATTGCTCGACCTCCGGCTGTCCGGTTCATGCTAGCAGATTTCCAGGCGGTTTCAGCCGGCTTGAACGCCACTAATACCAAATCTCGATGATAATGACCTATTTCATGGCGGCGGATTTGCCCTGCGGGTAGGAGCGTTGCCCAAGGGAGTTCCCTGGGCGATGCCGAAGCATCGGGCAAGCAGCGCGACGCAGCCGCAGGGCAAAGGCGCCCCACGGGAGGGCGCGGTGAAATAGGTCATTATCATCGAGACTTGGTATAGCTGGTCACGGATACGCCGCTTTGTGCTACAAGTCGCTGGTCCCTTGGAGTGATGATGAGACGACCGCGCGATCCTGGTCCACTGGCCGCCCTTGCCTTGTCGCTGGCGCTGGCCGGCTGCAGTACGGCGCCGTTCCAGATTACACCGTCGGACGATGCGGTGCGCATGGTCCCGGCTGTCCCGGCGCTGGCCGGCGTGCTCGGCCCCTTCGACTACGATCCGCGGCCGCGGGCGGTCGCGTTGTGCTACGGCAGCTTCTTCAATCGGCCCCAAGAGGTCGTGGCGCGGGCCGGCGAGCTCTGCCCGTACGGCGGTGAGGTCGAACGGGTGGACGAGGATTTTTTTTGGAACGGCTGCGCCCTCGTTCAGCCACAGCGCGCTTCCTTCGTTTGCACCCCCGGCCCGGCGCCTGCCTCCAGGTACCGCTAGCCGTCTAGGTTGACGCGGCGTCCCACTCGGCGCGCACATCCGGGTCGGCTTCTGTGCCCCGGCGGCGGTTTCGCTCCGCCGCGAAGCTCGCTTCGTCGGCGAGCCGGGCCAGCGCCCAGACCGCCATGGCACGGACCAGGGGCGAGGGGTCCTCGAGGTGCTTGCGAGCGGTCTGCGCCAGCTCGGGCTGGCCGCTGTTGCCGAGCGCGATCAGCACGTTGCGCAGGAAGCGGTTGCGGCCCAGGCGCTTCACGGGCGACTTGCTGAAAAGCGCCCGGAAGTCGGCGTCGTCGAGCTCGGCCAGATCGGCCAGGCGCGGCGCGGTCAGCTCGGCGCGCGGCAGGAAGGCGGCCTCGCGCGTCGCTCCGGCAAACTTGTTCCACGGGCAGACCGCCAGGCAGTCGTCGCAGCCGAAGATGCGGTTGCCCATGGGCGCGCGGAACTCGCGCGCGATGTGCCCCTTGTGCTCGATGGTCAGGTAGGAGATGCAGCGCCGGGCGTCCAGCCGGTAGGGCGCGGGAAAGGCCGCGGTCGGGCAGACGTCGAGGCAGCGGCGGCAGCTGCCGCAGTGGTCGCTTGCGGGCGCGTCGGGTGCCAGTTGCAAACTGCAATAGACCTCGCCCAGGAACAGCCAGGAGCCGAAGTCGCGCGATAGCAGGTTGCTGTGCTTGCCCTGCCAGCCGACACCGGCCAGCGCGGCCAGCGGCTTCTCCATGACCGGCGCGGTGTCGACGAAGAGCTTGACTTGGCAGTCGAGCGCCTCGGCCATCCAGCGGGCCAGCGCCTTGAGACGCTTTTTGACGACATCGTGGTAGTCGCGGCCCCGGGCGTAGACCGAGATGTTGCCGCGATCACGCTCTTCGAGCAGGTCCAGCGGGTCGGTCGCCGGGGCGTAGTTGAGGCCGAGCACCACGACGCTTCTGGCATCCGGCCAAAGCGCCCTGGGGTCGGCCCGCTGGTCGGCGCGCTCGGCCAGCCAGCCCATGTCACCGTGGTGACCGGCGGCGAGGTAGTGGCCGAGGCCCTCTCGTGCCTCGGGCCCCAGCGCGGCGGGCGCGAAGCCGACCGCATCGAAGCCGAGGCCGAGCGCCTTGTCGCGGATCGCGGTGCGCGGCGAACTTTCCACGGTGCTCTCTGTCATGGCTTGACCATGTCGGCCGCAAATTCGCGACTTGCCCGGCACCGGCTGCCGGGCCCGGCTCGCGCCGGCCGTCCATCACTGACGGATCATGCCCCGCAAGAACGGGTGACTGCAAACGACCTGTCGATCGGCCGGTACTTCAAGCTCTGCTGTAGCTATAACTTGCGACAGTCGGCGATGTCATGGGATTTGGCGACAGTGTCCTCCATCGACTGTATGGCATTGACGCGTTTGTCCATTTCAGCGATGCCGCCGACCTCTTCTGCCGCAAACATGAGGTCGCGGGCGGACTTGGCCGTGCAGAACATGAGAAAACGCTGCCGGTCGATGTAGGACAGCAGACTCCGCGAAGCCCCGTTCGTCGCGGTGATGTCCCTTGCGTCGGAGACCTTGCCGAATTGCCCTTTCACGTCATCGAAAACGGTTTTGAGAGTCGCCAGATCGCCGGCTTCGAGGGCAATCGAAGCGTTGGCCATTATGTTGATGGGATCCAGGTCCGGGGCTAGCCGCGCCCGCGATAGGGCGCCACGCCCTGATCCGGCAGCCAGAGGCCCTCGGGCGGCGGCCCCGACTGATAGAAAACGTCGATCGGCATGCCGCCGCGCGGGTACCAGTAGCCGCCGATCCTGAGCCACGTGGGCGCGATCTCACGCTCCAGGCGCTTGGCGATCGCGAGTGTGCAGTCCTCGTGGAAGGCGCCGTGGTTGCGGAAGGCGCCGAGGTACAGCTTGAGCGACTTGCTCTCCACCAGGTACTCGCCCGGCAGGTAGTCGATCACCAGATGCGCGAAGTCCGGCTGTCCAGTCTTCGGGCAGAGCGAGGTGAACTCCGGGCAGGTGAAGCGGACCAGATAGGGCGTGCCGGCCTGCGGGTTGGGCACGCGCTCGATGACGGCGGCGTCCGGAGAGGCCGGCAGCGCGGTCTCGGCGCCCAGTTGGGTCAGGCCTGAAACATCGGTCTTTGTCATGCGGATATCCCCTTCGCGGCATCGACCCGATCCCCGGCTTTTGAGGAAATCTATCGACAAACCGGGCCACGGCAAAGCCGCCTCCACCTTAACCGATTCTCAAGGTGGAGGTTCTAACCCTTCAGTGCCTGCTCCGGGGCCTGTATTCTGTTTACCGGTCGCGGGGGGCGGCCATCGAAACAGGAATCGTCAACGTTCGGTGGAGTGATGGAAATTCTTTATGTGATTCTCGGTCTGGCCGTCGCCGTCGGCCTCTACGTGATGCTGACCTACAACGCGCTGGTCGGCCTCAAGGTCAAGGTTTCGGAGGCCTGGAGCGGCATCGACGTCCAGATGAAGCGCCGCTACAACCTGATTCCCAATCTGGTCGAGACGGTCAAGGGCTATGCCAAGCACGAGAAGGACACGCTGGAGTCGGTGATCCAGGCCCGTAATGCGGCCATGGCCAATCAGGGCAGCCCGTCGGCCCAGGCCCAGACCGAAGGCGTTCTGACCGGCGCGCTGAAATCGCTGTTCGCGCTGTCGGAGGCCTATCCGGACCTCAAGGCGAACCAGGGCTTCAGGGACCTGCAGAACGACCTCGCCGAGGTCGAGGACCAGATCCAGTCGGCCCGCCGCTACTACAACGGCACGGTGCGCAACCTCAACACCAGGGTCGAGCAGTTCCCGAGCAATCTGGTGGCCCAAAGGTTCGGTTTCATTCAGGCCGAGTTCTTCGAGCTCGACGAGGCCGATAGCGCCGCCCGGCAACCCGTAAAGGTCAGCTTTTGACGTTCCTAGCGATCCCGCCGGCGGGTGTGGCGGTCAAGACGCCCGGTCGAATTCGCCGCTTGCTGCCCGTGCTGGCGGCCGGCGTCCTGGCCATGGCTGCGCTGCTTCAGCCGGTCGCCGCGGCGGCCGAGAGCGGCGAACGCATCCGCGATTTCGAAAGTCGGATCAAGGTCCACGCCGACGGCTCGATGACCGTGCAGGAGACCATCACGGTGGTCAGCGCGGGACGCCATATCCGGCGCGGCATCTATCGCGACTTTCCGACCACCTATAGGGATCGCCACGGCCACACGGTCACCGTCGGCTTCGCGCTGCACGAAGTCCGGCGAAACGGTCGGCGGGAGCCCTATCACATCGACCGGCGCTCGAACGGCCTCAGAATCTATATCGGCGAAAGCAATTTGCTGATTCCCGACGGCGAGCACCGCTACACTCTGATCTATCGGACCAACCGACAGATCGGCTACTTCGACAACTTCGACGAACTCTACTGGAACGTTACCGGCAGCGGCTGGGCCTTTCCGATCGAGCGGGCGAGCGCCTATGTCGCCTTGCCGCCGAACGCCGAAATCTTGGACTGGGACGGCTACACCGGCCGGCCCGGCGAACAGGGCCAGGACTTCAGCGAGGGCAACACCACCAGCGGTTCGGCCATCGAGCTCCAGACCGAGCGCATCCTGACGCCCGGCGAAGGCTTCACGATCGCCATCGCCTGGCCCAAGGGCTTCGTGACCGAGCCGTCCCTGGCGGACAAGTTCGTCTATCTCCTGGATGACAACCCGGGGATCACCGCCAGCATCGCCGGGTTCTTCTTCGTTCTCATCTACTTCCTGGCGGCCTGGTTCAAGGTCGGCCGGGACCCGGAGAAGGGCACCATCATCCCGGAGTACGACCCGCCCAACGGCATTTCGCCGGCGGCCGCGCGCTACCTGCTGCGCATGGGCTTCGACAACAAGGTCTTCACCTCGGCCATCATGAGCCTGGCGGTCAAGGGCTGCCTGAAAATCCGCGAGGACGAGGGCCGGGCCTTCACCCTGGAGAAGCGGGCCGAAAGCAACCGGCTGTCACCGGGCGAGAAGGCGGTTCTGCGCAGCTTGTTCAGCGCCGGGCGTCGCGAGGTCGCGCTTACCCAGAGTAATCACCGGATCCTGCAGAAAGCGCAAAAGGCGTTGCGCGAGAGCCTCAGGACCGACTTCGAGAAGACCTATTTCCTCAGGAACCGGAAGGTCTTCATCCCGGGCCTCATTGCCACCGGCATCGTCGCCCTGGCGACCGCGCTTCTGGGGCGCCAGCCCGAGGTCGCGCTCTTCATGGTGATCTGGTTGTCCGGCTGGACGTTCGGCTGCTACTTCCTGCTGTGCCGGGTCGTCACGAGCTGGCGCGCGGTCTTCGCGGGCGGCGGTGGCGGCGCGATCTTCAGCGCCGCCGTCATCACCGCCTTCGCCTTGCCGTTCTTCTTCGGCGAGGTTTTCGCGCTGGCCGAGTTGGCCGAGGTGTCCTCGGTCGCCGGCTCCCTCGTGCTGCTTGCCCTGCTCTTCCTCAACTTGCTGTTCTATCACCTGCTCAAGGCGCCGACCCGTCTGGGCCGGCGGGTCATGGACAAGATCGAAGGCTTCCTGAGCTACCTGTCGGTCGCCGAGAAGGACCGGATGAACCTGCTGAATTCGCCGGAACGCACGCCGGACCTGTTCGAGAAATTCCTGCCCTTCGCATTGGCGCTGGGGGTGGAACAGGCCTGGAGCGAACAGTTCGCCGGCGTGCTCGGCGCGGCGGGCCGGGGCGATGGCCAGGAGGGTTACCGGCCCGGGTGGTATTCGGGACACGGCTTCCAGCACGGCGGACTCACCGGTTTCACCTCCGGCCTGTCGGGCAGTTTCTCCAACGCGATCGCCGCCTCTTCGACGGCGCCCGGCTCCAGCAGCGGTTCCTCGGGCGGCGGTTCGTCCGGCGGCGGCGGTGGGGGTGGCGGCGGCGGCGGCTGGTAAGGCCGTGACCGGGCGCGCGACCGCCGCGAAGCCGAAGGCGCCGAAAGCTTCTTGCCGACTTCTGCCGTTGCTGGCGGTCTGCCTGGCGCTGGCCGTGCCGCGCGAGTCGGTGGCTCAACGCGAACGCATCATCGACTTCGACAGCCGGATCGATGTCCACGCCGACAGCACCATGACCGTAATCGAGACGATCACCGTGGTCAGCGCCGGCGGCAAGATCAAGCGCGGCATCTACCGCGACTTCCCGACCACCTATCGGGACCGCCGTGGCCACACCGTGGTCGTCGGCTTCGAGGTGCTCGAGGTCCGGCGCGACGGGCGGCGTGAGCCCTACCGTCTGGCAAGCCGCGCGAACGGCGTGCGGGTCTATATCGGCGACCGTAATGTCTTCATCCCGCACGGCGAGCACGAGTACACCATCGTCTACAAGACCGACCGCCAGCTCGGCTTTTTCAAGGATTTCGACGAGCTCTACTGGAACGTCACCGGCAACGGCTGGGATTTCCCGATCGAGCAGGTCCGCGTCTTCGTTACGCTGCCGGAGGGCGCCGAGGTTCTGGAGTGGGCCGGCTTTACCGGCCGGCAGGGCGAGCGCGGCCAGGACTTCATGCGATCCACCGTGGCCGAGGGCGCCGACATCGCCTTTGCCACGACGCGCTGGCTGGCGCCCCGCGAGGGCTTCACCATCGCGGTCTCCTGGCCCAAGGGGTTCGTGGCCGAGCCGACGCAGATCGACAAGCTGGGCTATCTGCTCAGGGACAATTCGGACAGCGCCGTGGCGGTCGGCGGCTTCCTCGTCCTGCTGCTCTACTTCCTGGTGGCCTGGCACAGGGTCGGCCGCGACCCGGAAAAGGGCACCGTCATCCCGGAATACGCGCCGCCAAAGGGCATCTCGCCCGCCGCCGCCCGCTACATCATGCGCACGACATTCGACGACAAGGCCTTCACGGCGGCGATCATGAGCCTGGCGGTCAAGGGCCAGTTCAGGATCGTCGAGGACGACGCCGGCGATTTCACCCTGCACAAGACCAAGACCGGGCGCGATCCGCTGTCGCGCGGCGAGAAAGCGGTCATGAGGAACCTGTTCGGCGACGGCCGGGACAAGCTGGTCCTGGAACAGGACAACCACGCCACGCTGCAAAACGCGCAAAAGGCGCTACACGCGACCTTGAGAACCGATTTCGAGCATAGCTATTTCTTGCGCAACACCGGATTCTTCGTGCCGGGGCTGGCGATTACGGCGCTCACCGTCGCCGTCGCTGCCGCCTTGGCCAAACTGCTGGATGCGGTCTTGGTCGTGGCTCTCCTTGGCACCGTGCTTTGCCTTGTCGGTTATTTCGTATGGCGCGGTGCGCTTGCCGCCTGGCGGCGCGAACTGACGAACATTCGGTCGCTTGTGGCTGTCGTCATGCCTGCGGCGTTCCTGGTCTTTCTCTTTTCCTTTGCGCCCCAAGGCCTGATCGGACTGTTTAAGGCGTCTGTTCCCGCGACGACTGTACCGATCCTGGGGTCCGTCGTGCTCAACTTGTTCTTCTACCATCTGCTGAAGGCGCCGACCCGGCTTGGCCGGCGGGTGATGGACCAGATCGAGGGTTTCGAGCTCTACCTTTCGGTCGCCGAGAAGGACCGCATGAACCTGCTGAACCCGCCGGAACGCACGCCCGAGCTGTTCGAGAAGTACCTGCCCTATGCGCTTGCCCTCGGCGTGGAGCAGGCCTGGAGCGAGCAGTTTGCCGATGTCCTGGCCGCGGCCAGCCTGGACCCCAATCGGGAGTCCGGCTACCGCCCCCGCTGGTATTCCGGGCGCAGCTACCACAGCGACCGGATCGGCCGTTTCTCGTCCGACCTGTCCAGCGGCTTCTCCAAGGCTATCGCCGCCGCCTCGACTCCGCCCGGCTCGAGCAGCGGCACATCGGGCGGCGGCTTCTCCGGCGGTGGATTTTCCGGCGGCGGCGGCTTCTCCGGCGGTGGCGGCGGCGGTGGCGGCGGCGGCGGCTGGTAGCGGCCGGCCGAACCATGTCATGCTTTGGGTCCGATTGGAATCCGTCACGGAGGGCCCCGCCATGAGCACGCCCATCTTCCACATGATCGAGGCCGCGCCGAGGCCGGTCGCGCCCTTCAGCCACGCGGTCGAGGCCGACGGCTGGGTCTTCGTGACCGGCCAGATGCCGACCGACGCCGAGGACGACGCGGCGCCGCTGCCCGCAGGCGTCGAGGCCCAGACCCGCAAGGTCATGGACAACCTGAAGATCGTGCTGGCCGGACTCGGTCTCGGACTCGAGCACGTGGTTTCGGTGCGCGCCTATCTCACCCGTTTCGCCGAAGACTACGCCGCGATGAACCGGACCTACGCGTCCTATTTCCCCGACGACCGGCGCCCGGCGCGCACCTGCGTCGGCGTCACCGGCCTGGCCCGCGGCGCCCTGGTCGAGATCGACCTGATCGCCCGGCGGCCGTGACCGCCTAGGCGCCTGCCCGAGCATTGCTCATGGGCCGCGCCGCACCAACACAAGCTGCGGGCGCGTGACGATAGCGACTTTTTCGTGCTAAGGTAATGGCCGGACTGCAACCGGGGGCGGTTTCATGCGGGACATTGCCTGGATCACTTCGCTGATCGGCATGGCGGCCGTCCTTGCCCTCTTCCTTCGCGTGGCTTGGCATGCATCCGATGCCGCAGAGGGTTCCGAAGCGGCAACCGCGGTCACCCGAGTTCGCGCCCCGCTCTTCTGGGTGCTGGCGCTGGCCATTGTGGTGGTCATGGCCGTCACCCTGGGCGGCCTGCCCTACGCGGCCCCCCGCGAGCAGACCGCCGAGCCGCTCACGGTGACCGCCACCGGCCAGCAATGGTCCTGGACGCTGAGCCACGAGGGCGCTGCGGTCGGCCAGCCGGTGGTCTTCGCGGTCTCCAGCAGCGACGTCAACCACGGACTCGGCATCTACGACGAGTCGCTCGGCCTAGTGGCCCAGACCCAGGCCATGCCGGGCTACGTCAACTACCTCCACCACACCTTCACGGAGCCCGGAACCTACCGGCTGCTCTGTCTCGAATACTGCGGATTCGGCCATCACGACATGCCCGCCGAGTTCGTCGTCACCGCGCCTTGAAGCAGAACACGAGCCATGGCCAACACGGGGGATTCCGATTTCGTCGCGCCGCCCAGCCGGATTGGTAGGCAAACGGTTCTGGCATACCTGGGCGTCAGCGGCGCCGTGCTGCTGCTGCTGATGCTGTTCGGCTTTCTCATGCGGCTCTCCCAAGGCGAATTGCTGCCGCTGCCGCCCGAGCGCTTCTACCAGGTCATGACGGCGCACGGCATCGGCATGGTCGGAGTCGCCGGCTTCAGCGGGGCCGCCGTGATGTGGTGGTTCCTCAGCCGCGCGGTGAAACTCTCGACGGCCGTCCTGATCGCCAACCTGGCGCTGTTCCTGGTCGGCGTGGTGCTGATCCTGGGCGCGGTCTTCCTCGGCGGCTTCGCCGGCGCCTGGACCTTCCTCTATCCGCTGCCGGCGCTGTCCGGCGGCCAGTGGGGCGAGAGCGCGGCGGCGACCTACCTGCTCGGCCTGCTTCTGGTCGGCGTCGGCTTCCTGCTGCTCTATCTGGACGTGGCGCGGGCCGTCATCGTGCGCTACGGCGGCCTGGCCCGGGCGCTCGGCTGGCCGAGTCTGTTCGGCGACGAGACCGCGGAGGCGCCGCCGCCGGTCGTGGTGATCAGCAGTGTCGTGGCGATCATCAATATCGCCGGCATCGCGGTCGGCGCCGCGATCATCGCGATGAGCCTGGTCAACATCTATCTGCCGGCCTTCGCGATCGACGCGCTGCTGGCCAAGAACCTGATCTTCTTCTTCGGCCATGTCTTCATCAACGCGACGATCTACATGGCGGTGATCGCGGTCTACGAGATTCTGCCGCGCTACACCGGCCGGCCCTGGCCGTCGGGCCGGATCTTCCTGGCGGCCTGGAACGCCACCCTGCTGATGGTGCTGATCGTCTATCCGCACCACCTGCTGATGGACTTCGCCATGCCGGTCTGGATGCTGGTCATGGGCCAGGTCATCTCCTACGCCTCGGGTCTGCCGGTCCTGGTCGTGACCACGGTGGCGACCCTGGCCAACGTTCACCGTTCGGGTATCAAGTGGGACTTGGCCTCCGGCCTCCTGGTGCTCTCGGTGTTCGGCTGGGCCGCCGGCATCGTGCCGGCGATCGTCGACGGGACAATTGTCGTGAACTCGGTGATGCACAACACAGTTTGGGTGCCGGGCCACTTCCATTTCTATCTGTTGCTCGGCATGGTGGCGATGGTCTTCGCCTTCATGTACTGGCTCGGCAAAGGCGCCGGAGCAACCGAGGGCGCGACCGACCGCGCGGCCCTCTTGGTCTTCGCGTGCGCTGGTGTCGGTTTCGTCGGCATGTTCCTTTACGCCGGCAAGGAGTCCGTGCCGCGCCGCTGGGCGGTGCACTTGCCGGAATGGATCGCCTACGACCGTATCGCCTCGGTGTTCGCGCTTTTGGTGGTCCTGGCTGCGGCGGTCTTCGTGCTGCGCTTCCTGCTCAGCGTGGGCCGCATCGCTTCGGCTCGGTGATGCGCGGCCCAACGGCAGTCATCGCGGTTCTGCTGCTGGGATCGCTGGTCCTGTGGCGGGCAACCGACCGGCTCCAGGCCTTTACCACGGAGTCCGCCCGGCGGCTTGCCGTGCAGCGCGCGCCGCGGCCGCTGCCCGATCCGCTGCTGCAGGATCAGGACGGCCGGATCTTCCGCTTGTCGGACTATCGCGGCCGGCGCCTGCTGGTGAACTTCATATTCACCCGTTGCCCGACGCTCTGTCTCGCGCTCGGCGACAGTTTCGCGCGGGTCGCCGAGGCGCTGCCCGCGGCGCGCCATGGCGGCGGCGTGGTACTGCTCAGCATCTCCTTCGATCCGGTTTATGACACCCCGGAACGGCTGGCGGCCTACGGTACGCGGCACGGTGCCGACGGCGAGAGGTGGCGCATCGCCCGGGTCGAGAACCCGGCCGAGCTGGGCGTCCTGCTGGCGCGCTTCGGCGTCGTGGTGATCGCCGACCCGGTCTTCGGGTTTCAGCACAACGCCGCACAGCATCTGGTCGACCGCGCCGGACGCCTGGCGCGTATCTTCGACCACGATGCGCCGCAGGCGGCCTTGGCGGCCCTCGGCCCATGACCCTTGCGGCGTATTTCGCCGGAGAGCGGCAATCCCGGCGCTGGTGCTGGGCGGCGGCCGGGCTGGCGATTCCGGCGTTGCTGGTAACGCCGACTCTGCGCCAGGTCCTCGAAGGCCACCTGGTGCTCCACCTGCTGGTCCAGATCCCCCTGCTGGCCACGGCAGGCGTTCTCCTAGGCTGCGCGCTGCGTTTCGCGGACCGGATCGACGCCGAGCGCGAGCCCCTGGGACCGTGGAATGCCGGCGGCCTGCCCGGCCTGCTCCTGACGCTCTTCACCGCGGCCTACTGGATGCTGCCCCGGTCGCTCGACGCGGCCTTGGCCGAGCCCGCCATGGCGGCGGCCAAGTTCGTTTCCCTGCCGCTTCTGCTCGGCCTGCCTCTGGCCTTGAGCTGGCCGCGCCTGCATCCCATTGCGCGGGGTTTCGTCTGGACCGACCTGCTGTCCATGCTGGGGTTCTTGGGCTGGCTTTACCTCGCGGCGCCGACCCGCCTGTGCAGCTTCTACCTGCTCGACGAGCAGACGCTGCTCGGCCAGGGCTTGCTGGGCATTGGCGGCGCTCTCGCGCTCTGCCTTGCCGCCAAGGCTTTCTGGGGCCGGCCAAGATAACGCGCTGCCATTACGATGATTTGCTTACCGCGCGGCTCGAAAAGCGCTAAGCTGTGTCACCGCGCCCGCGAAGACTGAGCCTGACCTTGGTGGCAGGCAGTTGCCCATCTCATCCTCGGTCGGGCGCGCGTTTGATAAGAATCCTTAGGACAGGCAGTCGTCCCGCTCAAAAGGCGGTGAGATGGCGATGCTGCATTCCTCACGCCATGACTTCACCGGATCGTCGAACGAATCCGGCGCGGCGGCCTGCCCGGCATTTCACGGGAGGAGCAAGACAAATGGCCATTGATTTTACCCTGACCAAGGAACAGAAGGCGTTGCAGAAAACCGCGCGCGAGTTCGCGCAGGAGGTCTTGAAGCCGGTCGTCGCCGAGGCTGACGCACTGGCCGACACGCAGCGGGCGGTCGAGATGATGAAAGGGCCTTACCGGGAGGCCTACAAGCTGGGCTTCGCCATGGGCTTCCTGCCGAAAAAATACGGCGGTGGCGACGTCAGCAATCTGGACCTGCAGATCGCCGCCGAGGAGATCTGTGCGGTCGATCCCGGCTTCGCTACCATCCTCCTGGTCAACGGCCTCGGACTGATGCCGCTGGCCTGGTTCGGCTCGGAGGAGCAAAAGAAGAAGTGGATCGGCGCGGCGACCAGCGACCCCAATCATGAGTATCTGGTCGGCTGGGTCGTGAGCGAGCCCGCCGGAACCCCCAGCGGCACGGCGAACTTCGATCACCCGGGCGCCCACCCCGTGGGCATCGGCGTGACCTGCGAGCACGACAAGGGCCGCGGTGAATATGTGCTGAACGGCAAGAAATACTGGCCCTGCAACGCCGGCGGCTGGGATCTCAAGGGCGCCGACGTGAACGTGGTCATCGTCAGAACCGATCCGGCCAAGGGCGGCAAGGAGGGGCTGAGCGCCATCCTCGTACCGCGCGACGCCGGCGGGGTGACCTACGAGCAGCCGATCGACAAGATCGGCCACCGCCTGTGCCAGAACAACGCCATGACCTTCGAGAACTGCCGCGTGCCGGAGGAGAACCTCTTCGCCGAGGGCGACGGCGACCTGATCATCAGCAAGGCCTTCACATGGTCCGGACCGGTGGCGGCGATCGCAGCGGTCGGCGTTGCGCGTTCCGCTTACGAATACACCCTGGACTGGGCCAAAACCTACACGGCCGGCGGCGACAAGCCGATCATCCACCACCAGGCGGTCGGCTACATGCTGACCGACGTGGCCATGCGGATCGAGGCCTGCCGGGCCTTCTCGTGGAAGGCGGCTCATTTCTTGGACCAGTACGACTCCGAAGGCCACGCGATCGGCGCCATGTCCAAGATCTACTGCGGCGAGGTGATGTTCGAAGCGGTCTTCAAGTGCATGCAGGCCATGGGGGTGAATGCCGTCGACAAGCGGCATCCGCTCGAAAAATGCCTGCGCGAGGCGATCATCTTCCCGCTCTACGACGCCGGCAACATGGGCATGCAGCGGCGCAAGATCTGGGGCGCGATGTCCGACCCCAGCTTCGATCCACGCGCCATGATGGACAACCAGGCCATGGAGTTCACCAAGGCCATGGAAGGAACCGGCCTCTAAAGCGCTGTCCAGGCGGTCGAGCGGCGCTGGCGAGGGTGACAGGACCGGCTTGCCGGGGCTAGGCTGACGGGGTTGAAACCCTCGACGCCCGGAGCCTCGCCATGACTGCCGCCGCGCCCCTGACCATCCGCCTCAACGTCGCCGACAACGTGGTCGTCGCGCGCGCCGAGATCCTGCCGGGGACCGAGATACCCGGCGAAGGGGTCGCGGCGCGCGAGGCGATCCCCGCGGGTCACAAGCTGGCGACTCGGACGGTGGCCGCGGGCGAGCCCCTGCGCAAGTACGACCAGATCATCGGCTTCGCCAAGGCGGAGATCCCGCCCGGCAGCCACGTGCACACCCACAACGTCGAGATGGCCGCCTTCGAGCGGGACTATGCCTACTGCAGCGACGCCAGGCCGACCGCCTATTTCAACGACGCTGAGCGGGCGACCTTCCAGGGCATCGCACGCCCCAACGGCCGGGTCGCGACGCGCAACTACCTGGGCATCCTGACCTCGGTCAACTGCTCGGCCACGGTCGCACGCTACATCGCCGAGCGTTTCGACAAGGCGGCGTTGGCCGACACTCCCAACGTCGACGGCGTGGTTGCCCTGGTGCACGGCACCGGCTGCGGCATGGCCGACAGCGGCGAAGGCTACGCCAACCTGCAGCGCACGCTCTGGGGCTTCGCCCGGCACCCCAATTTCGGCGGGGTGCTGATGGCCGGGCTCGGCTGCGAGGTCAACCAGATCGATTTCCTACTCGAGGCCTACGGCATCGAGCGCGGCCCGCGCTTCCGCACCATGACCATCCAGGACGCCGGCGGCACCCGCAAGGCGGTCGAACGCGGCGTCGCCATGATCGAGGAGATGCTGCCCGAGGCCGACAAGGTCGAGCGCCAGGCGCTGCCGGCCAGCCACCTGACCCTGGCGCTCCAATGCGGCGGCTCGGACGCCTACTCCGGGATCACCGCGAACCCGGCCCTGGGCGCGGCGGCGGACCTGCTGGTGCGCCACGGCGGCACGGCGATCCTGGCCGAAACGCCGGAGATCTATGGCGCCGAGCACCTCTTGACCCGCCGCGCGGTCTCGCCCGAGGTGGCCGAGAAGCTGGTCGCCCGCATCGCCTGGTGGGAGGACTACACTGCCAGGAACGGCGGCAAGATGGACAACAACCCCTCGCCCGGTAACAAGGCGGGCGGGCTGACGACGATCCTGGAGAAGTCTCTGGGCGCGGCGGCCAAGGGCGGCACCACCAACCTCTCGGGCGTCTACCGCTACGCCGAGCCGGTCGATAGCAAGGGGTTCGTGTTCATGGATTCGCCCGGCTACGACCCCTGCTCGGTGACCGGCCAAGTGGCGAGCGGCGCCAACCTCGTGTGTTTCACCACCGGGCGCGGTTCGGTCTTCGGCTGCAAGCCGGTGCCGTCCATGAAGCTCGCCACCAACACGCCGATGTATCGCCGCATGGAGGAGGACATGGACATCGACTGCGGCGCGGTGATCGACGAGGGCATGCCGATTGCCGAGCTGGGCGAGCAGATCTTCAGGCGCCTCCTCGAGGTCGCCTCCGGCAGCCCGACCAAGAGCGAGGCCCAGGGCTTCGGCGACGAGGAATTCGTCCCCTGGCAGATCGGCGCGGTGATGTAGTGCCGAGACCGAACCGGTTAGGCCCGCGAGGGCTCGTCGGTGGCGTCCAGCGTGAAAAGCTCCTGCGACTTGCGCACGCCGCGCAGCGCGTAGCGGCCGAGGGAGACCAGGCGATCCCTGGAGTGGTCGGCCGCTTCGGCGAAGGCCTGGGACACGACGAGATTCTGTTCGAGCGCCCGGCACATCGACTCGATCCGGCTGACCTCGTTCACCGCGGGGCCGACGACGGTGAAATCCAGCCGGTTGCGCGCGCCGATGTTGCCGTACATGACGTCGCCCAGATGAAGCGCGATGCGAAATTCGGCCACCGGCAGCCCGCCCGCCCGGCGCCGCGCGATCAGCTCCGAAATCCGCTCGACCACCTTGCCGGCGGCATCGAGCGCGGCGCTGCAGCTCTCGGCGTCGTCGCTCAGGTTGAAGATCGCCAGCAGGCCGTCCCCCATGAACTTGAGCACCTCGCCACGGCTTTCCTGCACGGTCGTGACCATGCAGTCGAAATAATCGTCCAGCATGGCGAGCAGCCGGTCGCGGGACGTGGTATCGGCCAGCTTGGTGAAGCCCTGGAGATCACAGTACCAGAGGGCGGCGCGGATGGTTTGTCCCGATCCGCGGTCGATCTCGCCGCTGAGGACACGGCGGGCGGCGTCCGCGCCGAGATAGGTTTCGATGACGCTGCGCGCGCTGCGGAAGGTCATAGCGCCCTTGATCGCCAGGGCCAAGGGCAGCGCGAGCTGCTGGATCACCGCGAGGTGGGCCTCCGAGAAGCCGTCCGCCGCATCGGTCAACCACGACGACAGGATGCGATCGGCCGGTCCGAACCTGTGGGCTTCGCCGAAGCCGGTCTCCATCGCGAAATAGTCGGTCCCGCCCTGCTGCCTGAACTGGACGCACATGGGGAACTCGGCGCCCTCACCCATTGCCAGGCGGCAGCGCAGCCGCGCCTTGCTCGTGGCAATCATGTGCGCGAAAGGCGTGCGGCCATAATCGTCCCTGACGTTGCGCTCCCAACCCTCCTCTAGGGCGCCTTCGCCGCGCCGCCAGATGAACAGGTGGCCGCCCATGACGGGATGTAGCATCGGTTGAGAGATGTTGGCCCTGAGCAAGGGGATATCGGCGGCCAAGAGGCGTTCGCACAGGCCCTGCAAAAGCCTGGCCTCATCGGTGCCTTTCAGCGCCTCCGAAACGATCCACTGGGCGTTGCCGTGCGTCTCCTCAGGCGTCATGGCCGGCAACCCTGCCGTCGCGGGCCGAACCAGGGTACTCGCCTCTGTGACGCGGTTCATCGTCCTCCCCCAGCTTTGCGCTTGTTGGTCCCACCATCTTAGCGGAGCAACCGGTGCCGGTCATGTCAAGCCGCGGGCCCGCGATTTGGTTCAAGTGTCGGAGCATACGTGTCACAATGACCGCACTATGGGGGACGGACCGGGCAACTGCCCGGTATTCCGTTCAAGACGCCGATCGCGGCGGGGGCCGCCGTTGGCTGAAGCAAGCGACCTATCCGGCTTCGGATAGCGAGGGAGGAGAACCGAATGCAGCAATCCATCCGTGGGTTCGCGCGTCCGCGATTTGCGCGTCTCACAGGGCTTTTGGCGACGGCCGTTTTCGCCGCCGGCCTGCTGGTCGGCACCGCCGCGCCGGCCGCGGCCGGGGCCAAGGAAAAGATCACCATCGCGGCGCTCACCTTCATCTCCTCCTCGCCGCTCTTCATCGCCCAGGAGAAGGGTTACTACGCCGACGAGGGCCTGGAGGTCGAGTTCAAGTTCTTCCGGGCGGCCCAGCCGGTCGCGGTCGCCATCGTGTCGGGCGACGCCGACTTCGGCGTGACCGCCTTCACCGGCGGCTTCTACAACCTGGCGGGCAAGGGCGCGCTCAAGGTGATCGGCGCGCAGAGCCGCGAGGTCCGGGGCTACGACGGCTCGGCCATCCTGGTCTCCAACAAGGCCTACGACGCCGGCTTCACCACGGTCGACGACTTCCCGGGCCACAGCCTGGCCATGACCCAGGTCGGCTCGTCGTTCCACTACATGATCGGCCAGGTCGCCGAGCAGGCCGGTTTCGAGCTGTCCCGGGTCAGCCTGAAGCCGCTGCAGTCGGTGCCCAACATGATCGGCGCGCTGAAAAGCGGCCAGGTCGATTCCATGATCATGGTGCCGCACATCGCCAAGGCCCTGGCCCAGTCGGGCGCCGCCAAGATCGTCGGCTGGGTGGCCGACTACAATCCCTATCAGGTCGGCGGGCTCTTCACCTCGACCAGGAACGTGACCGAGCGCCGGCCGATGGTCGAGAAGTTCGTGCGCGCCTATCAGCGCGCCGCCCAGGACTACCACGACGCCCTGCTGATCCGCGACGCCAACGGCGGCCGGGTGTTCGGCGCCAAGGCCGAGGAGATCATTCCGATCATCAACAAGTACGTCTATCCGAACAAGCCGTCCGCCGAGAGGATCAAGGCCGGCGCCATGTACATCGATCCCAAGGGCCGGCTCGACGTCGGCGACATCTACCGCCAGGTCGCCTGGTATCAGGCCCAGGGCCTGGTCGACAAGTCGGTCGACCCGAAAGACTTCATCGACCTGAGCTTCATCCAGGACCACTTCAACGTGCCGCGGTGACCGCCGGCCAGGGGCTTGACTCCAGTACGTCATACTTGCGTGATTGTCATTGCCGGGCTTGACCCGGCGATCCAGTGGCGGCCGGCAACCCTGGATGTCCGGGCTGCGCAGCAGGGCGCGGAAGCGCGGCCCGGGTATGACACGGGGAGTGTGGTTCAATGTCCCAAGACTCCTGAATGCAGCTCGAAGCGCGCAAGGTCACCCACCGCTACGGTCCGCTGACCGCGGTCGAGCAGGTCGATCTGACGGTCGGGCCTGGTCGTGTGGTGGCGCTGGTCGGCCCCTCGGGCTGCGGCAAGTCGACGCTGCTGGCCATTTTGGGCGGCCTGCTGGCGCCGACCGGTGGTGAGGTGCTTCAGGTCGGCGAGCCGCCCGCGGGCTGTTTGAACCCCTTGACCTACGTCTTTCAGGACTTCGCCCTGCTGCCGTGGCGCAGCGTCGCCGGTAATGTCGCCCTGGCGCTCGAGGACCACGGTCTCTCGGCCGGCGAAATCGAAGCGCGGACGCGCGATGCGCTGGCGCGCACCAAGCTGTCCGATTTCGCCCGGGCCTTTCCGCGGCAGCTTTCCGGCGGCATGCGCCAGCGCGTCGGCATCGCCCGTGCGCTGGCGGTCCGGCCGGCGGTGCTGCTGATGGACGAGCCGCTTTCGGCGCTCGACGCCCAGACCCGGGCGCTGCTCATGGAGGATTTCGCCGAGCTCTGGCTGAATGAGCGGACCACCGCGGTCTACGTCACCCACAACCTGAACGAGGCGCTGCGCCTGGCCCACGAGGTGGTGGTGCTGTCGCGCCGGCCCGGCCGGGTCAAGGCGGTGGTCGAGGTGCCGCTGCCGATGGCGGCGCGCACGGCCGCCGACCCGGCGCTGGCGGCGATCCACGATACCCTGTGGGACCTGATCCGCGAGGAAGCCATTGCCGCCGACCGGGAGCTGGCCGAAGATCGCCGGAGCCTGCTGTTATGAATCGGGCCGCCCGCTTGGCGTGGCCTTTTTCCGAGGAGCCGCAGCATGCTCAAATCTCGAATCGCGAGCAAGTGGTGGCTTCTTTTCCCTCTCCCGCCGGGAGAGGGAGGGAGCCCGCGGAGCGGGAGGGTGAGGGCGAGTGGGTTTGCTGCCTGCCGGCAAGTGCCCGAGTCGCTCGGCGTAAATCGAACCTTGACCCGGGAAACCAATCCGCCCTCACCCTGTCCCCCTCCCGGCGGGAGAGGGGACGCAGTCCTGCCGTTCCGGCCACCGGCGCGCTGCGGGCGGCGGATGAGGGGGCGAGCCGGCTCGTGAGCCTGAGATTTGCCTAGGACCTCCGAAGGCCAACAAGTCCCGTTCAGGGGCGGCGGCTTCGCGCCCCGGCCGGTCCGCTACGCGGCCTGGATCGCCTTCGCGCTGGTCCTGACCGTCTGGCAAGGCGCCTCTTCGCTCGGCTGGGTCAGCGAGCTGTTTCTGCCCAGCCCGCGCGCCATCCTGGCCGGTCTCTGGCAGCTGGCGGCGAGCGGAGACCTCTGGCGCCACCTGTGGGCCTCGCTGCACAGGCTGGTGGTCGGCTGGTGCCTCGGCACGCTGTGCGGATTGGCCGTGGGTTTCGCCCTCGGCCTGGGCTCGCTCGCGCGCTCGGTCGGGGTGCCCTTCGTGGCGGCGCTGTTCCCGATTCCCAAGATCGCACTGCTGCCGCTGTTCATCATCTGGTTCGGTATCGGCGAGCCGTCCAAGGTGGCGACCATCGCCTTCGGCGTCTTCTTCCCGACCGTCATCAACGCCACGAGCGGGGTCGACAACGTGCCGCGCAACCTGATCCGCATGGCCCAAAGCTTCGGCCTGCCGACCCGCTCGATCGTCATCAAGGTGGTCCTGCCGGGCGCCATGCCGGCGATCCTCTCCGGCTTCCGCATCTCGGTTTCGATCGCCATCATCCTGCTGGTCGCGGCCGAGATGATCGGCGCCGAGTTCGGCATCGGCGCGTTGATCCTGGCCTCCGGCAACCTGATGCAGACCGACCTCTTGCTGGCCGGCGTGGTCCTGCTGTCGCTGCTCGGCCTCTGCTTCAGCTTCGTCCTGACCCGAGTCGAGCGCCACCTGCTGCGCTGGCGCTGAAAGGAAGAAAGATTCACCACAGAGACGCAGAGGCCCGGAGAAACAAGCCGACAAAATAAGTTTTTCCAGCGCGCAAATCGCGCAAACCAGATTTCTTTCTTGTTTTTCCCCCTGTGCCTCTGCGTCTCTGTGGTGAACCCTCTTTTTGTTTACGACACCGCCGATAAGTCGCCTTCCGCCTGTTGCCGGGCGAAAGCTTCGGCGAAGTCGTCCAGCGCGCCGGCCTCGATCGCCGTGCGCAGCCCGGCCATGAGCTCCTGGTAATAGGCCAGGTTGTGGCGGGTCAAGAGGATCGGGCCGAGCATCTCGCCGGCCTTGAACAGGTGGTGCAGGTAAGCGCGGCTGAAATCGCGGCAGGCGAAGCAGGCGCAGTCCGGGTCGAGCGGGCGCGGGTCCTCCTGGTGGCGGGCGTTGCGCAGGTTGACGACCGCGCGCCGGGTGAAGGCCTGGCCGGTCCGCCCGGAGCGGGTCGGCAGCACGCAGTCGAACATGTCGATGCCGCGCCGGACCGCCTGCACCATGTCGTCCGGCTTGCCGACTCCCATCAGGTAGCGCGGCCGGTCCGGGGGCAGGGCGGGGACGGTCATGTCGATCAACCGCAGCATGGTCTCCTGGCCTTCGCCAACCGCCAGTCCGCCGAGCGCATAGCCGTCGAAGCCGACGGCCGTGAGCGCCGCGGCCGACTCCAGGCGCAGGTCGTCGTAGACGCTGCCCTGCACGATGCCGAACAAGCCGGTGCCGGGCCGTCCGTCGAACGCCGCCCTGCAGCGCTCGGCCCAGCGCATGGAGCGCGCCATGGACTCGGCCGCCGCGTCGTGCTCGGCGGGAAACGGCGTGCACTCGTCCAGCACCATGGCGATGTCGGCATCGAGCAGGCGCTGTATCTCGACCGCCCGTTCCGGCGTCAGCTCGTGGCGCGCGCCGTCGATGTGCGATTTGAAGGTGACGCCGGCCTCGCTGATCTGGCGCAGCTCGGCCAGGGACATGACCTGGTAGCCGCCGGAATCGGTCAGGATCGGCCCCGGCCAGTTCATGAAGCGGTGCAGCCCGCCCAGCTTGGCGACCCGCTCGGCGCCGGGCCGCAGCATCAGGTGATAGGTGTTGCCGAGGATGATCTC
>JBFJPL010000023.1:0-47615 GCA_041617155.1 Kiloniellales bacterium
CCGCCCACGGAATCGTAGGATATGGGCGGCCGGGAGGGGGAGCGGGCCGGATCGACTTGTTCGGATAATGCTCTAGCGAATCAGGTGCCGACCTCAAGCGGCGCGACCAGCCGCTTGAGCGTTGCGATCACGCTGAGCGGGGTAAGGCGGCCGGTCCGTGGGTTTTCGACCGACGGCACGTTCTCGATGGTCATGGTGAGGCGCACGGAGTCAGCCTCGACCTCGACCGTGTGGGTGTTGCGGGTCACGCCCGGGTCGGCCCAGATCTCCAGGCGTGTGCGCTCCGGCCCGATGCCGGCCAGGCTGAGCGCCGCGGCGACGTTGACGTTGGCCGGGAAGCCCCGGGCGCCCTCGCCCGCGCTGCCCTCGAAGACCTTGAGCGGCGCCGTCAGCCCCTCCAGGTCGATCGCGTTTGCTTCCAGGTAGGGCGCGCCCTTCAGGCCACCCGGCGGCTTGCGGGTCACCAGCGTCACGCTTTCGACCACCCCTTCGGCCGCCGCGCGCACCGCGTCGAGGCCGAGCAGCGCACCGCTCGGCACGACGATCCGGGCGCCGGTCTCTCTCGCCCGCTCGACCAGATCCATCCGGGGCAGGAGGGCGCCGACGCTGACCGGCACGAAGATGCGGCCTCGGTCGATGGCGCTTTCGGCCAGGGCGGCAAAGACCGCGGCCGGCGCGCATTCGACCACGACCTCGGCCCGCGCCGCCAGCTCCCCCAGAGCCACCACCGGGGGCGGACGGCGGAAATCCGCCATCTTGGCCGCCGCCTTGGCGTGGTCCCGGGCGGCCACGGCGATCAGCTCGAGCCCTTCGATGCCGGTATCCAGGCGCCGGGCGACCGGCAGGCCGATCGCCCCGAGACCGCCGATCGCGACCGTGAGCGTCCGGGTCATACGGCTCTCCGCGATCGGCCTCGGCCCGTCGCCGTGCTCATTCGTCGCTCTTGATGTCGATGGTCAGGCTTTCACCGGCCGCGAGCCCGGAAAGCCGGCGGCCCGCCCTGCGCCGCCAAAGAAAATACAAGCCCGCGACGACGAAGAGCAGGCCGGCCAGCTTCTCGATCCCGGGGGAGATCCAAAACGGCAGGGAGACCGCCAGCAGGCTGATCGGCAGGAAGAAGCGCACCCAGGGCTCGCCCCGGTGCTTCTGGCAGAACGGGAAGGCCAGCGAGATGACCGCGAGGATCAGGAAGAAAAGCGAAATCGGCCGGGTCACGAAGACCGTCGGGTCGGTATCGATCATGTAGGCCCGGTTGAGGTTCAACTCGGCGATCGTGCCCAGCACCACGCCGATGATCATGGGCGCCAGCGGAAAGCCGAACTTCCTCATGAGGAAACCCAGCACGCCGAAGCCGAACAGCACCCAGATGTCGAACACGATGTTGTTCAGGGCGAAAACCCCGATGGCGCAGAAGAACAGGATGGTCGAGGCCAGGATGTATTTCGGGATCCTGGTGATCTTCAGGAACATCCGCAGCCCCAGGGCCTGGAGCGCGATCATGACGAAGTGAGCCACGAAGAACGCCATGAAGATGCCATAGGCGAGCCTGGGCTCTTCGGAAATGAAGGTCGGGCCCGGCACCACGTTGTGGATCAGCAGCGCGCCCAGCATGATGGCGGTGACGATGTCGCCGGGAATGCCGAGCGCCATCATGGTGATCAGCGCGCCGCCGGCGGTGCCGTTGTTGGCCGCCTCCGAGGCGATCACGCCGTCGGGGATGCCGGTGCCGTAGTTTTCCGGATGCTTGGAAGCCTTCTTGGACTGATCGTAGCTCAGCACGTTGGAGATCGTGCCTCCGGCGGCCGGCAGGGCGCCGATGAAGACCCCGATCAGCGACGAGCGGATCAGGTTGAGCGGCTGTCCGAAGATCGTCTTGATCGCCTTCCGGTGCTCGATGCGGATCGACGCGGCATCGGTCTCGATCAACGCGCTCTGCGCCTCCGCCCGGCTTTCCACGTCGCTCAAGAGCTGGCTGAAGGCGAACAGACCGATCAGCACGGGCAGGATCGAGAAGCCCTGGTTCAGATCGTCGATGCCGAAGGAGAAGCGCGAGTTCGCGGTGATCGCGTCCTCGCCGACCATTGCCAGAAGCAGCCCCATGATCCCGGCGATGCCGCCCTTGAGCAGGGAATCGCCCGACAGGCTGGCGATGATGGTGAGCGCGAAGACGATCAGCGAGAAATACTCCCACGGACCGAACCACAAGCCGATCAGCGCGAGCGGCGGGGCGAACGACATGAGCAGCACGGCCCCCACCAGGCCGCCGAAGAAAGACGCCCAGACGCCGACCCCGAGGGCCAGTCCCGGCTGGCCCCGGCGGGCCATGGGGAAGCCGTCGAAGGTGGTCGCGACGGAGGAGGGCGTGCCGGGTATGCCCAGCAGGGTGCCCGAGATGAGACCGCCGGAGAAGCCGCCGACGAAGACCCCCAGCATGGTCGAAAGCCCCTCGATCGGGCTCATGCCGAAGGTGAACGGCAGGGTGAGCACGATCGCCATGGTGATGGTGAAGCCGGGGATCGCGCCGGCGACGATGCCGGCCAGCGTGCCGACCGAGATGAGCGCGAGCAGCTTGACCTGAAAGATCAGATCAAAAGCCTGGACGACGTTCTCCCACATGGCTCCCGGCGCCTCCGCCTCAGCCCCTGGACCCGCGGTTCGGTGCGGGGCCGGTCAATAAAAGATCTCCCCTTCCGGCAGCAGCACCACGAGGACCCAGCGGAACATGACCCATAGGAAAAGCACGACGCCGGCCGAGACCAAGGCGTGCTGGACGATCTTGCTCCAGGTTCTGGGCCCCAGAAGCAGCTGCATGGAGAACAGGAAAAGAAAGCCGGAAAGCATGTAGCCGAGAGGTTCCAACAAGAAGACGAACAGGAAGAACAAGACGAAGGCGCCCAGCACGTTCCGGTAGTCGGTCAGCCAGACGCCGAGGCGCCAGCGGGTCGCTTCGGCACCGGTCGTGCCGCGGGCGCGCCAGTCGCCGACCAGGCCTTTGACGAGCAGGGCCGCGGACAGCGGCGTCAGAATGGCCAGCAGGACCGCCGGAAAGAACGCCGCCCCGGCGGACCCGAAGAGCGGCTCGGGGATGTCCCGCAACTGGTGCAGCATGATCCCGCAAAACAACAGCAGGACCAGCCCGATGGCGGTATCGGAACGGATTCGCATGCCGAATGTCTAGAACGACGGGCGGCGCGGGAAGAACTTTTCCCGCGCCCCCGAAACCCGATCTCCGGTCAAGTTACGATGCTTTCTTGCCCTTGAAGATGCCGATTTTCTTGGCCAGGTCCTCGATCTCGCCGGCGCTCTTTTCCAGGAAGGGACCATATTCGGCGCGCGATTTGTAGACCACGATGGTGCCCTTGCCTTCCAGGCTTTTGACCAGCGCGGGATCTTGCATGGCCTTGCCGAAGGCGGCCTCGTACATGTCGAGGACGGGCTGGGCGGTGCCCTTGGGCGCGAAGACCCCGCGGCTGATCCCGGTCACGATGTCATAGCCCTGCTCGCGCAGGGTCGGCAGCTCCGGCAAGCGCGGATCGCGCTCTTCGGTCGCGATGCCGAGGCCCTTCAGCTTGCCCGTCTTGAACAGCTGCTGGGCCGCCGTGATGTTCAGCTCGCCCAGTTGGACGTGGCCGCCCATCATGGCCGTCTTGCGCTCGGCGGTGCCTTCGTAGCTGACGATCTTGAGCTTGATCCCGGCGGCATCCTCGATCGCCGCCGCCAGGAAATGGCTGGTCGAGTTGAGCGTCGCGCCGATCAGTATCGTGCCCGGGTTGGCTTTCGCCTCGGCGATCATCTCCGCCATGTTGTTCCAGGGCACGGCGCCGTACGCGCCGACGATGGCCGGCGTGAAGGTCAAGAGCACGATCGGCTCGTAGGCAAAGTAGTTGAAGTCGGTCTTGCCCGTCACGAAGGTGGTCTGCAGGGAGTCGTGCCCGGCGAAGATGGTGCAGCCGTCCGGCTTGGCGTCCTTGGCCACCTTGGCGCCCTTGCTGCCGCTCTGGCCGGCGATGTTCTGGATCACGATGTCCTTGCCCAGGTGCTTTTGCGCCTCCAGCGCCACCTCGCGGAAGATGATGTCGGTCCCGCCGCCCGGCTTCCAGGGCACGATCAGCTTGACCGCCTGACAGGGCAGGTCGACCGCCGCCTGGGCCGAGACCGGCAAAGCCGCCAGCATGGCCGCGACCAGTGAGTATTTGATGATGATTCGAATCTTCACGATCCCCTCCTCCTGATTTCGTTGCCGCCGGACGCGTTGCCTTGCGCCGGAACGACCGCCGGCCCAGGCACCTGTGCGGGCCCTCCCCTTCACGGCCGGCGCGTTGGCCGCCATCGTAGCCCGGAAGGCTGGGTGAGTCTATTTGACCGCGCCGGAACCGGCCCGGGCCGGCCACCGAAACGCCACAAGGCAACACTTGAATTCCACCCCGCCGCCATGCTTTGGGCCGGTTTGCCGGACCTCCTGTGGACAGGAGGCCGCAAGCCATGACCCACCATCGGAAGGCTCCGCCGGCTCGCCGGGGAGGACAGCCGCGCAAGTGTCTCATGTGCGGCGACTGGTTCGAGTCCGAGGGCGCTCACAATCGGATCTGCCACAGATGCAAGTCGACTCGCGCCTGGCGCGAAGGCGCCCTGGACTGCACGACGCACCTCGACAAACGCCGACCATGACCTGCGGCGGCGCGAGCTGACGCCGCAGGAGGAGGGTGCGGCAGCGCGTGCTTTGCATTAACCTAGCGCCTATGAGGATTGGTTGGCCCGGGGCAAGCAGATGACGACCGGCGGCTTTCGGCCGAGGTCGATCTGGCTCGCCTTGCTGGCGCTCGGGATCGCCATGCACCCCGTCCGGAGCACCGCGCAAACGAAAGTGCCCGCCGCGCCGGTCGAAATCCCCCGCCAACTGACGCCGGAACAGGTCGACGGCATTCTCGCCGATTTGACCGACGCCCAGGTTCGCCAGCTGCTGTCGCGCGAGCTGCACCAGCGCGCGCAACGGGAGGCCGCCGCCCAGCGGTCGGTAAACGGCGGTCTGGGCGTGCTGCTGGTCCAGCTCAGGCTGGCCGTGGAGCGCCTGGCCGATACCCTGCGTCAACGCGCCGCTCAGGTGACCCGGGGCATGGCGGTTCTGCCGGAAGAGCTGACGGCAAGCATCGACAAGGTCGCCGGCGGCGGGGGCACCGCCGGAATCCTCGGACAAATCGCCCTGCTGCTGGGTCTGCTGGCACTGGGCGCGGCCGCGCATTTGGCCGTGCAGCGTCTGACCCGGCAGGCCCGCCGGCAAATCGAGGTCCCGGCCGGCGACGGCTTGTTCGACCGGATATGCGGCGCAAGCTTCCGCGCCGCCTTCGACCTGTTGGCGATCCTCGCCTTCGCGGTGGTCGGTTTTGGCCTCGCGTTCCTGCTCTACCATCAAAGCGGCCCCGACCGTACTTTCCTGACCACCTTCCTGACCGGCGCGCTGATCACCTATGGCGCGGCTCTGGTCGCGCGCTTCGTGCTGGCGCCGGGCGTACCGGCTCTGCGCCTCGCTCCGCTCGGCGACAAGGCCGCGCGCTTCCTCTACCGCTGGTCGGTCCTGCTCGCCGGCGTGGCGGTCTTCGCCTGGCTCGCGGTCGGCCTCCTGATTCTGACCGGCATGGCGCTGGAAGCCCACCTGATGCTGGTCCTGATCACCGGCGCGATCATGGTCGCGCTGCTGATCGCGATGGTTTTTCAATGCCGGCGGGGCGTTGCGGCCGTCTTGCGCGGTGGAGCGCCATCGGCCGAAACGAAAGTCGCCGGGGGCCGAACCGCCGCCGCCCGGGATCGCGAGCGGCCCTTGCGTGTCCTCTTTGCCGATACCTGGCACGTCTTCGCCATCGTCTATGTCATCGTGATCTGGCTGCTTTGGGCCATGTCCATGCTGGCGCGCGGCCCGACGACCATCTGGGCCGCCACCGCTTCGGTCGGCGTCGTACTGTTGTTTCCGCTTCTCGACCGGCTGTCCCGCCGTGTTTTCGGCGAGCTGTTCGGCGGCGCGGAGTGCGAGGGCGACGCCCCGGCAGCCAACGCGACGACCGTCGCGCGGCGGGCCGTGCGCCTGATACTCGTGGTCGTGCTCGGCGCGATCGTGCTGGAGCTTTGGGGCGTCAACCTTTCAGGCGGCATGGGCGCGAAGACGCAAAGCGCCTTGCGCGAGGCCAGCTTCGACATCGCGGTGGCGGTTCTGCTGGCTTACCTCGGCTGGCAAATGATCAAGCTCGGCATCGACCGGCGGCTGGCGCCGCGCGAGGTGAACGGCGTCACCATCGAGCCGAACGCCCGCATGCGGACCTTGCTGCCGCTCGCGCGCAAGTTCTTCGTCGTGGTGTTGATCAGCATCACCATCATGCTGATCCTCTCGGCGCTGGGAATCGATATCGGGCCGCTGCTGGCCGGTGCCGGCGTGGTCGGCCTGGCGATCGGGTTCGGCGCGCAGACCCTGGTGCGCGATGTCATGTCGGGCATCTTCTTCCTGATCGAGGACGCATTCCGGGTCGGCGAATACGTCGAGCTGGGTGGCGAATTGCGCGGCGAGGTCGAGGCGATCTCGCTGCGCTCGCTGCGCCTGCGCCATCACCGCGGCCCGATTCACACCATCCCCTTCGGCGAGCTGCGCTCGATCACCAACCACAACCGGGACTGGGTGATCTACAAGATGAGCTTCCGGGTGCCGTTCGACACCGACATCGACAAGGTCAAGAAGCTGATGAAGGTGGTCGGCGCTGAGATGATGGCGGACCCGGAGCTGGGGCCCAAGCTGATCGAGCCCCTGAAGTCGCAGGGCGTCACCGAGATCGACGATTCGGCGCTGATCATCCGGGTCAAGTTCATGTGCCTGCCGCGCGAGCAGTTCGTTCTGCGCCGCGAGGCCTATCAGCGGATCAAGGCCTGCTTCGAAGCCAACGGCATCGAGTTCGCGCGCCGCAAGGTCGAGGTCCATACGCCGCCGACCGGCGGCAAAGGCGAGGCCGGCGCGCCGGGCGGGCAGGCCGCCGCCGCCGCGCTCGCCGGCGAGGCCGACGGCAAGGCTGCTCAGACGTAGGAAGACGAAGCGCGGCGCGGCGCCGGTCAGCGCAGTTGGCGGCGCCAGCGATGGACCACCTGATCGAGGAAGGCCTGGTCCTTCAGGTCTTCCCGCCAGGCCGCCGAGAAGGGCGCCGTCCCGCTCTTCGGCCGCTGGTTTTCGGGCAGCTGTTCGAAGCACAGCCGCACCGGGATGGGCACGCCCTCGCCGACCGCGATGGCCTCGGCGTTGCGCAGCGACGGCAGGAAGTCCAGCAGACCCCGCGCCGAATCCCAAAGCGTGGCGCGCACGAAGTCCTGGTCCTTCTGGTTGCCCATGCGGAGGGCGAAGATCGTGTTGCACTGGGACAGGATATCGGTCGCCAGCTCAGACGGGCGCTGGCTGACCAGGCACAGGGAGACGCCGTACTTGCGGCCCTCCTTGGCGATGCGGGCGAGTGCCTTCTTGGTCGGCTCGAAACCGAGCGAGGAGTCCTGCGGCGCATAGCGGTGCGCCTCTTCGCAAACCAGCATGATCGGCAGCGCGTGTTCACTCCAAAGGGCGAAATCGAAGGTCATGCGGCAAATCACCGAGACCACCACGTTGAGGATCTCGGAGGGCACGCCCGAAAGGTCCATGATCGTAATCGGCTTGCCGGCCACGGGGATGCGGAATATGCGCGACAGGATTTCGGTCATGTTGTCGCGCACGCTGATGCCGCCGAACATGAAGGCGAAACGAGCGTCGCGCCTGAGCGAGTTGAGCCGGCCCTTGAGCCGCATATAGGGCACCGAGACCTCGGGATTGTCCAGCTTGCCCATGGCGTCATCGATCAACTGGATCATATCGCTGAGCTGATAGGGAACCGGCGTGTCCACGGTGATGAACTTGCTGTCATCGGCATCGCCCATGAACTTCCGCTTGGCGGCGGGTATGACCTCGTTGAGGATCGCCGGTTCCGCCGCGTGGGCGTCCGACTTGTCGCCAAGGATGACCTCGACGATCTCCTCGAAGTTCAACAGCCAATAAGGCAGGCGCAGGTTGCTGGGCGAGAGCACCTCGGCCAACTCGCCGAAGGCATCGGCGTACTCGTTGTGCGGGTCGAGCAGAACCACGTGACCGTTCGGGTGCTCGCGCAGGATCGCGTGCAGCATCAAGGCGACGGCGCAGGACTTGCCCGAACCCGTGGTGCCCAGAACGGCGAAATGTTTTCCCAAGAGGTCGTCGGTGCCGATGCAGGCCGGCAAATCGTTGTCCTGGTGGATCGTGCCGATCCGGACGGTCGACATCGCGGGGCGGGTGTAGACCAGCTCCAGATCCTTGTGGGTGGTCGAGAAGATGCTCTCGCCCAAGGCCGGCAAAACCGAAACGCCGCGGCGGAAGCCGCCGCGCCCGTCCAGATCGGTCTCGCCGAGCAGCTCCAGCTCGACGATCTTCATTTCCGTGGCCGAGGCATCCTCGGCCGGCATGGGAATGCTGAGGCCCGTCACCATCCCAAACACCGTGTGTTTGGGTGTGTACATCTTGACCAGCTCGCCCATCTGAAGGTTCGTCGGGTCTTCGGATTCGGACCGCTCGATAAGTATGACGACCTGTGAGCCGGAAACGTTGACAACCCGTCCGACCCTTACTTCTAACGCTGCCATGGAAGGCACTCCTCAATCAGGATCCGTGTCGGGCCGGTCTTCCCACCTCGGCCCGGTCATCGACCGCTCACGCGACTTGTCGCTGGACCCTTTGTGCTGGCAGGTGGACCCTGACCGTCGTGCCAAGGCCAACCTCGCTGTCTACCCTTAAAGTGCCTCCATGCAGCTCGACCAGGGCTCTGGCTAACGGCAAGCCCAGGCCGGTGCCCTCTTTCGATTTATAGGGGTCGCTACAGACCTGTCTGAAAGGAGCAAAGGCCTTGCCGATGTCCTCTTGTGCGATACCGATGCCGGTATCGGAGACCTCGATCACGAAGCTGTGGTCCCGCATCAGCCCGGCGCGAAGCGCCACTTTGCCACCGGTCGGGGTGAACTTCACGGCGTTCGAAAGCAGATTGATCACGATCTGTTTGAGCTTGCGCTCGTCGGCGATCAGCGGCGGCGTGCCCGGCAGGACCTGGTGGTCCAATGTCAGATTCGCCTCATGGGCGCGTCCCCGGATCAAGGTGATGCAGGAGTTGAGCGCGCTGCCGACGTCGACCAGGTTCTCATCGAGCTCGAGCTTGCCGGCCTCGATCTTCGATAGGTCGAGAATATCGTTGATCAATGCCAGCAGGTGACAGCCCGACTCGTGGATGTCCCGGGCATACTCCTGGTGCTTTTCCGGGTCGCTCATGCCCGGCAGGCCGCTCATCATCATCTCCGAGAAGCCGATGATCGCATTGAGCGGCGTGCGAAGCTCGTGGCTCATGTTGGCGAGGAACTGGGTCTTGGCGCCGTTCGCGGCCTGCGACTCGACCATCGCGGTGCGCGCCAGGCGGGCTATTCTCTCGGCGTCCTGTTTCGCGGCAATCAGCGCCGTTTCGGCGATTTTGCGCTCCACGATATGGCCGAGCTGCGCGCTGTAGCGCTCCAGGAGCGTGCCGCGCTTCTGGCGCCTGATTCCCGAGATCATCATCAACCGTCCAAACCCATGCCGTTCGAAAGCATGGTATCAAACAGTTATTTCCTTTCACCTAAACAATTCGGTTAATTGAAGTAAATTTTGGCTGTTTTTCAATGATTTCCTTGCAATAGGCAGACTGTTTAAATTTTATCTAAAATAATCTACATATGAATTCTATTAAGCATCACAATGGCTTAGCAAGGGCCCTGGCAATCTAAGCCGCCGGGAGCAAATCCTCGACGGCCCGAACGACTTCAGCGTCGAGCGGAGCTATTTTGCACGGCCAGATACCCGCCAGGCTGCCGTCCGGCGCGATCAGGTACTTGTGAAAGTTCCACCGCGGCGCCGCCGCCTCACCGAATTCCGCCATCAGGAATCGGTAAAAGGGATGGGCGCCATCGCCAATGACCTGCACCTTGCTCGCCATCGGAAAGTCGACCTGGTAGTTGGCGGCGCAGAACGACCGGATCGCCGCCTCGTCGCCGGGCTCCTGGGCGCCGAAATCGTTCGACGGTACGCCGAGCACGACCAGCCCCCGATCGCGGTAACGCCGCCATAGCGTCTGCAGGTCGGCGTACTGGGGTGTGTAACCGCATTCGGAGGCCGTATTCACCACCAGTACCGGCTTGCCGGCGAAATCGGCCAGCGCCAGCGGGCCGCCGCCTATCGCCTCGAAAGCGAAGTCGTGGCACGACATGGCCGAGTGCCCCGTCGTCTCAGTTCGGCCGATGCTGCCGCATCACATAACGCCCGTCCTCGAGGCCAGAAAACAGCTCCGGAACCTGCGGGTGGGTGATCGGCACGCCGCTCTCGTCCGGCACCAGGTTCTGCTCGGACACGTAGGCGACGTAGGTGGTTTCCTCGTTCTCGGCCAAGAGATGGTAGTACGGCTGGTTCTTGGCCGGACGAACGTCTTCGGGAATCGAAAGCCACCAGTCTTCGGTGTTGGCGAACTCGGGATCGACATCGAAGATCACCCCGCGAAAGGGATAGATCCGATGGCGAACGATGTCGCCGATGTGGAACTTGGCTGTCCGCATGTTCATGTCCAGGCTTCCGGGTTGTTTCTTCTTGTGAACTCTTCCGACCAGTTTGGCGTCCCGGCACGGGCTAAACAAGTCTCGCGGCCGGCCCCCTTCGCCCTCGCCTAACTTGTCGGCGCAACCCGGATCATAGGGATAGTCCTGCTCCGGGTCACCGTGTAGCGACACGGCCAAAATATCGCCCCGGTGGTAGAACGCCAGGCGACGTCCAGGGCCGCGCCCGGCTCGCGCGACGCTCGGGCGGCAAGCGTCCCGTCAGGCGGGGATACCGGAAGCGGCGCGCCGTGGCGCGATCCGCCGATCGCCGCCGAAAGGCGCATCGACGGTCACGAAGGTCTCCGGCCGGAAGCCGTTGAACTCGGTTCTGAGCGCGTTGCCGTAGGCGCCGACCCGGTCGAACTCGATCCAATCGCCCTGGCGGGTATCCGCCGGCAGGACCACCGGCGCCGACAGCACGTCGAGGCTGTCGCAGGTCGGCCCGAAGACCGTGAAGGCCGCGGACTCGCGCGCCGGCACCGGCCCGGCGGGACGAATCAGGCGGACCGGGTAACGCACGCCGAGTTTGGAGCCGTGCAGGCTGCCGTAGATGCCGTCATTGATATAGAGCTGCCGGTCCCGGCGATGCTGGACCTGGGCGACCAGAGACATGGCCTCGGCGACCAGGGCGCGGCCCGGCTCGCACATGATGGCGCAGTCTGTGGGCAGGGCCAGACGCGCCAGGCCGGCCGCTATCGCCTGGAAAAAGGCGCCGAGCTCGGGCACGGTTTCTTCGTCGTAGGCGGTCGGAAAGCCGCCGCCGACATCCAGGCAGCACGGCGCCACGCCGGCCGCGTTCAGCACCTCGCCGGCGAGCGCCAGGGCCCGTTCGAAGGCCCGCGGCGCGGTGCACTGGGAGCCGACATGGAAGCAGAGGCCGGGCCGCGCACCGGTCGCGACGACGCTCCGAAGCAGTGCCGCCGCTTGGGCCGGGGCGGCGCCGAACTTTTCCGAAAGGTTGAAAATTGCGCCGTCGCCGGGTGTCGCCATGCGGACGACCATGACCAGGTCGCTCGGGGCGCCGCCGAGCGCCAGAGTCATCTTGTCCACCTCGTCGGCGTGATCGACCGCGAAGTGACGCACGCCGTGGTCGCGGTAGGCGCGCCGGATCGCGTCGGGTCCCTTGACCGGATGCATGAAATACGCCGTCGCCTCGGGCAAGCGCTGGCTGATCAGGGCAATCTCGCCGATCGAGGCGGTGTCGAAGTGCCGGACCCCGGCGGCGTAGAGCGCGTCCAGCACCGGCTCCAGGGGATTGGCCTTGACCGCGTAGAGCACCCGCCCCGGAAAACCCGCAAGGAAACGACCGGCCATTTGGGCGAGCAACTCGGGGCGCAAACAGTAGACCGGCACTTCGGGCGCAAGACGCTCCGCCATGGTCTCGACGTCGGCAAAATGGTCCAGCATGAAGGTTCCTTTCGACCGGCCCGGTGCACCACTTTAGAGCCTTTGTGCCGCCCTCTTCCACGATCTCTTTTGAAACCGAAGAGGCAAACCCGGCGTGCGTTTTATCCAACGCCCGGTACGATGCCAATGTGCTAGAGTTATGGCGCTTGTCCCAAAGCGCGTCGAAGCGTCGATACCGCCGAGGGAGGAAAGGAAAGCGACAATGAGCGAGCGACCGGACGAGGTGGAGACAGCGGTCCTGGAAGCCCAGGCCAACGCCGAATGGTGGAACGAGGAGTGGCTGAAGTTCCCGACGATCAGCCTGGACGCGAATGGGCAATGGCACTACTGGGACGTCCCGGCGGACAGCGGCGTTTACAGCGACGACTGGCAGGTAGGCGAGGGCCTGGCGCGCGACACCGTGGCGCAGATGCAGCGCTTCATGGCCGGCAGCTCGGCGCTCAGGCGCATCTTCCGGGAGATCGACCTCAACTCGACGGTCGGCCAGGGCTTCGTGACCCGGATCGAGGACATGTTGGCCAACCCCAGCCTCTATCTCGATTCCCTGGAGCCCGGCTCGGTGCGAAACAAGCTGCGGGAACTGGCGGCGCAGGCCGCCGGCGCCAAGGCCGACGATAAGTAACCCGCCGTGCAGCCCGTGACCAAGACTCGGGTGGGCTCCTAGCCTG
This sequence comes from Kiloniellales bacterium, assembly GCA_041617155.1. Lineage (GTDB taxonomy): Bacteria > Pseudomonadota > Alphaproteobacteria > Kiloniellales > JAKSDN01 > CAMYKD01. The sequence goes on from JBFJPL010000023.1 coordinate 12,768, forward strand.
GGCCGCCGGACGCAGACATCTCACTGGGGGACTCCCGCATGACACGACCCGGTCGCCTGTCGGCCCTGCTTGACAGCGGCGAATTCGTCGTCACCGCCGAGGTCACGCCGCCGCTGGCCGCCGGCGCCGACGCGCTGCTCGCCCGGGCCGCGCCGCTCAAGGGATTGGCCGACGCGGTCAACGTGACCGATGGCGCCGGCGCGCGGGTCGCGCTCTCCAGCGTAGCGGCGGCCGCGATCCTAGCGCGCGAGGGAATCGAGCCGGTGCTTCAGGTCACCTGCCGCGACCGCAACCGGATCGCGATCGCCGCCGATCTGCTGGGCGCCGCGGCCTTGGGCGTCAACAACCTTCTGGTGCTGCGCGGCGACGATCCCAAGGGCGGCGACCAGCCGGACGCGAAGCCGGTTTTCGACCTCGATTCCAAAGCGGTCATAGCGCTTGCCCGACAGATGAGTGACCAGGGAGTCCTGCCCTCGGGCCGCACGATCGAGCAGCCGCCCGGTTTCTTTATCGGCGCGGCCGATACCCCTCTGGACCCGCCGGCCGGCTGGCGGCCCGATGGGTTGCTGGCCAAGGCCGAGGCCGGCGCCGATTTCGTGCAGACCCAGTTCTGCTTCGATCCGGCGGTCGCCGGGCGCTATCTCGCCCGCCTGGTCGACGCTGGATTGACTGAACGGCTCAAGGTCATCCTGGGGGTCGGCCCGATCGCCTCGGCCCGCTCGGCGCGCTGGATGAACGAAAACCTGTTCGGCGTCAGCGTGCCGGAATGGGTGATCCAGCGCCTGGAGCAGGCCGGCGACCCGGCCGCCGAAGGCCGGCGTTTCTGTGCCGAGCTGATCCAGGCGGTGTCGCAGATCCCCGGCCTGACCGGCGTCCACATCATGGCGCCGCAACAGCGCAGCGACGCCATCGTCGAAGTGATCGTGCAGTCGGGCATTCTACGGCAAAGGCCGCAGCGTTAGCCAAGCGCCGTCTGACCCAGAATCCAGCCTTCGACCTTGCGCACGACCGGATCGTCGGGCGCGCCGGGCGCGCGGCCGCCGCGGAGCACGTTCAACATGCCGAGCAGGCCGACGGTGGCATCGAAGGGGTCCTCGGCGTCGGGCGCGGGGCCGAAGCCGGTGTCGATCGCCTCGGACAAAGCCGGAGCTAGTGCCAGGTCCAGAGCGCGGGCACGATCGAGCAGCGCCGCCGCGTTGGCGGCGCGGTCGGCCTGGACCCGCTTGCTGCCCCGGCGGCGCCCGCCGGTCTCGCCGAAAGGCAGGCCCAGGTGGCCATAGACCTCGGCCGGGTAGGTCTCCGCCACCACCACGCGATGCCCGGCCAGGAGACGGCCCAGCGGCCCGTCGAAAGGCCAGATCGCCAGGTCGTGCTTGCCGCCCAGGGCCGGGATCAGAAGATCGCGCCAGCCGGCGATCGCCGCCTTGCCGACCTGCTTCGCCCCCAGGGTCCAGAACAGCGGCGAAGCCGCCGGCCGCGTGCCCGCCGGGTGGTCGCACAGGCGCATGATCCCACCGGCGTCGGCGACGCCCAGGCCGTCGAGGAGCTGCCGCCGCGAGACCTCGCCGCGCCGGCCCGGGCGCCGTGGAAAGAACGGCCTGGTCAGGGAAATCTCCGACGGTTTCGCGGCCACCGAAAAGAAATCGCGCCAGCGGCCACGGCCCAAACGCGGCAGAAGCGTGCGAAATTCGCCGACACCGGCGCGTTCGGCATAGCCGGAGGGCAGGCCGAGCGGAAAGTCGAAACCGAGGAAAACCGATCCTTCAGTAGCGGCGGAAGACACCAGCGCTTCCAGAAATCCACTCAGCTCGCCGACCGGCCGAGGTGGAAGCGCGCGGTAGGCCCTGGCGCCGTCGCGCCCCGCCACGGCGATCCAGCGTTTGGCCGGGTCGATGCTCCAGTCCGCGTGGGCGACCACGGCCGGCAGCGGGAGGCGGCTTCTCGATGTCACCACGAACAGCCTCCGCGAGTTCGCTACTTTGCCTTGGCCATGACGGCACGCGCCCAGGCCGAGACCGCTTCCGAGACGATAACCAGCGCGACGATCGAAATCAGGATGGCGGCGACGCGCTGGTTTTCCAGCTGCTGGATGTTGCGCTTCAGGTACCAGCCCATGCCGCCGGCGCCGAAAAAGCCGACCACGGTCGCCGCGCGGAAGGCCACATCCCAGGTGTAGATCGCGATACCGGTCCAGGCGACCCGCACCTGGGGCAAAACGGCGTAGATCATGACCTGCAGCTCGTTGGCGCCGGTCGCCCGCAAGGCCTCGACTGGGCCCCGGTCGATCGCCTCGATTTCCTCGGCGAAGAGCTTGCCGGCGAAGCCGATGCAGAACATGGTCAACGCCAGGACGCCGGGCAGCATGCCGAAGCCGAGGATGGTCACGAACAGGATGGTCCAGATCATTTCGTGCACCGAACGGCAGCCCATGATGGCGAGCCGGGCGGCGGGATAGAGGCTGCGCGGGCCCGGTGTCATGTTGAAGGCCGCGAACCAGGCCAGCGGTACCGCGAGCAGCATGCCGAACAGCGCCCCCAGATAGGCCATCTGCACCGTTTCCAGCACCGAGGCGATATAACCCTTGGCCAAAACGTACTCCAGGTCGGCCGGGAAGTAGCGCTCGGCCAGCAACCGGCCGGTTCGCCCGAACAGGTCGAGCAACCGGGCCAGGTCGACGTCAAGGAAATGCACCGAATAGCCAAGGAAGACCAGGACCGCCAGCAGGATACCGCCGCGCATCAGCGCCCCCGGGTCGCGCCAGCGGCGCCACCGCCTGCGGGCCACGCGCGCTGCCATTCCGCTGTCGCCAAGCGCCGTCATATCAGAGCCTTGCGGGCGGCGGTCGAGACCACCTCGCCCAGTATGATCAGGCAGAGGATGGCCAGGATCACCGTGGTCACGCCGCCGTAGTTGTACATCGCCATCTGGCGGAAAAACGTCAGGCCCAGTCCTCCGGCGCCGACCAAGCCCATGATCGCCGAGCGCCGGATGTTGATATCCCACTCGAAGATGACGGTGCCGAGCGCGACCGGCAGGACCTGCGGCACGATGGCGTAGAGTAGTACCTGGAAGCCGTTGCCGCCGACCGCCCGGATCGCCTCGACCGGCTTCGGATCGACGTCCTCGATCGCCTCGGCGATGATCTTGGAGATGAAGCCGACCGAACGCATGGCGATCGCCAGGATGCCCGGCAAGGCGCCCAGGCCGACCGCCGCGACGAAGATCAGCGCCCAGACGATCTCGTGGATCGACCGGCTGAGGGTCATCATGAAACGGGCCAGCGGATAGGTCAGCGGTTTGAAGGGCGTCGCGTTGAGCGCGCCGAACCAGGCCACGGGTAGCGATATGAAGACGCCCAGCAGCGTGCCCAGACAGGCCATCATGAAGGTCTCGAGCATCGGCACCAGGAGCTGCGGGATCAGGCCGAAATCGATGGTGAGGAAGCGGCTGACCGACTTGAGGACGGCGGCCGGCGAGCCGATCCGCTGCCAGTCGGTGTCGGCGACGATCGTCGCCTCGATGCTCCACAGCACCAGAACCGCGAGCCCGAGGGTGGCGGCGAAACGGATCGCCCGCCGGCGTCGCCGCCGCATCACCACGGCCTCGACCGAGGTAGCCGGCCAAGTGGCCGGCGCCGTCACAGCACTTCCATGGCGTAAATCTGGTCCAGATTGCGGCGGTCCATGGTTTCGGTCGGACCGTCGAACATTTTGATCCCGTCCTGCAGGCCGATGATCTTGTTGCAGAACTCCATGGCAAGCTGCACGTCGTGGATATTGCACAGCACCGGCACCTTGAACTCGTCGGCGATCTCCCGGATCAGCGCCATGACCTCGCGCGAGATCTTGGGGTCGAGGCTGGAGGTCGGTTCGTCGACCAGCAGCAGCTTAGGGTCCTGCATCAAGGCCCGGGCGATGCCGACCCGCTGGCGCTGGCCGCCCGAGAGTTGGTCGGCTCGCTTGTCAACCTGGTCGCTCAAGCCGACCCGGTCGAGCAGCTCGAGGCCACGGGCGATATCGGACCTGGAGAACATGCGAAAAATGCTGCGCAGATTGCCGACGTAGCCGAGCCGTCCGGACAGCACATTGTCCAGCACCGACATGCGGTTCACCAGGTTGAACTCCTGGAAGATCATGCCGATGTTGCGGCGCAGACGCCGGAGCTCGGGCGCGGCCATTTTGGTGACCTCGGCGCCGTAGAGCCGGATCTCGCCCGATTTCGGCTCGACCAGACGGTTGATGCAGCGGATCAAGGTCGATTTGCCGGCGCCGCTCGGGCCGATGATCGCCAGAAAGTCCTCGGCTTCGACGTCGAAGCTTATGCCCTTGAGGATCTCCGGGCCGCGGGCGCTGTAGCGCGCCCGGAGATCCTTGACCTCGAGGATCGGCATGGCCCTGCCCCCTTCGATATGGCCGGCTCGGCAAGCCTTTGCGCGCCCGGGACCGGCACGGGGGTCCCGGGAGACGTCGCGGTGAAGGCCTACTGGTTTTTCAGCTTTTCCTTGGCGGCGCGCAGCTCGCGGACGATGTCGTAGTCGGCGCTCGCCATCGGCACGAACTTGTTCGACTTGACGTTGTCCAGGAACTGCTTGGCCTTTTCCTGGGTGTGGAGGGTCAGGAAAGTCTCCGCGATGTTCCGCTTCAAGTCGTCGCAGAGCGCGCCGCGATAGGTGAAGGGGTCCTGCGGGATCGGCGGCGAACGCCACAGCACGTTGAAGTCCTCGAGCTTGACCATGCCGCGGTCGACCACGTTGTCGAAGCGGTGGCTGGCGACGAAGGCCACGTCGACCTTGCCCTCGTGCACCGCCATGGTCGAGAGGTCGTGACTGCCGGTATAGACGACCTTCGAGAAATGCGAGTCCAGGTCCTGGCCGATCACCTTGGTGAAGGCGACCCGCGGCACCAGGTTGCCCGAGGTGCTGGCCGGGTCGGTCAGGCCCAGGACCGAGCCCTTGATCGAGTCGATCGTGGTGAACTTGCTGCCTTTCTTGGAGACCAGCACCGCCTCGTAACCCGGGCCTTCCTGCTGCAAGTGGCCAGGCCGTTTGGCGTAGGTTGCGAAGACCTCGATGCTGGGGTCCTTCTCGTTGGCGATGACGTAGGAATTGGGCCCGTGCACGGCAACGTCGACCCAGCCGCCCAGCATGGCCTCGACCACCGAGGCATAGGAGGTCGGCATGTAGAACTCGATCTTCTTGCCGGTCTTCTCGGACAGGTAGTCGAGCACCGGCTTATAGAGCGTCAGCTCCTGGATGGTCTCCTCGGTCGGGATGATCGAAAAGCGCAGGGCATCGGGATCTTCGCATGCCGCCGCCGCCTGACCGGCGCCGAGGCCGAGCGCCGCGACCAGAGCGAGCGGCAAGACCTGGCGCCACCGCGGCCGGCCGCAACCGTGGGCTTCACGGACTCTCGCATGATTCTGTTTCATGGTCTGTTTCCTCCCTGTTCGAAATTTTATCGTTCTTGTCAGGCGGCGCGCCGCTGGTTGCCCGAGACTCCGGGGACCCCGCCAGGGCCAAGATCTTTTCCTTTTGGCCGATGAAATTCTGCCCTCTTTCGCCGGCGAAGGCGAGGTCAATCAGTTCCCGCCAGGCGCCGGGCTCGATGCCGTGGGCCGCCGGGTCGACCGAAACGCCCAGTTTGGCGAGGAAGCCCTCGAGCCGCGCCGCGCCGGCCTCCAGGTCGGCGCCGAAGATCACCCGAAGGGCCGCGTCGCAGGCCACGTCCGCGCCGATCGCCGCGCGCATGACCATCGGCAGGCTGAAGGAGCAGGCGATGCCGTGCGGCACGTCGTGGTTCAGCGTGATCGGGTAGGACAGGGAATGGGCGAGCGCAGTCTTGGTATTCGAGAAAGCCAGGCCGGCGCTGAGCGCGGCGCGGGCGGCGCGGCTGCGCAGGTCCAGGTTGCTGCGGTCGTCGACCAAGGCCGGCAGTGTCGCCAGCATTTCGCGCGCCGCGCCGATCGCGAAGTCAGTCGAGATCGGATTGGCGTTGACGTTCCACAGGCTTTCCAGCGCATGGGACAGGGCGTCGAGGCCGGTGCTGATGGTCAGGGCGCGCGGCAGGCCGAGCATCAGCTCGGGATCGACCACGGCATGCTCCGGATAGAGGTCGGGTTGAGCGAGCGAATACTTCTTGCCCGCGCCCCGGTCCCAAACGGTCGCCCAGCAGGTTACCTCGCTGCCGGTGCCCGCCGTGGTCGGAACCGCGATGATCGGTATGTGGCCCAGCTGCTCGGCCCCCTTGCCGGTCTCGAGATAGTGCCGCACCCGGGCGAAATCGCCGCCGCCGGCGGCCAGCACCTTGGCGCTATCGATCACCGAGCCGCCACCCAGCGCGACGATCACCTCGGGCGCCGGCGTGACCGCGCCGAAGCGCTCGCTGTAAGCGCCCAGGGCTTCGAAATCCGGGTTCGGCGCGACGCCGTCGACGCTCAGCACCGGCGCGCCGATCAATCTGTCCAGCCGTGCGGCAAAAGATGGGAAGGGCGCGGTGTCGTAGGTCACGAGCGCGTAGGACCGCCCCGACAGCAGCGTCTTGAGCTGACCGAGCGCGCCCGGACCGAAGGTGATTTGCACCGGATTATGAAACCGCCAGGTGTGAGCCACGGCTGAATCTCTCCTGCTGAACACCAAGCTAGGCTCCCATGTGTTAACAAATGGGCAAGCCCGCCCCGGGGGCGCGTTGGATCGCCCGGGCGCCGCGGTGCGGATCGGGCGCCGTCCGGCCACCCGCCGCGTGACAGGGGTGCCGATATCGCCAGGGCGCGGCGCGCCGCGCCCGAGGCGATGCCGGTCAATTCTTGGCCTTGTCGACCAGCTTGTTCTCGGCGATCCAGGGCATCATGGCGCGCAGGCGTTCGCCGACCTCCTCGATCGAGTGCTCGGCGCTGCGCCGGCGCATGGCCTTGAAGGAGGGCTGTCCGGCGGCGCACTCGTTCACCCAGTCGCGCGCGAAGCGGCCGGACTGGATGTCGTCGAGGATGCGCTTCATCTCTTCGCGGGTTTCGTCGGTGACGATCCTCGGGCCCCGGGTGTAGTCGCCGTACTCCGCGGTGTTGGAGATCGAGTAGCGCATGTTGGCCATGCCGCCCTCGTACATCAGGTCGACGATCAGCTTGACCTCGTGCAGGCACTCGAAATAGGCCATCTCCGGCGCGTAGCCGGCCTCGACCAGAGTCTCGAAGCCGGCCGTGATCAGCGCGGTCAGCCCGCCGCACAGCACCACCTGCTCGCCGAACAGGTCGGTCTCGCATTCCTCCTTGAAGGTCGTCTCGATCACCCCGGCGCGCCCGCCGCCGATCGCCGAGGCGTAGCTGAGCGCGATCTCCTGGGCGTTGCCCGAGGGGTCCTGGTGCACCGCGATCAGGCAGGGCACGCCGCCGCCGCGCTGGTATTCCGAGCGCACGGTGTGGCCCGGGCCCTTGGGCGCGATCATGAACACGTCGACGTCCGGGCGCGGCTCGATCAGGTTGAAGTGAATGTTGAGGCCGTGGGCGAAGGCGATCGCCGCACCCTCCTTCAGGTTGGGCGCCAGGTCCTCGGTGTAGAGCTTGGCCTGCAGTTCGTCCGGCGTGAGGATCATGATCACGTCGGCCCAGCCGGCAGCCTCGGCCGCGGTCATGCACTCGATGCCGGCGGCCGCGGCCTTCTTGCGGCTCGCCGAGCCTTCGCGCAGCGCCACGCGCACGTCCTTGACGCCGCTGTCCTTCAGGTTGTTGGCGTGGGCGTGGCCCTGGCTGCCGTAGCCGACGACGGCGACCTTCTTGCCCTTGATCAGATTGACGTCGGCATCCCGGTCGTAATAGACGCGCATGACCCTTACTCCTATCCCCTATCGCTTGCTGTCGATGATGCGCCGGCCAAGATGGCGCGGCGCGAGCTGTCCTATCCTTTGCGGTTCTAAAGTCCCTCCGGGCCGCGCGAGATCGCGACCACGCCGGTGCGCGAGATGTCGACCAGGCCGAGCGGGTGCATCAGGTCGATGAAGGCGTCGATCTTGTCGGTGCGCCCGGTCATCTCGAAGATGAAGTGGTCGTGGCCGGCGTCGACCACGCGGGCGCGGAAGATGTCGGCGATCCTGAGCGCCTCGACCCGCTTCTCGCCGCTGCTGGCGACCTTGATCAGCGCCAAATCGCGCTCGACGTAGGGGCCCTCTAGGGTCAGGTCGGCGACCGAGTGGATCGGCACCAGGCGGGCGAGCTGCGCCTTGATCTGTTCCAGAATCATCGGCGTGCCGCTGGTCACGATGGTGATGCGCGAGAGACCCTGCTCCGGGTCGACCTCGCTGACCGTCAGGCTCTCGATGTTGTAGCCGCGGCCGGAGAACAGGCCGATGACCCGCGCCAGCACACCGGGCTCGTTGTCGACCACCACCGCGATGATGCGTTTTTCGATCTGGGTTTCTTTCGGCGACACGGGCGGGCCTGCTTCCTGCTGTCCTCGGTTGGCGTGATGGCGGCGTGTTGGCGGCAGTCTCACCCTTCGACAAGCTCAGGGCGAGGCGAGGTGAATCTAGCCCGAAGGGCCTCATGGCGAGCCTGTCGAACCATGAGAGCGGCGGGCCGGGCGACGCTAGACGAGCACCATGCCTTCCTCGGAGACCGGCTTGTCCACCTTGTCGCCCGGGCCGAGCAGCATCTCGTAGTGCGCCGCGCCGGAGGGGATCATGGGGAAGCAGTTCTCGGTCTGGTCGACCCGACAGTCGAGAATCACCGGCTTGGGCGTGTCGATCATCTCCATGATCTTGCCGTCCAGCTCGTCCGGTTGCTCGGCGATCAGGCCGACCGCGCCGAAGGCCTCGGCGAGCTTCACGAAATCTGGCAAGGATTCCATATAGCTATGGGAATAGCGCTCGCCGTGCAGCAGTTCCTGCCACTGGCGCACCATGCCCATCCACTGATTGTTGACCACGAAGACCTTCACCGGCAGGTCGTACTGCGCGACCGTCGAAAGCTCCTGGATGTTCATCAGGAACGACGCCTCGCCGGCGATGTCGATGACCAGAGCATCCGGATGGGCGACCTGCACGCCGAGCGCCGCCGGGAAGCCGTAACCCATGGTGCCGAGGCCGCCCGAGGTCATCCAGCGATTGGGCTGCTCGAACTTGTAGAACTGGGCGGCCCACATCTGGTGCTGGCCGACCTCGGTGGTGATGTAGCAGTCGCGCTCCTTGGTCAGCTGGTAGAGCCGCTCGATGGCGTACTGCGGCTTGATCACCCCGCCGTTCTGCTCGTACTTCAGGCAGTCGCGGCCGCGCCACTTCTCGATCTGAGCCCACCAGGCCTTGAGCGCCTTCTGGTCCAGGCTCTTGGCCTTCTGGTCCCATAGCTCGAGCAAACCGGTCAGCACGTGCTTGACGTCGCCGACCACCGGCAGGTCGACCATGACGTTCTTGTTGATCGACGAGGGATCGATGTCGATGTGGATTTTCTTGGAGTTCGGCGAGAACTCGTCGAGCCGTCCGGTGATGCGGTCGTCGAAGCGGGCGCCGATGTTGATCATGACATCGCAGCTGTACATCGCCAGGTTGGCTTCGTAGGTGCCGTGCATGCCGAGCATGCCGAGGAACTGCGGGTCCGACGCCGCGCAGGCGCCCAGGCCCATCAGCGTGGAGGTACAGGGCACGCCGGTCTTGTGCAAGAACTTGCGCAGCAGGGCCGAGGCCTCGGGGCCGGAGTTGATCACGCCGCCGCCCGAATAGACGATCGGCCGCTTCGCCTTGGCGATCATTTCGACCGCCGCCGCCAGCTTGGCCGGCTCGGCGTGGATCTGCGGCTTGTAGCTGCGATGCTCGACCTTGTCCGGCGTGATGTAGTCGCCCTTGGCCTGCAGCACGTCCTTCGGCAGGTCGACCACGACCGGGCCGGGCCGGCCGTGGGTCGCCACGTAGACCGCTTCGTGCATGATCCGCGGCAGATCCTCGATCGACTTGACCAGGTAGTTGTGTTTGGTGCAGGGCCGGGTGATGCCCGTGGTGTCTGCTTCCTGGAAGGCGTCGTTGCCGATCAGGTGGGTCGGCACCTGGCCGGTCAGGCAGATCACCGGAATCGAGTCCATCAGCGCATCGGTCAGGCCGGTGACCGCGTTGGTCGCGCCGGGGCCTGAGGTGACCAGGACCGCGCCGATCCTGCCGGTCGAGCGGGCATAGCCCTCGGCGGCGTGGACCGCGGCCTGCTCGTGCCGGACCAGAATGTGACGCAGCTCGTTCTGCTGGAACAGCGCGTCATAGATCGGTAGGACGGCACCGCCCGGATATCCGAAAACCACGTCGATGCCCTGGTCCAGCAGCGCCCTGATCACCATGGACGCGCCGGTCATCTGCTCCCTCGCCATAACACTTCCCTCGATCGGTCGAACCTGCGCTTATACCCGAGGCCGTTGATGGTGACCTTTGGTATGACAACCCCGGTGCCCCCGCCAGCCCGGCCCACTAAATTGACATGAACCGGAAGTTTTCCGAGCGTTGCGAAGATCCCCGCGCCCGGCCCCACCGGGCACGCGAAGCGCGCAACCTACTCGCTCAAAATTGCGCGGTCAACACAAAATCGCGAATATTCGTAAAGATTTCGTTGTTAAAACTTTCCGAATATTGCGCATTCAGAAAGATCGGCGCGCTATCGTAACCTGAAAGGTCTCGCGGCATCTGGGTGCGCAACCAGGTCATCTGACGCTTGGCGTAGCGCCGGGTCGCTTGCTGGGCCAGGGCCGTGGCGGTCGCCAGCGGCAGCGCGCCGCTGAGATGGCCGGCGAGCTCGGCGACGCCGAGCGCCTTCATGACCGGCAGCTCGGGTTCGAGACCGAGCTTCACCAGCGCGCGCACCTCGTCCAGGGCGCCCCGCGCCAACATTCTGACGAACCGCCCGTCGCAGGCGGCATAGAGCTCATCGCGCGGCGGCATGAAGGCCAGGCGCAGGAAGCGGTAGGGTGACGCCCGCCCGGATTCCGAGGCTTGCCAATGGGCGAGCGGCCGACCGGTCGCTTCCAGAACCTCCCAGGCACGGATCAGGCGTTGCCTGTCGCCGGCCCCGAGGCGCGCCGCCGTGGCCGGATCGCGGCGCGCCAGTTCGGCATGAAAGGCGGGACCGCCAAGCGCCTTGTGGCGCTCCCGCGCCGCCCGACGCAGCGCCTCCGGGATCGCCGGTATATCGGTCAGACCGCGGGCCAACGCACGCAGATAGAGCCCCGTGCCGCCGACCACGATCGGCAAGCGTCCTGCGTCCGTGGTGGCTTCGATCTCGGCCCCGGCCATCTCGCACCAGCGGCCGGCCGAACAGGCGACCGATCCGGGCAAGACGCCATAGAGCCGGTGCGGCACGCCGGCCTGCTCCTCGGGCGCGGGCCGCGCCGTCAGGACCCGAAGCTCGCGGTAGACCTGCATGGCATCGGCATTGATGACGGTGCCCTCGAAGGCCTGCGCGATGGCCAGCGCCAGACCCGACTTGCCGCTGGCCGTCGGCCCGGTGACGACGACGACCGGCGGCCGCGCGCCGCCCGCTCTTGTCGTATCTCTGTCCGGTTCGCGCATGTGTTCCAGCCTGGGAGGCAATCCGAGAGTTTGTCACGACGCTTGTGCTGGCGCCCTCGCCTCTTCTATATGGCGGCCCATGGATTTTGTCGTCACCTTGATAGCCGCCGGTCTGGATTCCGGCTTGTCGGAGTCACTGTGCGGCGATCTCCGGGCGGCGCTGATCGACGCGGGGGCGCGAGCCGAAACAGCCGATTGGCTCGCGCCGGGCGTAGCCTGCGATATCCGGTTCGAGGGAATCGAATCGAAGACGGCCGAAGCCCTGTTTCGCGAGCGCCTGCAGGGCAAGGCAATCGACCTCATGGCGCAGCCGGTCGAAGGCCGGCGCAAGGGTCTGCTGGTGGCCGATCTGGAATCCACCATCATCGGCCAAGAGATGTTGGATGAACTGGCCGGCAAGCTGGGCCTGCGCGAACCGGTGGCCGCCATCACGGCGCGCGCCATGGCCGGCGAGCTCGACTTCGCGGCGGCGCTGCGCGAAAGGGTCGGCCTGTTGAGAGGCCGGCCCGCGACGTTGCTGGACCAGACGGCGGAACTGATGACGCTCAATGACGGCGCGCGCGAGTTGATCGCCACACTGCGGGCGCACGGCGTCCATACCGCCCTGGTGTCGGGCGGGTTCGGCTGTTTCGCGGCGCCGATCGCGGCGCTTTGCGGCTTTGACCAGTGGGCCGCCAACGAACTCGAGATCGCGGACAATCAGTTGACCGGGCGAGTGCACGACCCGGTTCTCGACCGCGAGGCCAAGCACAGGACGCTCGAACGCCTGGCGGCGGCCCACGGCCTCGGCCTGGAAGCCACCTGCAGCCTGGGCGATGGCGCGAACGACAGCGCCATGTTGTCGTCCGCCGGCCTGGGTGTCGCCTACCGCGGCAAGCCGATCGCCCGCGCCGCCGCCGATGTCTGTCTCGACCACGCGGATCTGACCGCCGTGCTCTATCTGCAAGGCTACCGAAAGGACCAGATTCGTCGTTGATTTTTCTGATCTTGAAATTGGTCAGATCGGGTTTGCCGGTCGGCGACGACAAACAACGCCCTCGCTGGCGGCCAGGTTTGACGGGTCGAATCTCGAGATCAGGATGCTGGCCGGATCCCCTTTACCAACTGGCAACCATAACGAATCAAACGACTTTTACGGCTTCGAAATAATGTCTTGCTACTCCTTGGGGCTCACCGCCCCGACGGCGTACCAGAAGGTTGGAGCTGTTATGTCGGTTGTTGCCATCGGCAGTCCGAAGTTGACCGATACCGATGTTTCCGCGGTCATTGCGCGCGCCTACAAGCTCATGGACCAAGGCCGCGCGGGCGCGTGCATTCCGGTCGAAACCGACGACGGAGAGGTCATGGTCGCCGTGCTCGATGCGGAGAACGAAGACCTGCTCTACGGCTTCGGCCGCGACAAGGCTGGCTACTACGTGTTCGACACCAAGGGCCGGGCCCTGGCCCAAGGGCGCTCGATCGATGAGGTCCTGGCGGTCCTACCGTAACCGCGGCCCATTCCGGCAATCACGCCGTACCGAAAAGAAACGGCGGCCTGAAACGGGCCGCCGCTGTTTTTCGTCCGAACGTTCGGATCACGAATTGTCGAGCCGCACCGCTATCCACTCCGGTTCGCCCTTGGCTTGACGGTGCACCAGCATGGTCACCACGCGGTGGCCGTCGCCCTTGGCCTTCTCTACCTTGTCGGCCACGTCACCGGGCTTTCTAACCTCGTCCAGATCGATGCGATCGATCACGTCGCCGGGTTTGAGGTTCTTTTCGGCGGCGTTGCCACCGGGCAGCACGTCGGTGATCAGCACGCCGTTGATCGCATCGTCGAGCTCGAAGCGCTGCCTGAGTTCGGGCGTGATCGTGGCGAGTTTGAGGCCGAGGGCCGTGACCTCGCCGCTCTCCGATTTGCCGGGGCTGTCGGTAAAGGCGGCGACCTTCTCTTCCTCGAGCTCGCCCAGGTTGACCTTGAGCTTGACCCTCTTGCCCTTGCGCCAGACGACGACATCGACTTTCCGGCCGACCGGGGTTTCGGCGACCATGCGCGACAGGTTGCGGTACTTGGGCACTTTGCGACCATTGAACTCGATAATGACATCGCCCTGTTCGATGCCTGCCGCCTCGGCCGGGCCGCCCTTGCTGACGGACGCGACCAACGCCCCGTAAGCGCTGTCCAACCGCAGGCCTTCGGCCAGTTCGTCGGTGACGTTCTGAATACGAACGCCGAGCCAGCCGCGCCGCACCGAACCGTGGCTGCGCAACTGGTCTATGATGTTGGTGGCCAGCGCCGAGGGAATTGCAAAACCAATACCGATCGAGCCGCCCGACGGCGAGTAGATGGCAGAATTGATGCCGATCACCTCGCCCTGGAGGTTGAACATCGGCCCGCCCGAGTTGCCGCGGTTGATCGCCGCGTCGGTCTGGATGAAATCGTCATAGGGTCCGGCGTTGATATCGCGTTGCCGCGCCGAAACGATGCCCGCGGTGACCGTGCCGCCGAGGCCGAAGGGATTGCCGATGGCAATCACCCAGTCGCCGATCCGGGTCTTTTCGGAATTGCCCCACCGGGTGGCCGGAAGCGGCTCGCTGGTCTCGACCTTGAGCAGCGCCAGATCGGTCTTCTCGTCGCTGCCGACGATGGTCGCCTCGAGCGTCGTGTCATCGGCCAGGCGGACCGAAATCTCGTCGGCTTCGGCGATGACGTGATGGTTGGTCACGATATAGCCGGACGGGTCGACAATGAACCCGGAGCCCAGAGAGCTCTGCCGGCGGCGCCGGGGCTGTTCGCCGCGCCGTTCGAAGAACTCCCGGAAGAACTCCTCGAACTCCTCGGTACCGCGGCCTTGCTCGACCGTCTGGGTGGTCGAGATGTTCACCACGGTGGGCAACAGGTTGTCCACCAGATCGGCGAAGCTGTCAGGTGCGGCACGCGCATGGGCCGCCGAAGCCAGTGCCAAAGTGGCGATGAAAAGCGGGAATGCTGTAAGCCAGCGCACAACCTGGGCGTTGCGGCCGTAGACGATAGTCACCTGATTCACTGTATTTTCTCCAGATGGGCGATCGCCGCGCCGCTAAGCCGGGCAGTCAATCCACACCATGTCCACCAGGGTTGAATTTGGCTTTGGGACCGTCCCTTTTCAAGTTCGCCTAGTCTAGTCCGCATTTCTCGCACTGGCCATGACTCGAAACGATCTCCTCTCGCCCGCTCGCTCAAGCGCGCAGAAGCCAGACGAAGAACACACCGATGACCGCCGAAACCAGTCCGGCGACACGCAGCGCCTCGGGCGGCACTTCGGCCATCCGCTCGACGAGCCAGCGCAAACGGTCCGGAAACAGGGCCAGGAAAAGCCCCTCTATCACCAGGACCAGGGCGAGGCCCGTCAAAAGGTCGCTCACGGCGCACCTCTACTGTGGGCATCGGTGCCACGGTGTCCGAAGCGTCAATTGCCTTTGGCCTTGGGACCTGCAGCCGAGAAAAAGTTGAAGAACTCGCTATCCGGCGACAGCACCATGAAGGTGCGCTCGTCGGCCAGCGAGGCTTCATAGGCCTGCATGGAGCGGTAGAAGTTAAAAAAGTCCTGGTTCTGGCCGTAGGCGTTGTTGAGGATCTCCGTGCGGTTGCCTTCACCCTGGCCGCGGAGGATTTCCGCCTCGCGCTCGGCCTCGGCCCGGATCACCGTGGCCTCGCGATCGGCCGAGGCCTTGATGCGCTGCGACTGCTCGAAGCCTTGGGCGCGGGCTTCGGCGGCCTCGCGTTCGCGCTCCGACTTCATGCGCGCGTAAACCGCCTGCCGGGTTTCATCCGGCAGGTCGGCGCGGCGGATACGCACGTCGACCAGTTCGATGCCGAAATTCTTGGCGCCGAACTCGCTGCCCACTGCCTCGCCTTCCGTGATGGCCGGGTCGTTTGCCCGGGCAAGAATCTTGCGCATGATGTCGCCGCGTTCTTCCGACAGCACCGCCACCAGATTGACGTTGCCGAGCACACTGCGCAAAGCCGCGTTGAGGATCGGCCCGAGGCGCTGGCGCACGCCGCTTTCCGTGCGCACCCGCTGGTAGAACAGCAACGGGTCGGTGATGCGGTAGCGCGCGAAGGTGTCGACCAGCAGCGGTTTCTGGTCCGACAGGATGACGCGGGCGACCGGCGGGTCGAGGTTGAGCACCCGCTTCTCGTAGTCGATGACGTTCTGCCAGGGCAGTTTGAAATGCAGGCCGGGTTCGTTCTTGCCTGGCTGATTGACCACCCTAATGGGGTTGCCGAACTGCAGCACCATCGCCTGGCTCGTCTGGTGTACCGTAAACATCGCACTGAACAGCACGAAGCCGGCGGCGACAACCAATATGGCCAGCACCAAAGGAAGAAGTCGTGTCATGGTTCTATTTCCTTCGACCTAGTTTCCGCCCTGCGAAGGCTGGGTGCCTCCGCGCCGCAGCTCGTTGAGCGGTAAATAGGGCACCGCGCCTTGAATTTCCGAATCCATGATTACCTTGTCGTTCTTGCTCATGACTTTCTGCAGCGTTTCGAGGAACATGCGCCGCCGCGTCACTTCCGGGTTCTGTAAATAGGCTTTGTAGACCGAAAGGAAGCGCTGCGCCTCACCGTCGGCCTCGTTTGCCAACCGCTCCTTGTAGGCCTCGGCCCCCTGAATCATCCGCTGCGCCTCGCCGCGCGCGCGCGGCAGGATATCGTTGCGGTAGGCATCCGCCTCGTTGCGCAGCCGGTCCCGATCCTGCAGCGCACGCTGCACGTCGTCGAATGCGTCGATCACCGGCGCCGGCGGCTGCACGTCCTGCAGCTGGATCTTGGTGACCTCGATACCGGCCTCGTATTCGTTCAGGATGCTCTGCAAGAGATTTCGGGTCTTGATTTCGATGTCCTGGCGGGCTTCGGCCAGGGCCGGCTGGATATCGGTCTGACCGATGATCTCGCGCATCGCGCTCTCGGCCGCGATCTTTACGGTCGCCGCCGGATCGCGGATGTTGAACAGGAAGGCCGCGGCGTCGGCGATCTTCCACTGCACCGTGAAATCGATATCGATGATGTTCTGGTCGCCGGTCAGCATCAGGCTCTCTTCCGAGACGTCGCGCTCGCCGCCCCGGCCGCGGTCGACGCGGGCGATGAAGCCCACGTCGATCTGCTGAATTGTGGTCACGCTGGGCCGTTCCACCGACTCGATCGGATAGGGCAGGTGCCAGTTGAAACCCGGCTGGGTGGTCTTCACGTACTTGCCGAACTGCAGCACGATGCCCTGCTGGTCCGGCTGCACGAAGTAGATGCCGGAAAGGCCCCACAGCGCCAGCAACAAAAGCAGGGCGATCAGCAGCCCCGGACCGCCGCCCAGACCGCCCGGCATCATGCGCCTGAAACGGTCCTGGCCCTTGCGGATGAAGTCCTCGAAGTCGGGTGGCCTTGGGCCGCCCGGACCGCCACCACCGCCGCCGCCCCAAGGGCCGCCGCCGCCGGAACCTCCACCGCCCCCCCAGGGACCGCCCGAACCACCACCTTGCGATTTCCACGGCATCTTCAGATTTCCTCGCCGTCTTGTTGTTTACCTGCTGCTACAAATCGTCCCGCCATGCGCTATATTCATATGGGAATTGGCGGGACCTTGCTGCATGCTTGCCGTATAGATAGCGCCTCACGCACAAGCTTTCAGCCGAATAATGTCATGACCAGGGAGTTTTCCGCCTATGGGGCAGATTACCGAGCAACAAATCATCGCCGCCCTTAAAGCGGTGATCGAGCCTGAAAGCAAGCAGGATATCGTCTCGCGAGGCATGGTTTCAGGCGTCGTGGTGAAGGACGGCAACATCGGATTCGCGATCGAGGTCGATCCGCGCAAGGGGCCCGAGATGGAGCCGCTGCGCAAGGCGGCGGAGCAGACGGTTCAGGCGCTGGACGGTGTCCTGTCGGTAACCGCGGTGCTGACCGCGCACCGGGAGCAGCCGGCGGCCGCCGCGCCGCCCGGCCCGGCCGGGGCGACCCCGCAGGCCGGCGGCGCGGCCCGGGCGTTGGTGCCCGGCGTCAAGGCGATCGTCGCGGTGGCCAGCGGCAAGGGCGGCGTCGGCAAGTCGACCACCGCCATCAACCTGGCCCTCGGTCTGGCGACCCTCGGGATCAAGGTCGGTCTTTTGGACGCCGACATCTACGGGCCGTCGCTGCCGCGGATGATGGGCATCAGCGGCCGGCCGACCTCGCCCGACGGCAAGATCCTGCGGCCGATGGAGAACTATGGCATCAAGTGCATGTCCATGGGCTTTCTGGTGGCCGAGGACACGCCGATGATCTGGCGCGGGCCGATGGTGCAGAGCGCCCTGCAGCAGATGCTGCGCGATGTCGCGTGGGGCGAGCTGGACATCATGATCGTAGACATGCCGCCGGGCACCGGCGACGCCCAGCTCACCATGGCCCAGCAGGTGCCGCTGGCCGGCGCAGTGATCGTCTCGACGCCGCAGGACATCGCCCTGCTCGACGCCCGCAAGGGCCTCAACATGTTCCGCCGGGTCGACGTGCCGGTGCTCGGCATCGTCGAGAACATGAGCACCTTCGTCTGCCCCAACTGCGGCCACGAGAGCCATATCTTCAGCCACGGCGGCGCCAAGCGCGAGGCGGACAAGCTGGGCATGGCGTTCCTCGGCGAGATCCCGCTGGATATCGAGATCCGCGAGACCTCCGACGGCGGCCGGCCGATCGTCGTGTCCAACCCGGACAGTGCGAACGCCAAGGCCTATGTCGCGATCGCCCGGCAGATCTGGAGCAAGGTATCCGCCGCCCTCGGCGACACGGCGCAAAAAGCGCCGACCATCGTGATGCAATAGTGGCCAGGCGGCGGACTTTTGGCAGACCCCTTTGCGGACCGGTCACGGCACGAGGAGAACGCGACATGCCCACCACCGATCTGAGCCGACGGCATCTCCTGGCCGGTTTCGCCGCCTCGGCGCTGGCCCTCGGCAGCGCGCCGGCGCTCGCCCTCGAGCCGGTGTACAGCTGGCGCCGCAAGGCCCTGCGCGGCTACGATCCGGTCGCCTACTTCACGCACGGCCGGCCGGTCGAAGGCTCCGAGCGCTTCACCCACCAATGGCAGGGCGCCACCTGGCGCTTTGCCTCGGCCGAGAACCGGGACAGCTTCGCGGCCGATCCCGAGCGCTACGCGCCGCAGTACGGCGGCTACTGCGCCTGGGCCGTGAGCCAGGGCTACACGGCCTCGACCGACCCCGAGGCGTGGCGGATCGTCGACGGCAAGCTCTACTTGAACTACTCCAAGTCGGTGCAGCGCCGCTGGGAAAAGGACATCCCCGGCAACATCGGCAAGGCAGACCGCAACTGGCCGGAACTGCTTGCCGGCGACTGAGTGAAAACAGCCCGCTAGGCGGCCCGGCGGCTATCCGTGCCGGCCAAGCGCCGCCATCAGTTCCTGCCATTCGCGTTTGGACATGCCGGCGTTCTCCGGCCCGACGCTTTCGCCGTCCAGCATGCGCTTGACCGCCTCGAGCGCCGGGCCCGAGAGCTTGACGCCGCTCATGGCGTGGTTCTCGAAGGCTTCGGCGGTGATCGGCACCCAGCGCCTGACGGTCTCCAGCATGGCCTCGGCGTAGACGCGGATCTCGTACTGGGCGTGGGTGTCGGCCCGCAGCGAGATGAAATGCAACAGGTTGTGCAGGTCGCACTTCCAATACCACTGGGTATAGATGTTGAGCGGCAGGTTCATGCGCGCCAGTTCGCGCGCCAGGCCGTCCCGGCTCTGGTCGATCCGGTCGCCGCCCTGGCCCTCGTTCAGCATCTCCTCGTAGTGGCCGTAGCAGCGCGCCGAATCCTGTTTCAGAAGGTCCAGCACCCGCGCCGCCTCGGCGCCTTCCAGCACCGCGCCGCGGCCCTGGCGGTTGGTGGCCGACTGGGCGGCCAAGTTCTCCGGCGCCGGAATGTAGAACTCGTTGTCGAGCACGGAGTAGCGCGCCGAGTACTCGTTGACGTTGGCCGTGCGGTGGCGGATCCACTGGCGCGCCACGAAGACCGGCAGCTTCACATGGTACTTGATCTCGCACATCTCGAAGGGTGTCGAGTGGCGGTGGCGCATCAGATAGTTGATCAGCCCGGAGTCCTGCCGGACTTGCTTGGTGCCCTTGCCGTAGGAAACCCGCGCCGCCTGAACGATGGCCGCGTCGTCGCCCATGTAGTCGATCACCCGCACGAAGCCGTGGTCGAGCACCGGCAGCGGCTGGTAGAGGATCTCCTCCAGCGCCGACACGGTGGCGCGGCGGGTCCGGTGGCTCTGGGTGCGCTGCTCCTCGACCTCCGCGGCTTGGCTCTCGGTCAGATATTCGCGTTTCTGCGTGTCGTTGCCGGCTGTCATCCTCGCCTCGTGGCCGTTTCCGGGGTTAGGTGAGATAGGGACGCTTCCAGCCCTACGCATCATAGCAACTCATTCCGGGCGACCATAACGGATCACGCGGAGTCGTCCGAACGGTATTTCTGTGGAACCCGGGGATAACCGCGATTACGTCTGCGCTGCGCGCACCGCCATCGGCGCAGTGGACCAGGACCGCGCCGCGCGAGCGTTGGCGTTGATCGAACGCCAGGGCCGCGGCCGGCCACGGCAGCAGCGAAATTGGCGGCCACGACGGTGCCGGTGCCAGGGCCACGAATGCCAAGGGCCCGAGCCAAGAGGCGGCGTCTGGAACTGGTCGGCCGCGGCGTCGCTTGGGCTCTTGGGGCCAGCCGCGGACCGGAACGATCCTGGTGGTCGGAGCGCTGTGCCGGGCATGACGGCACAAGCCTCCCGGGCATATTTTCAGGCAATGGTTTAATTGAACATTGTATATTTATCGACTTGGGTTGACAGACTCGGCCCTTCAAGGATTTTTTAAACAGCGTTCATTTTTTAGGAGCACCCTGCCATGGGGCGGCGCAACGATCACAGCGCGGAGGTCTTGCACGCCATGGCCCTGGCGGCGACGCGGCGCGTGCTGGCCGAGGAGGGATTGAGCGGCCTGACCGTGCGGAGCATCGCCCGGGAAATCGGCTATTCGCCGGGCACGCTCTACAACCACTTCGCCAACCTCGACGACCTGGTCCTGCAGGTCAATGCCGCGACGCTGGACCAACTGCTGGCCCGGTTGCGGGACCTGGAGGCGCAGGGATCCGAGCCGGTGACGGCCCTGCGGGCAATGGCGCGCGCCTACATTGCCGAGATTCGGGCCGCACCGCAGCTATGGTCGGCGGTCTTCGAGCACCGCATGGCCAAGGGCAACGAGCTGCCCGACTGGTTCCCGGGCCACATCGCCCGGCTCTTCGAGCCGGTCGAGGCGGCCATCGCACCGCTGTTCGGGCCGGGCGGCGATACCGATTGCCGGCGCGCCGCCAGGGTGCTCTGGTCGGCCCTGCACGGCATTACCTCCCTGGCGCTGTCCCAGAGGCTCGATCTCGTGACCGGCCTTTCTGCCGAAGATATGGCCGATGACTTGGTCACCACCTACCTTGCCGGGCTGAGCCACGGATTAACCAACGGCTAACTTTAACCTGGCGGCGAAAAGCCCTATATTAGAGACGTCGGGCAACCGACTATGGTGTTACACGGGCACGTGGAATAAGCGTTGCGGACCCGGGGGCAGTACCCGGCGCCTCCACCAGTTTCGCCCGCGCCGCGCAGGCGCGGGCCGTTCTGGGGGCGAAACAGGATCGACGCGCGTGGTAAAGGCATGTTCGGCACCCGGCATGGTACCGCCGTTATCGGGCCGTTTTATAGTTGCGAATGACAACTATGATGAGGCGCGCCTCGCTGCCTAAGCAGCTGGCAAGCCAAGACTAAGTCCTCGGCCTTCATCCGTCGAGGCGGGGTTCGGGGCGCACCTGGCAACAGAAGCGCCCCATTCGATCGCTCCCGGCGTGCCGCCGGCGGGCCAGTGCGAGGCGAAGCGGAAGAGTTGAGGGCCAAGAATCCAGATGTTTGACGGCCCAGATGGTTGATAACGGCCTCAAATACGATGTCATGGTCGAGCGTGCCTTGCGCGGGGTTCTGCGCGAAGCGCTGAGCTACGTCGCCGAACACGGACTGCCCGGCGATCACCACCTTTACATCACGTTTCGCACGGAACACCCGGAGGTCGACATGCCGGAGCAGCTGCGCGAGCGCTATCCGGGCGAGATGACGATCGTGCTGC
The DNA here is from genome assembly GCA_041617155.1 of Kiloniellales bacterium. Classification (GTDB taxonomy): domain Bacteria; phylum Pseudomonadota; class Alphaproteobacteria; order Kiloniellales; family JAKSDN01; genus CAMYKD01. Next base: position 34,439 of record JBFJPL010000023.1, read on the forward strand.
AGTACCAGTTCTGGGGCCTGGAGGTCGGCGACGACGGCTTTGCGGTGACTCTGAGCTTTTCCGATGTGCCCGAGCGCCTGGAAATACCGTTCCAGGCCGTGATCGCCTTCGCGGATCCCTCGGTGCGCTTCGGCCTGCAGTTCGATGGCGGACCGGCGGACCGCGAGGCCAGCGGCCAATTGGCCGAGATCGAGACCCTGCCGTTCAAGAAAAACGAGCCAAAGAAAACAGCCGTTGGAAAAGCGCAGCCGGACGCGGAAGCCGATTCGGAAAATGCGGCTGACGGCGGCCCTCGGGAGGCGCCCGCCCATAAGGTCGTCACGCTGGACACCTTCCGCAAGAAATAGCCGACACACACCAAAGAACGGACGCCGCCCGGGTCAATCCTTCCGGTCGGTGCGCATCGGGTCCCATTTGGAAATCGACTTGGGCCGGGGCTCGACGGTGCGGCCTTCGAAAACCCGGTTTCGCATGGCCGCCACAAAGGCGTCGAGCCGCCGTCTCAGCTCCTGGCGCTCTGCCGGGCTGAGTTCTTCGTCGGGCACTTGCGAGAGATCACGATTGCTGAGATCGTCCATATCACCTCTCACCCCGAAAACTTTCGGGGGCTTGGGTCTCTATTATGGAAAATCCAAGTTAACGAACTATGATAATACGACTACCAAGGGGGCCGTGATGGCGGCGCCCCTTATCCTCTTGGACGGCCCGAAATCGGCGCCCTCGACGCTGATTCTGGCCCATGGCGCCGGCGCCCCGATGGATTCCGACTTCATGGCGGCCTTCGCCCAAGGCCTCGGCGGGACGGGGCTGAGGGTCGCGCGTTTCGAGTTTCCCTACATGGCGGCAAGGCGTAGCGGCGGCGGCAAGCGGCCGCCGGATCGGCTGCCCATCCTGCTCGAGGCCTGGCGCCAGGTCATCGCCGCGGTCGGGTCGAACCGCTTCGCCATTGGCGGCAAATCCTTGGGCGGCCGGATAGCCAGCCTGATCGCCGAGCAGAGCGGCGCGCGGGCCCTGGTCTGCCTGGGCTATCCCTTCCACCCACCCGGCAAGCCCGAACGCCTGCGCACCGCTCATCTTGAAACCCTCGAAACGCCGACCCTGATCGTCCAGGGCACCCGCGATGCCTTGGGCTCGGCCTCGGATGTCGCGCAGTACCGCCTCTCGTCCCGGATCCGCTTTCACTGGGCCGAGGACGGCGACCACAGCCTGGTGCCGCGCAAGGCCTCGGGGCGCACCCGGGAGCAAAACCGGATGGAGGCGATCGAGGCTGTTGCCGAGTTTCTCAAAGGCCTGGAGGCGAAACCATGACCCCGAGCGACCGATTCGTGGAGCACCTGCTGGATCTGCTGCTGCCACTCGGCCCGGTCCAGCCGCGCCGCATGTTCGGCGGCTGGGGCCTCTATCTCGAGGGCACCATGTTCGCGCTGATCGCCGACGACCGGCTCTATCTCAAGGTCGACGGCGACACCGAAACAAGCTTCGCCGATGCCGGCAGCGAGCCCTTTACCTACAGCCGTCCCGGCCGCACGGTTAAGATGTCCTACAGGGAAGCCCCGGACGGCAGCCTGGAGGATCCCGACGAGTTGCTGCCCTGGGCCCGGCTGGCGGTCGAGGCGTCGCGCCGCGCTAAGATCAAAGGTCGTTGATAGTGACTTTTGGTATAGAACGGCGAAAGGTGACCAACGCCGTCGCAATTGACCTGCTTGGTCTTGGCCTGCCCGGCCGCGACGCTTAAGATCACGCTGACTTGCGCAGCCAGGACGAGAAGGAAGGTCCGCCATGACCGATCGGCCGGAAACCCGTACCGAAAGCGATTCCATGGGCGAACTCGCGGTCCCGGCGGATCGCTATTGGGGCGCGCAGACCCAGCGCTCGCTGATGAATTTCAAGATTGGCGGCGAGAAAATGCCGCCCGTGCTGGTTAAGGCGTTGGGTGTCGAGAAGCTGGCGGCGGCCCGTACCAACATGGCGCTTGGCGCGCTCGATAAGAAACTGGGCGCGGCCATCGTGCAGGCGGCCGAGGAGGTCGCCGAGGGCAAGCTGACCGACCATTTCCCACTGGTCGTCTGGCAGACCGGCTCGGGCACCCAAAGCAACATGAACGCCAACGAGGTGATCGCCGGACGCGCCAACGAGATCCTGACCGGCACGCGCGGCGGCAAGGAGCCGGTACACCCTAACGACCACGTCAACCAGGGCCAGTCGTCCAACGACACCTTCCCGACCGCCATGCACATCGCCGCGGTCCAGCAGATCGCCGGCGAGACCGTGCCGGCGCTGGGCCGCCTGCACGCCGTGCTCGACGAGAAGGCCAAGGCCTTCGACAAGATCATCAAGATCGGCCGTACCCACCTGATGGACGCCACGCCGCTGACCCTGGGCCAGGAGTTTTCCGGCTACGCCAAGCAGATCGAATACGCCATCGTCCGGGTCGAGGCCGCCCTGCCCCGCCTGCTGCAGCTCGCCCAGGGCGGCACCGCAGTCGGCACCGGGCTGAACGCCATCGAGGGCTTCGCCGAAGCCCTGGCGGGGGAGGTCGCCAAGATCACCGGTCTGCCCTTCGTCAGCGCCGAGAACAAGTTCGAGGCGCTGGCCGCGCACGACGCCATCGTCGAGGCCTCGGGCGCGCTCAACGTGGTCGCGACCTCGCTGATGAAGATCGCCAACGACATCCGCCTTCTGGGCTCCGGGCCGCGCTGCGGCCTGGCCGAGATCCTGCTGCCGGCCAACGAGCCCGGCTCCTCAATCATGCCGGGCAAGGTGAACCCGACCCAATGCGAAGCCATGACCATGGTCTGCGCCCAGGTCATGGGCAACCACACGACGGTCACCGTGGCTGGTTCCAACGGCCACTTCGAGCTCAACGTCTTCAAGCCGGTGCTGATCTATAACCTGCTGCAGTCCGCCAAGCTGATCGGCGATGCCTGCGATTCCTTCCGCGAGAACTGCGTTGCGGGAATCGAGGCGAACGAGGAGCGGATCAAGGCCCTGATGGAGCAGTCGCTTATGTTGGTGACCGCGCTCAATCCGCACATCGGCTACGACAACGCCGCCAAGGTAGCCAAAAAAGCCTATGCGGAGAACACCACGCTCAAGCAAGCGGCTGTGGAACTTGGCCTCCTCACGGCCGAGCAGTTCGACGACTGGGTGCGGCCGGAGAACATGTTGGGGCCCCGTGCCAAATCCTGAGACCGCGCCCAAACCCACGGCGGATCAAACGATCCGCAAACACTCGGTTACGATTTCCGGCCACCGCACCAGTCTCAGCCTGGAACGGGCCTTTTGGAACGCCCTGAAAGATCAGGCGCGCACCGAGGGCTTGTCGGTCGCCGGCCTAATCGAGAAGATCGACCGCGACCGCAGCGGCAACCTGTCGAGCGCAATCAGAGTCTACCTGCTGGGCCAGGCCTCAAATCGAACGGCCGAAACCGGCTCCTAGCCCCGCAACCCTTTCCGCAGGCCTTTCAAGACATCCTGGGTCTTGAGCTTCTTGGGCAGGAGAGGGGCGAGCACGCCATTGGGCTGGTCGCCTTGGCCGCTGCCCGGTGCCAGGTTTGGACTTTTGAATGGCAGTCCGCCGAGCCTGACGTCCGGAGCGTTTAGCGGCCCCTTCAAATTGGCGGTCAGATAAGGGGTATCAGGATCCGACGCTTGGAACACGTCGGTCTGGCTGTCGAGCCGCCAGGCCGGTAGGTCGGCCCTGACCCGGGTCAAAGCACGGGCCGATGCCCCGTCGATTTTCGCGTCGTCGGTAATCAGCACGCCGTGATCCACGGTAAAGGTGCCGGCGAGTCCGGCTGGCGCGCCGGCAAAGCTGCTCAGCAGCGTCGTCGTGGCGTCGGTTAGGTTGCGGATTTCCCGGACCTTGTTGCCGAGCAGATCGAGCGCAAGGGCACCCAAACGTTCCTTGTTCTCGACCTTTACCTGGAGCGTACCGGTGAAATCGCCCTTGCCGACAAGGGCCGAGATCAAATCCGCCTCGCTGCTGCCCGATGTGGTCAATTCGGCCTTCAGGTTAACCGGCCCGGATACTCGCTTGAAGTCGGCCTGCTCCCGCAGCAGCCCGCCGATTTCCACCTCGACGGCCGTGACCGCAATGCCGGCCTCAAGGCCCTCCTTGGCCTCGACCTTGCCGATCACCTGAAGCGCACCGCCGTGCAACGAGGCGGTGAGACGCTCGACGTCCAGCACGCCGTCGAGCAGATTGGCCGTCAGTGCCACGTCTTCGAGATCGGTCCCGGCCACCCTGAGTCGCTGCACCTCCAGCACCAGCTCAGCATCGAAAGCGTGCCAGTGCGCAAGGTCGAGTGCCTCACGCGACCAGTGGGACTCGGTGCTGTCGGCGCCGTAGGCTTGCCCCTGCCGACTGTGGTCCGCGTCGTTCCGGCCGGCGGCCGGCGCCAGCAGCGCCGCAAGCGGCAGATCGCCGGCCACGAGATTGGCGCGGACGAAGGGCTTCGCCCGCGCGAGCTCGGCACTAAACTGTCCGGAAAGGTCGATCGATCCCAGGCTTCCGGCTAGGTCGCTAACGTCGAAATCGAGTGGCGTTCCAATGACTTGGCCGGTCAGATCCAGGCCCCCAAAGTCCGGCTTCAAGCCGGCTGCACCGCCCAGGGCCTTGACCAGGCCAGGCAGGTCCGGATGCTGCGCCGTCACCGCCACGTCGAATTCGACAGGCTCGGCTGACGGCCGAATCAGTCCGCTGAGGCCGAGGCGTCCGCCGAGAGCGGCAAGCGCGCCGTCAATTTGCAGGTCGTCACCGCTTCCCATGATATCGCCGCGCAGAGTGAACCCTCCCAGCCGGGCCCAGGGTTTGGCGTCAAGCTGCAAAGCTTTGGCCAGACGGCGCGGGTTTGAAATCTCGAGCTCAACCTCACCGTCGAACGAGGGCGTGGATGCCAAGTCACGGATCTCACCGCTGTAGGCCGCCCGAGCGCCGGGCAAAGCGCCTATGCTGGCCTGGCGCAGCGTCAGGGCGCCGTTCTGCAAGGTTCCATCCAGGCGCAGGTCCTTGGCCGCGGCACCCTTGTAGGTCAGGTTGCCGATCCGGAAATCCAGGTTGGCATCGAACCGGTCGAGTAGAGCAAGAAGGCTCGGGCCGGCATGATCCGCCGCCGCGAGCGATCCTGCGGGCACGGCCGCGGGATCTGGCGTTTCCTCCTCGGCACGGTCCGGCGCCGGCAGGTAGGCATCCAGGTTCAGTTTGTCCATGGCAAGGCCGATACCGAGACCGATGCGTTCGCGCATCGCGGCGACGATGCCGCCGGTGACCCGAGTCAGATCGACCCGCAGGTCGATATTCTTCAAGTCGACCTGCTGCTTGCTGGCCTCGATCTGGCTGGCGAAGCTCATGCGCCGTAGCCGGTCCGCCGGCACCTTGGTCAGATCGGCCCCCAGCCAAGTCGCCAAACCACGGAAGTTATCGGACACCGATTGGACCCGGCCATCGAACCGAAGCCCCGATTCGCCGGGCGACACCACGCCCGTCAACGACAGATCGGAACCGCCGGGCAACAAGGCCATGGCCTGGCCAACGGTAATCTTGCCATCCTGCAGGGAGGCATCGAAACGCAACTGGCGCATCGCCTGGCCTCGGTAGACCAGACCCTCCACGGCCAATTCCAACCGTGCCTTGATGTCGCTCGGCAGTGACGCGGAGCGCTCGGCAAACGTGCCGGTGGGCTCGCCGCCATCGGCCGGTGACACCGCTTCCGGCGCCGGCGGCACGTCCGACCCACCCACAGCCAGGAGCTGGTCGAGGTCGATGCGGGTGGCGTTCAGTGAAAGAGTCGCATCGAGAGTCGGCTCGAAGGTCACCGTCGCGTCGCCAGACATGGAGGTTTCGCCCAACTGCAGACGAACCTCTGAACCGGTGACCGCGGCAAGGTCACCGGAAAGGTCGCTCTGCAAGGCGAAGGGCTGACGGGTCAGACCCGGCCAGCCAACCCACCGTCCACCCGTAAGCGCCCGCACCGCGGCGGCAAGGCTCCTGCCCTGACTCGCGAGGTGGCCACGGAAACGCAGCGTATCCGGGTGCAGGGAGACCGATCCGGCGAATTGCGCTTCGGCCTCGGCCGCCGGCAACCGCAAGGTTAGCTTGAACGGTGTCGCGCCGGCCTTGACCACCCGTCCAGCCGCCAGATCAAACTCGGTCTCGATGCCGTGCACGATCGCGTGGCCCCGGCTGGTCATCGGGCCCGAAAGCGACTCTGCAACGATCTCCGCGTCGAGCTGTTCGACACGCTCCTCGCGCCCGCTGGAGGCATCTCGATAGATCAGCATGCCGTCGCTGATGATGAAGCTGTCGAGTTGAACCTCGCCGGGCAGCTCGCTGTCGGAAGACTCGGGCGCTGGAGCGCCCGGTTCGGGTGCCGTGGCGGCGTCGCCCAGCGTCCAATTGCGCCGACCATCGGCCAGCTTCTCGAGCAGGATCCTGGGCGCCACCAGCGACACGCTCTCGACCTGGATCCGGCCTTGAATGAGGGGCAGCAGCGCGATTCGGATTCTGAGCTCGCGCACCTCGGCCATATAGGGCTCGGTACCGCCGGAGATATTGGCAAAGCGCACTTGGTCCGCGGACAGCGCCGGGGCAGGTAGAATGGTCAGGTGCATGTCACCGTCGATCGTCAGATCGCGCCCGGTCGCCGCGCGCACCTCGGCGGCAAGGCGGGCCTTGTGGGCGTTCCAATCGACGAAGCTCGGGCCAATCAGAGCCGCCGCAACCACGAGCACGACGAACGCCACAAGGCCGTATAAAAAGAACCTCACTTCACACCCCTTGCCCGTTTTGCCGTCGAACGCCGCGCCCGGGCTGCGACGGCCGTTCTCGGTGCGATGTTTTGCCTGATCTTAGAGCAAGCAAGCGGCGCTTAAAACGCCCGCGTAACGGCTCGGTCGATGAAACATCGGCGGCCGCCCGATCGGCCGGAAGGGCCTCGGCCGCGCACGCTAAACGCGTAGCATCTTGCCGGGATTCATGAGGTTTCCCGGATCCAGCGCCAGCTTGATCTGACGCATGACCGTGACCGCCTCGCCGTGTTCGGCGGTCAGGAAATCCAGCTTGCCGTAGCCGATGCCGTGCTCGCCGGTGCAGGTGCCGCCCTGCGCCAGCGCGCGCAGCACCATGCGGTCGTTGACCTCCTTGGATTTCGCCATCTCGGCCCGATCGTCCGGGTCGATGATGAAAGACAGATGGAAGTTGCCGTCGCCGACGTGTCCGACGATCGGCGCCAGCAACCCCGAGGCTTCGATATCCTGCTTGGTCTCGACAATGCAGTCGGCCAGATGCGAGATCGGCACACAGACATCCGTCGCCCAACCCTTGGCGCCGGGCCTGAGGGCTAGTGCCGCGTAATAGGCGTCGTGGCGCGCCTGCCAAAGCTTGCTGCGCTCTTCCTGCAGGGTTGTCCATTGGAAATCGCCGGCGCCGTTTTCGGCGGCGATTTGGCCGACCGTCTCGGCCTGCTCCTTGACCCCGGCCTCGCTGCCGTGAAACTCGAAGAACAGGGTCGGGCTGACCGGGTAATCGAGATCGGAGTATTTATTGACCGCGTCCATCATCACGTCGTCGAGCAGCTCGATGCGCGCCACCGGAATACCCATCTGGATGGTCGCGATCACCGTGTCGACGGCGCCAGCCAGGGTCTTGAAAGGACACACCGCCGAGGAAATCGCCTCCGGTATGCCGTAGAGACGCAGCTGAATCTCGGTGATGACGCCGAGCGTACCTTCCGACCCGACGAACAGCCTCGTCAGGTCGTAGCCGGCCGCCGACTTGCGCGCCCGTCCGCCGGTCCGAATCACCCGCCCGTCGGCCAGCACCACAGTCAGGCCCAGCACGTTCTCTCGCATTGTGCCATAGCGCACCGCATTGGTGCCCGAGGCCCGGGTCGCGGCCATACCGCCCAGCGAGGCATCGGCGCCGGGGTCGATCGGAAAGAACAGGCCGGTATGGCGCAGATACTCGTTGAGCTGCTTGCGGGTGACGCCGGGTTGGACACGGCAGTCAAGATCCTCGGCATTGACCTCGAGAACCTGGTTCATCTGGGTAAGATCGATGGTAATGCCGCCGTGCAATGCCGCCACATGGCCTTCGAGCGAGGTGCCGGTGCCGAAAGGAATGATCGGGCGCTTGTGGGCGACGCAGACCCTGACGATCTCGGCCACCTCCTCAGTGCTGCGGGCGAAAGCCACCGCGTCGGGCGCGTGGGTGGCGTGATAGGACTCGTCGTGGCCGTGCTGCTCGCGCACCGCCGCCGAGGTGGATAGCCGTTCGCCCAGGAGCGCGCGCAGCGCTTCGACCACCGGATCCTTCAATTGCGTTTCGGCCATGACCGCTATTTCATCCAGCATCTTCGCAGGGGACCGCACCATAGCAGAACCGCGACAATGTGACACCATTCGGCGGTCGGCCTGACGGTTGGCGCGGCGCCGCGGTCTGTCATAAGATATGCAACGATCGCAGCACACAGGCTACCCCTGCCGGCCGCGCGCACCGAGCTGACAGGGGCGATGGAGGTGTCATGGACTACAGACGGCCGCAGAAAATTCCCCAATTCGTCGCGTCGGGCGGCGAGCGGTTGGCGCAGCTCGCCGCCTTCGTCGAAGGCCTGCCCGCCGGCAAGTTGACCTTCTCGCGTTGGTACGGCCATGGCCGCGGCTGCGCGGTTGGCCTGGCGGCAGCCGGCCATCCCTGGTTTCTGGCCCAAGGCCTGCACCTGGAAGGCGGCGACAGCCTGAAGGACTGCCGTCCGATTTACGGCTCGGCAAGCGACTGGGCGGCCGTCGCCGCCTTTTTCGATCTGTCCCCGGGCGAGGCTCGGCAGCTGTTCGATCGCGAGGGCTATGGCGGCCGGATTCGACCGACGCCCCAAGAGGTTGCTGGAAAGATCCGCAGATATCTGGCTAATAGCAAGGCCGAGGCGGTTCCCGCATAGGGCCGCGCCGACCCTGGCGGACCGCCTCGTAGTCTGGGGCGCCGCGGCGGCGGGTTTGCCCTGCGGAGATCGCCGGCGGGTCTTGGGCGCCGTAAGGCGACAACGGAGTGGCGATGTTCTCGAAGATCTTTGCCGCGCGCGCTGGGGATATGGCCATCGACCTGGGCACGGCCAATACGCTGGTCTACGTCAAGGGCCGCGGCATCGTGCTCAACGAACCTTCCGTCGTCGCAATCCTCGACCGCGCCGGCAAGCGTCAGGTGCTGGCGATCGGCGAGGAGGCCAATCGCATGATCGGCCGCACGCCCGGAAACATCCGAGCGATCCGGCCCATGCGGACCGGCGTGATCGGCGATTTCGAGGTCGCCGAGGAAATGATCAAGCACTTCATTCGCAAGGCCTATCAGCGACGCTTGCTGGTCCATCCGAGGATGATCGTATCGGTGCCCTCGGGCGCCACCAAGGTGGAACGCCGGGCCATCAAGGAAGCGGCCGAAGCGGCCGGCGCCAGCCGCATCCACCTGCTCGAGGAGCCCATAGCCGCGGCGATCGGCGCCGGCCTGCCGATCAATGAGCCGACCGGATCGATGATCGTCGATATCGGCGGCGGCACGACGGGTATCGCGGTCCTTTCTCTGGGCGGCATCGTCAATTCCGAAACCCTGGACGTCGCCGGCTATCGCCTGGACGAGGTGATCAGCGCCTATATTCGCCGGGCGCACAATGTGGCCGTCGGCGAGGCGACTGCGGAGCGGATCAAGATCGATATGGGCTCGGCACTGCGGCCCACGGATGGGGTCGGCAGGACCGCCAACGTCAAGGGCTTCGACCTGTTCCGCGGCATACCCCGGGCACTGGAAATCACCGAACGAGAGATCGCCGACTGCCTGGCCGAGCCGATTGCCGCAATCGTTGAGGGCGTCAAGCGGACCCTGGAGCGGACCGCCCCGGAACTCTCGGCCGATATTTCCGACAAGGGCATCGTTCTGACCGGCGGCGGCGCGCTGCTCAGCCAGCTAGCCGGCCTGCTGCGCCTGGCGACCGGGCTGCCGGTGACCATCGCGGAGAACCCCTTGACCTGCGGTGCGATGGGCGCCGGCCGGGTGTTGGAGGAGATCGATTCCCTGGGCGACTTTCTTCAATAGTCGGCAATGAAGCCCTATCTTAAGCGAATGCTGGCTCACAAGACCGCACGGCGGCGCGGCATTGCCCTCATCACGGTGCTATGGGTGCTCACGCTGCTTGCGCTCATAGCGGCGAGTTTTGCGACAACCACGCGCACCGAAATCAATCTGGCGCGCAACCTGGTCGAAAGCGCCAAGGCCGAGGCGCTGGCCGAGGCCGGCGTGTTTCAGGCCATCCTTGGCCTCTTGGATAGCGGCGCAGAGGACGAAGAGCCCTGGCGGATCGACGGCACGGTCTATGCCTGGCGTTTCGCCGACGGCGAGGTCCGAGTCGCGGTCCAGGACGAAGGCGGCAAGATCGACCTCAATGCCGCCGAAGACGGGATCCTGCGCGGCCTGTTCCGCGCGGTCGGTTTGGCGGGACAGGACGCCGACGCGTTGGTCGACGCGATCCTCGATTTCCACGACGAAGACGACCTGCGCCACGTCAATGGCGCAGAGGACAGCGACTATGAAGCGGCGGGTCTCGCGCACGACGCCAAGGACGCGCCCTTCGAGGTGGTCAGCGAGTTGCTGCAGGTCTTTGGTATGACCCGCGACCTCTATGACAAGGTCGCGCCCGTGCTGACGGTCTATTCGCGTGAGAGCGTTCCGGCCGACAATACGGCGCCGCCCCTGGTTCAGGCGGCGTTGTTCAACAACCTCGGCGAGGGCGGCGAGGGCCTCGAGGAGGACCCTGAAGACCTCCCGCTGCTCGAACTCGAGGATCTCGGCCTGGACGAGGATCTGCTCGACGCCATCTCGGAAAAGCCCCAAATCATCCGGGAAGGCGCCGGCAGCCGTGACGCCCGCTCCAACCTCGGCATTTACACCGTACACGCCGAAGGTCGGAGCGCCAGCGGCGCCGTCTACGCACTCGACGCCGTGCTCCAGCTGACCAGTGACAGCCAAGCGCCCTATCGCTTCTTCGCCTGGCACCGTGGCAGCCGACGGCTCTTCGCCAACCCCAAGCAAGCGGCGCGGCGCGAGTGACATTTGGCCAGGTTCCTTGGACCAAAGGTCGTCATCAATGACTTTTGGGATTAGCCCCGAAACCCTGCTGCTGATCCTGGTCGCACCTTGCTTCGGCAGCTTTATCGGCGTTGTCGCCGACCGCCTGCCCGATCGCCGGCCGTTGGTTTGGAGCCGTTCGGCCTGCGCCCGCTGCGGTCGGACGCTAGGGGTTCGCGATCTGCTGCCGGTCGTCAGCTGGATACTCAATCGCGGCCGCTGCCGACACTGCGGCCAAGCGGTCAGCGCGGTCTATCCGGCGATCGAGGTCATGGCCACCTTGATCGCCCTGTGGAGTCTGGCCGTATTGCCCGGATGGCTGGCATGGGCCAGCTGCGGCCTGGGCTGGACCCTGCTCGCGCTCGGTGTGATCGATGCCAGGCGCCTGATTCTGCCGGACGAACTGACGCTGCCGCTGATCCCGGCGGGCCTGGCCGTGGCCTGGATGCTCGATCCGGATAGGCTGTTGGAGCATGCGCTGGCGGCGGCCGGCGGCTTCCTGCTGCTGGCGGCCCTCGCCGTCGGCTACAGGCGATTGCGGGGCCGCGAGGGTATCGGCCTCGGCGATGCCAAGCTGCTCGCCGGCGCCGGCGCCTGGGTGTCCTGGCAGGGCCTGCCAGGCGTGGTGCTGCTGGCCGCCGCCGCAGGGCTGCTCGGCGCTCTATTCCGGCGGCTGAGAACGGGTTCCCTTTCGCCGCAGCAGGAGCTGCCGTTCGGACCCTACCTTGCCGGTGGGTTTTGGCTGATTTGGCTTTACGGTCCGATCGGCCTGGGCTGAGCGGCTAACTCACTTCCGGCCGCAGATAGCCGAACAGATCGAAGCGGATGACCAGCTCGGGATCCTGGTCCTGATCCTTGGCCGTGCGCCGCGCCCGCCGGTTCTTGACGTCCAAATTGTCGACGAAGGTGACGGGCTTGCCGGCTTCCAGGGTATAGAGTATCTGGGTGAAGGCGCCCAGGGTCGCGGTCAACTGGACACGGACACTGACCCGTTTGAACTCACCGTCGTTGGTGACCGGCAAGATCTGGATGCTGCGCAGCTTGCCGCCGTTCCTCTCGATCGTGGCGCTGACGTCCTCTTGAAGTGCCGCAGCGGCCAGAGCATCGGTGTCACCGGCCAGGTAGACACCGCTGGCGGCCTGCCGGCGGGTGAGCTTTTCGAGTTGTGCCTTGAGCGACGGATAGTTCTTGGAGATATTTTCGTAGCGGGCGAGTTGATCGCCGGTTTGCTCGATGGCTTCGTCGGTTGTCCGATAGGCCTCGACCAGCGGCCCGACCACGAACAGATAAAGCGCGCCGAGCAAGACAAACAGAATCGACAAGGCCGCGGTGCGGCTGGCCCACTTGGGCAGGTTTGTCATCTTTTCCTTACCTCGTCCGGCGTGTTGGCTGATCCAAGCGATCCGACACCTTGGGGCGCCGGCCAGAATTCTCCGAAAAGGTTGCCAAATCCTTGCGCCGGAAAGGCTCCTATACAGCCATTATATGCCGTCTCAGGGCGATTCGGCCATCTGATCAACGATCTCCACCCGGCCGCTCAGCCAATCTACCAGGATATAGTAGGCCGTACCGCCGCCCGCCAGGGTCACCCGCCCGCCCGTCGAGGTGCCATCCGGGAAAAAACGGATGCGCCCGCCACCTTGGTTGTCGAGCTCGGTGGTCGCGGTGAACAGCGAAAGTTCGATGCCTTCGGCCACCGCTTCGCTTTTCTTGGTGCCATCCAGGGCGTAGGTGCGGTCCGTGACATTGACCGTGACCGAGGCCTCCTGGTTGTCGCGAATCGCGTTGCTGCGGGCCTCGCGCAGGACCGCGGCCAGTTGGCGCGTGGTCGATTTCAACTCGAGGCCCGGCAAGGCCCGGTCGAAGGCGATCGGCACCACGGCCAGCAGCAGCCCGATGATGACCATCACCACCAAGAGCTCGACCAGCGTGAAGCCGTTTTGTTTCATGGTTTTGGTTTGTTTTCGGTTGGTTTCGGGGTCACCAGGAGGTGAGGTCCTGGTTTTCGCCCTCGCCGCCCTCCTGGCCGTCCTTGCCGAGGGAGTAGAGGTCGTAGGTGCCGTGTTC